>JANNEV010000518.1:0-25170 GCA_031379145.1 Gemmatimonadaceae bacterium
CGAGGTCGCGGCCTTCGCCCTCCGGATCCAGTCGGAACTCGAGAGCGCCGAAGGACAGCTCCGGCAGGCGCAGAAGCTCGAGGCCCTCGGCCGTTTGGCCGGCGGGGTCGCGCACGATTTCAACAACATGCTTGGGGTGATTCTGGGACACGCCGAGAGTGCGTTGCTCGATAGCCCGGCCGATGAGTCGGTTCGTCACGACCTGCAGAGTATTCGGGAAGCGGCGGAGCGCTCCGCGGACATCACGAGGCAGTTGCTCGCCTTCGCTCGACAACAAAGCATTGTTCCGGAAGTGGTCGACCTCAACGACCGCGTCGCGGGCATGCTCAAGCTGTTGCCGCGTCTGCTTGGCGAGGACGTACAGCTCACCAGCCGGGCCGACGCCAATCTGTGGCGCATTCATATTGATCCGTCACAAGTCGATCAAGTCCTCACGAATCTGTGCGTGAATGCGCGCAACGCCATCGCGAACACCGGCAGCATCATCATCGCGACGGCCAACCGCGTGCTCGACGATGCGTTCTGTTCCAATCATGTCGGCTCGCAGGCTGGCGACTATGTCTGCCTGTCGGTGCAGGATACGGGATGCGGCATCGATGCACACACGCTCCCGCACATTTTTGAGCCGTTTTTCACCACCGCCGAAACTGGCAATGGCATCGGACTCGGACTGGCGACGGTCTTCGGCATCGTGAGCCAGAACGGTGGTATCATCGACGTGTCCAGCGCGCCCGGCCTGGGCAGTACATTCGCCGTGTATTTCCCGAGGCACACGGGCGAGCACATGGAGGCGCCGGCGGAGGAGCTCGCCATCCAGGACGGAACCGAGACCATTTTGCTCGTAGAGGATGAGCCGGCGCTGCTGCGCGTTACCGGCAAGATGCTGCAATCCCGTGGCTATACGGTCCTCAAGGCCGGCGGACCGCAGGAGGCCATGCGCATCGCCGCCGAGTACGACGGCGTTATCCACCTGCTGCTCACTGACGTGATCATGCCCGGAATGAATGGACGCGACCTGACCGGGCACTTGCAGCGCACGAGACCGCGCCTGCGCCACTTGTTCATGTCCGGATATCCGGCGGATGTGATCGCGACACACGGAGTCCTCGACCAGGACGTGTATTTCATCCAGAAACCGTTCCTGCTTGCACTGTTGACTGCGGGCGTTCGTGCGGCACTCGCTCGCAACGTTCCTTGAGCACCAAGGTCTCGCCGCTCAAGCGAACCCTGACGTTGCGCGACCTGGTGCTGCTCAATGTGGTCGCGGTCTACACACCCAGCACGCTCTCGCAAAGCCTTGCGCTCGGGCTCTCTGGATTGGTGTTCTGGGTCCTGGCAGTGCTGATGTTCATGCTGCCGTACGCTGCAGCAATCGCGGATCTGTCGCGAACGCATCCGCGCGAGGGCGGCGTTTACACGTGGACGCGCATGGCCTTCGGCGAGGTGCACGGCTTCGCCTGCGGGTGGTGCTACTGGGTGAACACGTTTCTCTACTTGCCCAGCATCTTTCTCGGTATCGCCGCTGTCGCAGCCCTGCTCTTCGGCGCATCAACCCGATGGATCGACGCGCATCAGGGCACCCTGTCACTGCTGGCCTGTGCTACCCTGTGGCTCTCGGCCGGGCTTCACATCGTGGGCCTTGGACAAGGAAAGTGGCTCCAGAATATTGGCGCGCTCGGCCGCGCCACCATAGCGCTTGGCCTGCTCGGCGCGGCCGCGTGGACATTGCTCAACCCATCCGAACCCCGGGGTCACCTCCCCCACAACACACTCAGCGCGTGGCACGCGCTGGCGTTGTGGCCCTTTGTGCTCAACGCTGTGGTGGGACTCGATCTCGGCGCAGCCATGAGTGAAGAGGCTGACGCGCCCACCACGGATATTCCTCGTTCCCTTGCCATCGGCGGCGTGGCAATTGGCGTGACCTATCTGCTCACGTTCGCTGCCGCGCTGGTCACTGGGGTCCCGGGAAACAATGTCGTGTACGGGCACGTGCAGGCGATCACATCGGTGGTGGCCAGCGCAGGATCCAGTCTCGTGCTGGTCGCGCTGGCATCGAGCATGATCGTCGCGGAGCTACTTGGCCTGTTGGGTAGCGGTTCAGCCTGGCTCGCCGCGCCGGCGCGCGTCACGTTTGCCATCGGCCTTGATGCATATCTTCCACGCGCGTTCGCGCGCGTACATCCGCGCTTCGGCACCCCGTACGTGGCGCTACTGGTGCAGGCCTTGGCGGCCACCGTTCTTATCCTCATCAGCACCTACGGCGCGAGCCTGCAGGAAGCGTATCTCGCTCTGCTCAGTGGATCGATCGTGTTGGTACTCATCACCTACACGTACTTGTTCGCCGCCTGGTACCGGCTCAGCGCAATCAGTGGATCTCCACCAGCGCGCGTGCGTTGGCTCGGCCTCATCGGAACGGCGGCCACGCTGCTGGCCATCGTCGCCTGCTTCATCCCGCCGGCGACGGTCAACGCGGTGGTTGGTTTCGAGGCCAAGATTATCGGATCCGTGCTCGTGATGCTGCTGAGCGGATGCGGCGTGTACGCCATCGGCACGCGCAAACACCTGCAGCCAGCGTAGTCGTACCCCGGTCGCGCACTGACCGCCTGACGGCGCCTACCCCCGCGCCGCCAGCGTGCGAATCGCCTTGGTCAGCCGCTCGGTGTCCGCCGGGGTGTTGTAGAGCGCCGTGGTCACGCGCACACAGTCGCCGTTGGCAAGGCCCGTGCGCCAGAACGTGAACAACCCGAACTCATCGTGCAGCGCCTTCGTGATCGCCTGATTCGCCTCTCGGGTGCCACGCCCGTGGAGTCGGAACGCGGTGAGCGCGCCTACGAGCGCGGGATCGTCGGGCGTCAGCACATCAACGCCCGGCACGCCACGCACCGCGTTCACCCACAGGTCGCGCAGGTATCGCAGTCGGGCGGCCTTCTGTGGCATCCCGATCGTCGCCTGAAAATCGAGCGCGTCCGGAATGGTCATGACGGTGGAAAACGGCGTGGTGCCCGTGTGAATGCGACTATCGACACTCGTGATCGGCGCGCTTTCATCCCCATCGGCCCGATCGATGGCATCGAGACGATTTTCCCGGATGTACAACGCACCAGCACCCACCGGCGCACCAATCCACTTGTGCAGGTTGAGGCCGACGAAATCCACGCCGAGGTCGGCCATGGAAAGCGGAACCTGTCCAAACGAATGCGCGGCGTCCACGATCACGTCCACTCCACGGGCCTTCGCGAGCGCCGACACTTCCTGCACGGGCAGGATCAGCCCCGTCTTGTTGTTGCAGTGTGTCAGGAGCAGCAGCCGCGTGCGCGGATGTGCATCCAGCGCGGCGGCGTACGCAGCCAGGATGCCCGGTCTCGTGGCCGGCTCCGGAATGACCAAACGAGCAACCGTCGCGCCTCGCCGCTCCGCCAGCGCATTCATGGCCCACTGCATGGCGTTGTAGTCCAGGTCCGCGTACATCACCGTGTCGCCGGCCTTGAGCCGGTTGTACTGCCCGATCAGGTGCTGGAGGGCTTCGGTGGCCCCGCGCGAAAACGCCAGCTCGGATGGCTTGGCCCCGACAAACTCCGCCACCCGCACGCGAGCCGCTTGCGCCATGGCCGGGTACTCGCGTCGAGCGAAATACGAGCTCTCGCTGTTCGCGCGGTCGATGTGACGGTGGTACGCCGCGAGCACGGGCTTGGCCATCATGCCGAAGAAGCCAGCCTCCAGATTGGTGGTCCGGTCGGTGACCTGGTACTGCGCGGCCACTTTCGCCCAGTAGGCCTCGTCGCGTGCGATGGCGTCCAGCGAGCCGGCCATGGGTACCGACGGCGCGCCGGATGCGCGTCCAGTGACGTCATCCGGCGGAGGCGCGGCCTCACCAAGCGTCGGGGCGGCGAGGGAGGCCAGGCCCACGAGCGTGGCATCCTGCAGGAACTCGCGTCGACTGGTCATGGCGGGAAAGAAGGAGGGAACGGGAGACCATTCAGGGAGACAAAGAAAAGTACTGCGACCGCAGGCGAGACGAGCGAGATGTCGGCTGGTGGTAGCGAAGTACCGCGCGTGCTGGCATCATCAGCCGCCTTCCCAAACCAGCCTGCCGATGCCTCTCGAACAACCCGCAGTGCCACCACCAGTTGGCCGGAGCACCCTTTCCAGCGATGCGTCCGCCGGCCTGGTGGTGTTCCTCGTCGCGTTGCCCCTCTGCCTGGGCATTGCCCTCGCCTCCGGCGCTCCGCTGTTCTCGGGCGTCATCTCCGGCATCATTGGCGGACTGGTCGTTTCGCTCCTGTCGTCATCGTCGGTCAGCGTCAGCGGCCCGGCCGCCGGGCTCGCGGTGATTGTGGCGACCGCCATCCAAACCCTCGGCTCGTTCCCGGCCTTTTTGCTGGCGGTCGTGGTGGCCGGACTCGCGCAGATCGCCTTCGGGGCGTTGCGTGCCGGTCGCATCGCCAATTACGTGCCCAACGCCGTCATCAAGGGCATGCTCGCGGCCATCGGCGTGGTGATCATCCTCAAGCAGACGCCGCACGCACTCGGCCGCGACAAGAGCTTCGAGGGCGACTTTGATTTCTTTCGTTCGGCGGACGGGTCGTCGTCCACGCTCTCCGACATCGCCGACTCGGTCGCGTCGGCGAATCTCGAGGCGATTCTCATCACGGTGGTCTCGCTTGGCATTCTGCTGTTCTGGGAATCCGCGTGGATCAAGTCGCGAAAGGCGATCGCGCTGGTGCCGGGTGCGCTGATTGTCGTGCTGGTCGGAGTCGCGATGAACGAGGCGTTTCGTTCGCTCTTCACCGACTTCTATCTGCGCGCGCAGGACGGACATCTCGTCACGCTACCCGCCGGTGGACCTGGCGATTTTTTCGCGCAACTGACCAGTCCCGATTGGGGGCGCTGGACGGATCGCCGCATCTACACGACCGGCCTGACGCTGGCGATCGTGGCCAGCATCGAATCGCTGCTCTCGCTCGAAGCGTCGGACAAGATGGACCCGCAACGCCGTATCTCGGACCCCGACCGCGAATTGATGGCGCAAGGCGTCGGGAATCTCGCAGCCGGGCTGCTTGGCGGTCTGCCCGTGACGGCGGTCATCGTGCGCAGCTCGGCCAACGTCTACGCGGGCGCGAAAACGCGGTGGTCCTCGTTTGTTCACGGCGTGCTGCTGCTGGTAACCGTGATTGCCATTCCGGATCTGCTCAATCGCGTGCCGTTGGCCAGCCTCGCGGCGGTGCTGCTGATGGTCGGGTACAAGCTGACGAAACCCGCACTGTATCGCAGCATGTGGAAGGCCGGACTCGATCAGTTCCTGCCGTTCATCGTGACCATTGTCGCCATTGTGTTCACCGACCTCCTGATCGGCGTGCTCATTGGCATTGTGTTTGGCGTGGTCTTCGTGATCCGTACCAACCATCACTCTGCCTTCACGCTGGTGAACAAGGACTCGACGTACTTGCTGCGCTTCAACAAGGATGCGTCGTTCGTGAACAAGTCCGAACTGAAGCGGATCCTGGCCACGATTCCCTCGGGGTCCGGACTCATACTCGACGGCACGAAGGCGCTCTTCATCGATGTCGACGTCTACGACGTGGTCGCCGATTTCGCCGAAGGAGCCGCCCTGCGCAACATCGACGTGGAATTCAAGCACTTCTATCAGAAGAAGCAGAACTATCGCAAAGCGAGAGGAAGCTATGGAGTCGTATAAGAAACTGTTGCTCGCCAACAAGGCGTGGGTGCAGGACCGGCTCAACGTCCGCGACGATTACTTCCTTCGCATGGCCGACGATCAGACACCCGAGTTTTTGTGGATCGGATGCTCGGACAGTCGCGTTCCGGCGGAAGACGTGACGGGTACGGAACCCGGCGAACTGTTCGTGCACCGGAACATCGCCAATCAGGTGATTCACACGGACTTCAACATGCTCAGCGTGTTGCAGTACGCCGTGGAAGTCCTCAAGGTCAAGCACATCATTGTCTGTGGCCACTATGGCTGCGGTGGTGTGCGCAATGCGCTGTCGCACCGGCATCTGGGGCTGATCAACAAATGGCTCCGCAACATCAAGGACGTGTATCGGCTCCACCGCCACGAGCTGGACGGGCTGGCCGATCCGGAACGCCGGTTGCGCCGACTGGTGGAGTTGAACGTGCAGGAACAGGTGTGGAAGCTGGCCGAAACGTCGTTCGTGCAGCACGCCTGGCAGGCCGGGCACGACATTCATGTGCACGGCTGGGTGTACGACCTGCATACGGGGCTGATCAACGACTTGCTGATGCTTACGCCGAACACGCCAGTCGATGAGATTTATCAGTTCGAGTTTGATGATATTGCGCCGAAGAAGCCAGCCGGCGCGTGACCACCCGGTACATCACCTCAAGACACGGAGTAGTGCTATGCCCGCAGTGAGGTCTGCACCCGATCGACGACATGCGTCCCGCTCAGGGCGGGCCAGCTTGCTGCAGCTCGTCGGCATTGGTGCCGTCGCGGCGATCGGCCTGATCGCCTCTCAGCACAGTGAACCGTTGGTGGCGCAGGGCGCCGCGCCCACGTTCACCAAGGACGTCGCACCAATTCTGTACCGGAACTGCACCACCTGTCACCGCCCCGGCGGCCTGGGGCCGTTCTCGCTGATGGAGTACGACAGCGCCAAGAAGAAAGTCGACGACATCTACGACGCCGTGAAGGGAGGGGTCATGCCGCCTTGGCACGCGGAAGGCGCACACGGCACGTTCCTCAACGATCGGCGTCTCTCGGACCTGGAAAAGGGCACCTTGCTGCGTTGGGTCGAAGGCGGCGCCAAAATGGGAGACGCCAAGGAGCTTCCGCCGGCACCGGTGTACGCCACCGGCTGGGAAATCGGCACGCCGGACGCCATCGTGACCATGCCGGAGAACTTCACCGTGCCGGCATCAGGCACGGTCGAGTACCAGTACTTCGAAATTCCCACGAACCTCACCGAAGACAAGTGGGTGCAGGCCATCGAGTTCATGCCAGGCGCCCGTGAAGTGGTGCATCATGTGCTGGTGTATGCCAAGGTACCGCCGCCGCCCGTGACGCCGGCGTCGATCGCCGCTGCGGCAGCCGCACGTGATGCCGCGCGCGCTGCGGGTGCACCGGCGGCGGCGCGTCCGCAGCCGCTTTTCGTTCGCAAGCCGCAGTACGATCCGCCCGAGGATCCACCGCGCCTCGATACGCTGCACCCGCCGCCACGCCAGCTCGGCACGCTCATTGGCGGCACCGCGCCCGGGACCAACGTCATGAAGTTCCCGGAAGGCACGGCCCTCCGCCTTCGCGCCGGCACCGTACTCACGTTCCAGATGCACTACACCGCACGCGGCCACGAAATGCATGACCGCACCAGTGTGGGATTCAAGTTCGCGAGCGCGGAGCCGGTTGAGGAGATGCGCATGGGCGCGTTCATCAATGGCGCATTCACGCTGCCCGCTGGCGCCAAGGATGTCCCGGTCGACGCCGAACTGGAGCCGACGCAGGGCATCAAGATCTGGGGGCTGCTGCCGCACACGCACCTGCGCGGCACGCGCTGGAAGTACACGCTCGAAATGCCCGACGGCACGTCATCCGTGGTGCTCGACGTCCCGCGATACGACTTCAACTGGCAGACGTATTACTTCTTTGCCAAGCCGCTCGATCTCCCCGCCGGCGCCAAGCTCAAGTCGATGGCGTGGTACGACAACTCCGCCACCAACAAGAGCAATCCTGACGCCAGCAAGGCGGTGAAGTGGGGCGATCAGACTTGGGAGGAGATGCAGTACACGGGCTATCTGTTCACCGTGAACAGTCGACGGTTGAAACCGGCGAACTGAGCGGGCCGCCACAGTCGGCATGATACAACACCGCAACGGCCGATTTCACACACGCGAGATCGGCCGTTGTCGTGCTCAGCGGCTCCGGATGTCGCGCAACAGCGCGATCCAGCGCGGGTCGTTGTGCAGCGGCGTGAACGCCGGGGAGTGTTGCAGGCTCAGCACGTTCGGATCGCGGGACGCGAGCGCGAAACGCAGTCGATCGAATGCCGTATCCACGCGCCCGAACCAGAGGTAGAGTATCGCCTGTATGGTTGGCGGTAGGTACGGTGCCGACGCCGGATTGCGTACAACCTTGTCCAACTCGGCAATCCCCGCCGCACGCTCACTGGCCGTGGGGGGGAAGTGCGGCGTCAGTGCGGTGCACGCCCGCGCATCTCCCGAAAAGCGCACGCAATCCGTCAGTGCCTCGGCCCGGCGCCCAAGTTGCACGAGAATTCCCCAGCGCTGTCCGTACCAATAAGAGCTGCTGTCTGCGTCGAGCGCGATCGCGCGGTCAATCGCGAGGAGCGCGCTGTCCATCTGCGCGTTCGCGAAATAGCTGATGGCGAGTTCGAAGTTGAGCAATGGAACCATGGCGTCGAGCGCGATCGCCCGTCGGATCGTCGTGTCTCCGTCGGAGACTCGTCCCAGCGCCATCACCGTTTCGTAGCGTTGTTGCCACGCCAGCGCCGAGCTGGGATCCAGTCGCAACGCCTGATCAATCACGGGCAGTGCGGCGCTGAACCGGAAGTCTGTCCAGAGTGCGCGAGCGAGGGCGACATGCGCTTCGGGCAGCGTGCTGTCGAGCGCGACGGCACGCCTCGCAGCGCGCGTCGCTTCGGCGATCGCACGCGCGTTCGGCGTGGTGTCGAAGTAGGTCGGCAAGAGCACATAGGCTTCCGCGTATCCCGCCCACGCGCGTGCATACATCGAATCACGGCCAATGGCGCGTCGAAACTGCACGACCGCTCGACGCAGGTTCTCCAGTCCGCGCTGCCGAAGAAAATGTCGCCCCAACAACTGCGCGTCACGCGCTTCCGGATCGGCACTGTCGAGACGGCGCAGCGTCGCCACTTCGGCAGACCCCAAGGTCACGGATAGCGCCCGCGCAACGCGTTCCGCAACCTTGGCCTGTACCGAGAACACGTCGGTGAGCGGTTCGTTGAATGGTTCTCCCCATTCCTGTAGACCCGTGCCGACGTTGAGCAGTGCCGGTACAATCCGCACACGCGTATCGCCGCTGACGACGCCGGTGCCCGACGTGCGCGCCCACCGGACAGAGCCACTCAACACCCACGCGGCGCCAAGCTCGCGGGCAATTTCGAGCGGTGACCTGTTGCTGCCACGATAGCGTTGGACCCCGGCGCGACCGATGACTTGCAGCCCCGGAATTCGTGCCAGCTGACTGCCAATCTCCTCGCTCACGCCTTCAGCGAAGTACGCATCAGTACTGTCGCCAAGGTTGTCGAACGGCACGACCACCACCGTACGCTTGGCGGCATCCGCGGCGACCGATGCACGTGCGGAAACCGGTGGCGAACTCCCTCCGGCGCCGCGCGCACGCCAGGCGTACACGGCGAGGGCGCCCACCAACACAACGCCCACCGCAACGCCGATACGCGCCGAGAATGCGGAGCGCGCCGCCGGAGGCGATGAGGACACCACGGTGCCGCTGGGGGTCACCGTGCCGGCGAGCCGTGCGAGTACCGTGTTGGCGCTATCCGGGCGGTCGGCCGGATCCTTGGACAGACACTGCATGACCAGCGCCGCCACGTCGGACGGAATCTCCGCATTCAGGTCCTGTAGCGGTCGCGGCACCTCAGCGATGTGCGCGGCGATGAGCTGCGCTGCACCGACCTTCGCGGCAAACGGATGGGCCCCGGACAGCAATTCGTACGCCACCACCCCCCAGGCGTACAGGTCTGCCCGCTGGTCAAGCTCGTCTCCCACCGCTTGCTCGGGGGCCATGTACGCCGGTGTGCCAACCGACGTACCGAGCTGCGTCAGCGTTCCATCTCCGTCGCCGGCCGGACGCACACCGTCGGTCCGGGAGGCGCTGATGGCTTTGGCAATGCCGAAGTCCGTGACCACCGCCGCCCCGCCCGACAGGAGGATATTGTCGGGCTTGATGTCGCGATGAATGACGCCGTCGGCGTGCGCGTAGGCGAGCGCGCGCGCCACGTCGCGGAGAACACTCACCCGATCAGCCAGCGGCAGGCGCGTTCCACTCGACAACAGGGCGCGCAGCGACTCCCCGCGCACAAAGGGCATGGTGTAGTACGGCAGGCCCTCGGAGACGCCGGAGACGAGCACCGGCACGATGTTCGCCTGCTGCAAGCGCGCCGCCGTGGCGATCTCGCGCGCGAAGCGCTCGGCGCTTACTCCCGCCGAGAGTTCCGGTGCCAACACCTTGACCACCACCTCTCGGCCCAGCGCATTTTCGCGCGCCACGAAGACGCGAGACATCCCGCCACCACCGAGCTCGCGCTCGAGGGTGTAGGCCGTACCCAAGGACGTCTGGAGTTGCGCGCGGAGATCGCTCATTGGCTCGCAGTGATAAACGGGCCAAGCGCGTCGCCGCGCAAGGTTACCCCGGTGCGCCGGCCTTGGTCGTTTTGGTTCGCGCCTTGAGCGAGGGAACAGGCGTCCGCAGTGGTCGCACGCTGTCGCCGGCGGCGGCGGCGGATCGACCCGCCGACGGCGATTCGGATGCCTTCAGCGAGCGCTTCGCGGCGACGGGAGACTCCTTGCTCTTGGGATGTTCGGCCAGATGCGTTTCCAGTGCGGAAACGGCTGCGCGCGTCTGCGATGCGGCGACTGGAGGCGGCGTCTGCGTCGGCATCTGCGTGGGCATATGCGTCGGCATGTGCAGCGCCATCCCGATAGATGCCGCGAGGACTGAAAAGGTCAGGGTCATTGTTCGTTGTCTCCAGTGCCTGTGATCCAGCGGCTCGTGCGAGCGACGCTGTCCACGCGCGCGGCCAGGGTTTGTAGATACTTGGGGGCGCCGGTGCAGCCGGCGTCGAGTTGCACGGCTTTCAGCGTCGCCCCCATGCGCGCACCGAGTACCGTGCGCGGTCCGTCCGGGAGGTAGCGCCCGCAGCCTTTCGCCCCCTCGACATACGCGCTGTCTGCGCTGGTATAGCCGGCATCAGCAAACTGCTGTTGCAGCGATCTCACCGCGCTGGCTGCGATGGTCGCACGCTGCGCGCCCACCGTCGTCACGTTCTTGCGCCCGTCATACTGCACCGTCCCGTCTTCCAGAATCTCGACGACGTACTCAGGGCAGCGTCCGTAGCACGGGCCGCGCTCCAGTCGCACAGCCACCGTCCCGGCGGGAGCGGCACTGTTCGCCGCACCGCGCCCACCGCACGCCGCCGTAGCGAGCGCAATCAGGAGCAGCAACCCTGCTGCTTCGTCTCCTCGACCGCCGGACATCACGTGCTGCGCGCGACGCAATCTCATGATTCGCATCATGGACGGATCGCTCCGGAAATCGGATCGATGAAGGCACGCGAACTCTTGACGCCGTCAGAAATCAGGAGTTCCACGCGATCCGGCGCGCCAAACTGCGACAGATCGAGGCTGCCATTTCGGACGAACGCCAGCACCTCACCGGTGCTCCGCTCGCGCACCATGATGGCTGGCACACGCGATGGCGACCAATGCATCTGCAGGCGCGCGCCGGACGGCTTGCTGGTGGTCACATCGGCACTCGCCGCGGCGAGCGGACCCACGCCCTGCGTCTTCACTCGGGTGCTGACTTTGCCGCCCCGGACTTCGCGTACCGCCAGGCGACTCACTTGCGCCTGCAGTGCGGTCGACGCGGGTACCGCCACCACAAACGCCTCTGCGCCCTCGGCTCCGTCATCCACGCGATACGGCGAGAACCGGTGCGCAAAGAGGACTCGGTTATTCGCATCAAAGCCTTCCACCACCAGTCGACCCGCCGCGTCGTTCTTGGCCGGCGACGCATTGAGCGAGAACGCCGGGTCGAGTAACAGCTCGCCCGAAACCAACTGACCGGAGACCAGCAAGACACTCGTGGGCGCGACAATGCCCGACCCGTTCGGGTTGGCTTGATGGTAGTCCATCACCTTGCGGTAGTTGAACGCGCTGACCCACTGGTTCGGACAGTACGTCATGACATCGTTGAAGTTCGGCAGCTTGAGGGCATTGTTGTCGAACAAGTCCATGCCGAACGAACCCGTTCTGCCATCCGGGAACGGATAGGTAGGCTCCGGCCCGGCCGCACCACCGCACGGTGAGTGGCGCAAGCTGAGCGTGTGTCCCATCTCGTGCGCGAAGGTCAGGCGGGATTCCGCCGCACCAAACTCGGAACCTTCGTCGATGCCGATGGCCGCGCGCGCCGGGATACCGTTGGCCAACCCGAGCACGCCGCTGGTTCCGCGGGTCCGAACCAAGCCGTAGTAGTACGACGTCGTGCCTTCGGCTTGCCGCAGGATCTCAATGTCGCGCACCAGACGGCCCCAATCGTCGAACGACTGGGTACCGATCACGTAGTCGATGACCAGCGGCTGTCGGACGTTGGCGTTGATCTGGTTCATCGGCCACAGCGAACGGAACACGTTGAACAACGTCACGTTGGCCACAGCCAGCGGCCCGTTGCGATTCTGCTGTACCGGCACCAAACGAATGTTGAACGGCGGCATCGTGACGACGTTGAGCGGCTGCGCCGTGCCGGAGAGCGGGAACTGATTGTCGCCCTCGTTGGACTCGCCAACCGTGTTGTCCGGATCCACGTCGGCGAGGATCGAGACGCCGGGCCGGATCGCGGTGGACGGAATCACGATGTTGGCCGAGCAGCAGCTTTCGTCCACCCCTTGTGTGGGCGTTGCGCTGGCCTGGAAGGTGTTGATGACGGTGGTGCCTTGCAACAAGCGAACGCGTACGGGCACTGGCTGCAGGCCAGCACGATTGCCGCGAACGAACACCCGCGCCACCGCACCGCGATCGGCGACCAGCGGAACGCGACCATCAGGCTGTTGCACGGCTTGCACGAGATACAGGGCCGCGATATCGAGATTGGTTGTCGTGGTGGACTGGGCCACCGTCACGGCGACGGTCGCGGTCTTGGCCGGATCGGCCTGCGACGTGACGGTGATGTTCGCCGTTCCCGCCGTGATCGCGCGAATGAGCCCCGTTGCACTCACGGACGCGATGCCCGGCGCTGAGCTGACCCACGCCACGCCGGTGTTGGTGGTGCCGCCGACCGTGGCGGTGGCCTGCAGCGTCTGACCAGCCTGCATGGTGGCGTTGGGTGGGGTCGCCGTCAGTGTGACCGTGGAAGCCGTAATGCCACTGGCGGCCAGCAAGTACAGTCCGACCTCGCCCGCGTCGTACGTCGTGCTATTCACGATGTACTGGCCAGCGGGCAAGTTGGCCACGATGCGGGCGTTCGTCGTCGTATTCGATGCGTCGTCGTTCTCGGCGACCACCGCACCGGTCTGTGCATTCTGCACCACCAGGTAGGCATCGACTGCGCTGCTGACCATGTCCAGCTGCAGCGAGGTCGACGTGGCCAGCGTGAGGCCGAAACGCTGGAAATATCGACGCGGGCCGCCGTTGTCGCTGATCGCGCAATCACGCGTGGAGAGCGTGCCTTGGACCGTCTGACCAATGGTGATGGTGCGGGTCACCGCACACGGGTCCACCGCCTGGGCCGCGATGAGACGGTACGCGCCCGATTGTCCCGGATATCCACGCGCCAGAATCGTATAGCGCCCAGGCTCGAGCAACACTTCCAGGCTGGCGTCCTTGCCGACGCCGCTGTCATCGTCCGACGTGATGACGCGCTCCTGCGCATCGACCACGAAAACAATGGGATCGAACGCGGCACTGCTCATGTCAATGGCGATGTTGGTGCGCACCGCCACCGTGAAGTCGTAGCGATCCTCAACACTGTTGTCGTTCAAGCGACAAGACGTCGAAGACAGTGCTGCGTTGAAGGTGGACGGGATGGTGGTGGCCCGACCGGTGACACACGCCGCCGGTGCAGGGCGAACCGCCAACTGATACGCACCGAAACTGTTCGCATCGTAGGTATTGGCGAGCACGACGTAGCGCCCCGCGGGTAACGTACGAAGGATGCGAGCGTTGGTGCCAGCACCGCCATCGTCGTCCTCCTCAATCACCTTCAAGGTGGCATCGGTGAGGAAGAGGTACGCGTCGACCGCCGTGCTGGTCATCAGGATCTCGACCTTCGTCGGCGCCGTCAGCGTAAACTCGAAAGCCTGCGTGACCGTGTTGTCACCGAGCTTGCAATCCGCCGCGGACAGCGTGCCGGCGATCGTCTGTCCGAATGGAATCGGGCGAACCACCGCGCACGGATCCTGCGTGACCTGCACCGTCGCCGATCCGGTCGCGCCTTCGGACGTGGCCGTGATCGTCGTGCTGCCGGGCGTCACTGCCGTCACCAGGCCGGTTTGCGAGACGGTGGCCACCGCGGGAGCGCTGCTGTTCCACTGCACCGGGCGGCCGGCGAGCGGGGCGCCCGCTCCATCGCGTGGCACGGCGGTGAGTTGCGCCGGCGCTCTACCGATCACGAGAGACGCGGTGCTTGGCGTGACGGCCACCGACGCCACGGGCGTACGCACGACCACGTTTGCGCTTCCCGTTCGGCCGTCGATCGTGGCCACCACCGACGCCACGCCATCGCTCACGGCGGTGACGACACCACCCGCCGACACCGTGGCGACCGTTGGGCTTGAGGAGGTCCAACTGACGGTTCGACCGGTGATCGCTGTACCGGACGCCTCCCGCGCGGTTGCGGTCAGTGGCGTGGATTGCCCTGGTGCCAGGTTGAGCGACAGCGGAGCAACGTCCACTGAGGCCACGACTTTCGGTGCAGCGGCCTCACCGCCGCCGCACCCGGCGAACGCCGCGAGCGCGGCGAGCACTGCACCCTGTCTGATCCGACGCCGAACCGTCCGTGCCATCTCATGCATGCGTCTCACCCACGACGTTAAAGGAGAACCGGTACGTGCTTCACCCTACTACGCGCAGAAGTCGACGAAAAGAGGTCAAACGACCCAGGCCAGCGGCCCGGCATCAGCCTCTCGTGCCGAATTGCCGGGTGAATTTCACGAAGACGGAGCGTTGCTGCGGGCGCACCCACTCGAAAAAGCTCGTCGCCTCCCGGCCGTCGTTGAGGACCACAAAGAGCCCGGTCCCCGCCGTGTTCAGCCAACCCACTCGCACGTTCGCTGACCAGATCCGCTGCTGGTTGTTGAACTGCGTGAGTGTCTGCACGAACAGGCGCGGCGAAAAAAAGTAGTTCAGCCGAACCGCCTGCAATGATCGGATGAAGTTGCCCTGCGGCAGCCGCACGTCGTTGTAGTCCGCGGTGAACGATCCGGAAAACGTGGCGCCGCGGCGGAGCGTGACGGTCCCACTGCCACCGCTGCGACGGCCAGTCCAGAACTGTCCCACATCAAACCGACCGTTGGCCCAGAGATTCTCGCTGGGATCGGTCTGATAGTCGAAGCCCACCGTCCCCCAATCGTATGAACCAGCCGGGATGACGACGCCCGGCGCGATTGTAAAGGGACTCTGCAGCCCTTCGTGGGAAATGTTGTACTCAGGGCCGAACCGCGTACTGTTCGCGAACTCGATTTCGGTCACATCGATATGGATGTACCCGGTCTGGTAAAAGCCGTCCTGCAAGCCGAAAAAGCCACGGTAGTTCACATGCGGGTTCCATTGCCGGAACCAGTCCCACTCAGGCTTGCGCACCAGGCGCAGCAGCGCCACGTCGTAGGCGCGATATCCACCAGGGCGGCTCATGAAGCCCACCTCGGGATTGAAATCGTCGCCGATCTGTGCCACGCGCGCACTGTGGTTCCAGACGTTGGTTTGATACGCCAGGCGTCCGCTGAACGCGTTGGCATCTCCCGTGCGGCCGGGCGTGGTGGTTCGCGCCGCCCACAAGTCGCTGGTCCACCGCTGACCAAAGCCAAGTCGACCATCCACGGCGAAGGTGCGATTCACATCGGCCGCGTCGCTGGTGGAGAGGCGCTGCACGAGCATCGCGCCCACCCGCGAACGCCGAGAGATCTCACGCGTGACACGTCCCACCGTGAACGACTGTCCATCACTGCTGGAATCGGGGGCGTCCGTGAGCATCTGCAGCAGGCCCACCGTGGTGCCGCCCAGCCGCCCGGACAAACGGCCACCACCCAGAATCGGTTGCGGGGTACCGTTATCCGAGATGCCAATGCGCCGCGTGAAGAAGAGGTCCACCGCTTGCGGCGTGCCCGCCGAGAACGTGCCGGCGTTCTCGAGAAAAAACGGACGTTTCTCCGGAAAGAAGATGGGGAAGCGCGTGAGATTGACGCGCTGATCATCGACCTCGACCTGGGCGAAGTCGGTGTTGACGGTGAGGTCGAGCGTCAACGCGGGGGTGACCCCATACTTGATTTCGCCTCCCACTTCGCGCGGATACGTCGACGTTGGTACCGTCTTTGCCCACGTCCGTTGCGCGGCGCTGAGCACGTACGGGGTCACCGTCTGAATGCGCCTCGACGGCACGTTCAACCCCTCGACGGAGCCCGCCAACGACAGGCGGAAGAGATTGAACTGCCGCGGAATGAACGCCCAGTACAGCTCTTCGTTCTTGCGCCGGATGAGCCGTGTGACGTTGAGCCCCCAGGTTTGCTCGGTACCGCCGCCCTGATAGCGCAGCGTGGAGAACGGAATGCGGAACTCAGCGGTCCACCCGAGAGAATCGATGTGGGTGGCCACTTTCCAGCTCGCGTCCCAGTTGACGTTGAATCCACCCATGGAGCCGGCCTGCATGCGGTTCTGGCCAGGGACCGCCGCGCCGCCGCCCTCGCCCTCGCGAATGACCTGTCCGTCGTACTCCACCCCCGCTGGTGTGGTCGCGAACACAAACCCATTCTGCCGATCGTGATAGGTGTCGAAAATCAGGGCAATGTGATCGCTGTTGGCGAGCTGCACATCGCGGATCTTTTCGCCCGGTACAATCAGAAACGGCTCGCGATCGAACATGCGCGCCCCGATGTACAGGTAGATGCCATCGGTGGCCAAACGAATCTCCGTGCGTTCCGAGGCGGGCACGCCTTCGTTCACCTCACGCTGCACGAAATCCGAAATCGGCGTGCCGCTGCGCCACACGGCCTCGTCCAGCCGTCCATCAATCTCCGGTGCGGTGGCAATGCGCTGCGCGCGGGACACTGGCAGCGGGCGGGCACGCGCCGCCTTGGCAAACGAGTCCGCCACCGCCGCGTCCAGCTTCTGCGGCGTCGAGACGCCTTGGGCCTTCAGGGCGGCGCCCCACAGGGCCGCCGGGAACAGAAACAAGCAGACAGCGCGCTTCGCGCGCGCCGTCGAAAAGCCGAGATCAGAACGCATGGATTCGGAGCAGCAGGAAGCAGGAAAACCCGTAGCGCCAAGTCTGCGTCCTTGGCGCGGCGCGCGCGAGTCCCACCACGCGCACCGCGCGGCGCCAGTTCCTGCCCTCACTCACAAGCCGTGCTAGACCTGCTGCACCTGATGCAGCGCCGACGGAACCGGCCAGCCGGCCTCCTGGCAGACACGCACGATGGCTTCGTTGGTCTCGAAAAAGACCTGCCAGTAGTGATCGGTGTGGGTGTACGTCCGAACGGCGATCTGCGGGCCCTCCAATCGGAAATCGAGCAGGTTGACCTCTGGCGGCATGTCACTGGAGACGTTGGGAATCAGTGCCACTGCCGCCTTGAACCGACGGATCGCGTCCAACGGGTCCACACCGTTGGCGAGTTGCGCCACTCGCTCCACACGGCGAAGTGGAAGCACGGAGAAATTCTGGATCGTGTCGCCGAAAATCTTTCCGTTGCCGACGATGGTCAGGACATTGTCTGGCGTGACAATCGTGGTGCCGAACAA
Organism: Gemmatimonadaceae bacterium; assembly: GCA_031379145.1. Taxonomy (GTDB): domain Bacteria; phylum Gemmatimonadota; class Gemmatimonadetes; order Gemmatimonadales; family Gemmatimonadaceae; genus Gemmatimonas. The sequence continues at coordinate 17,701 of JANNEV010000518.1, forward strand.
CCCCAGTTCACGCACCGTCCCGACCATGCCGCCGATGCTGACAAAATCCCCGACCTTGAACGGGCGCAACACCAGCATGAACGCGCCGGCGGCGAAGTTGCCGAGCAGCCCGCTCCAGGCCGCTCCGATCGCGACGCCCGCTCCCGCCAGCATGGCCGCGAACGACGTCGTCTCGATACCGAAGTAGCCCAGTATTCCCAACACCAGCGCGATGTTGAGCGCGATCGCGATAATGGAGCCCAGGTACTTCGTGAGCGTCGGATCAACATGATTGCGGTTCATCGCGGCCTGCATCAGCGCGATGACGCGCCCGATGAGCCAGCGCCCAACAATCCAGAAGGCGACCGCAGCCGCCACCTTGATGGCAAGGGTCGTGGCCGTGGTGCTGAGAAAGCGCTCGATGGAAGTGAGATCCATGCCTGTTGTCCCTGACGGAGTGAACCCATTCGTTCTGCAGCCTTGGCGGTCGCTCGCTACGGTGCCATCTCGCGCCTGGCAATTCAAGCTGACCCGACCACAGGTGCCTCGCGCGTTGCCCGCCGTCAGGGATTCTTTGTCTGGACTGCGCCGAGCTGGCATATTCTTTGGGCAACAGGCAGAATCCAGTGGCGCCAGTGCACCAGACCCTCACGCTTCCCAACGCCGTGACCACGCCGCCGTATGACTCCCGCACGCAGCCACTGACCGCTCCCCTCCCCTCGGCGGTCGGTGAGGCACAGCGTGCGTACGTCATCAAGCAGCTGTCCGAGGCGTTTGCCAACGACCGGCTCTCCATGGAGCAGCTCGATGACCGGCTCGCGCGCGTCTACGAGGCAACCTCGGTGGCGGCGCTGGAGCAATTACTCGTGGACCTTGACTCGCCCACCACGCGTGCCGACGCGCCGGCTGGCTACATGCGGGTGGCACAGGATTTTGCCATCCCCGAACGTGCAGTCGGGGTGGCGGTCATGGGCGGATATCAGCGCGGAGCTGGCTGGGTCGTGCCCCGCCAGTTCAAGGCCATCGCGGTCATGGGCGGCATTGAACTGGATCTGCGTGAGGCTCGACTCGCTCCAGGCGTCACCGAGATCGAGGTGTATGCGTTCTGGGGCGGGGCGGAGATTCTTGTGCCGGATGGCGTGCGCGTGGAATGCGTGGGCATGGCCATCATGGGCGGATTCAGCGCCAGCTCAGGCGCAGCCAATCTCGATGATCCGAACGTCCCCGTCCTCCGAATCAGCGGGTTCGTCGTGATGGGAGGCGTTGAGATCAAGCGCAAGGAACCCAAGCGAGAGAACGAACGGCGCTTCGTGCAGGCGCTGGAGAAGGCAGAACGCATGCGACCCCGTCGTGGCAGCGACGGGTACTGACGTCATCATGACGAACGACGACCTGCAGGCCGAGGTCCAGGCTGCATTGGCCGACAGCTATACGCTCGAACGCGAACTGCCGCGCGGTGGTATGTCGCGGGTTTTCGTCGCCACCGAGAACGCGCTGCGGCGGAAAGTTGTCATCAAGGTGCTCTCCCCGGAGCTCGCTGCCACGCTGTCCGCCGAACGGTTCAAGCGCGAAATCGGAATGGCCGCACGATTGCAGCACCCGAACATCGTGCCGCTGCTGCACGCAGGGCTCGCCGGTACGCACCTCTACTACACCATGCCGCTGGTGGACGGCGAGTCGCTTCGGCAGCGCATGGCGCGCGAACGACCGATGGCCATCGGCGACATCGTCTCCATTCTCGAAGCGGTCGCGCGCGCGCTGGCCTACGCGCACGATGAAGGTGTGGTGCATCGCGACATCAAGCCCGAGAACGTGATGTTCTTCCACGGGCAGGCGGTCGTCCTCGACTTCGGTATCGGAAAGGCGCTGGTCAGCGCCACCACCACCGAAACGGAACTCCTGCGCATCACGCAGGTGGGCATTGCACTCGGAACGCCCACCTATGTTGCCCCTGAGCAGGCGGCCGGCGATCCCGCGCTCGATCAACGCGCCGACCTGTACGCGCTCGGCGTGGTGGCGTACGAAATGATCACCGGGCATCCCCCATTTGCCGGTCGCTCTCCCCAGGCCGTCATCGAAGCGCACGCCAACAAGACGCCAGAGCCAATCCTCGCGCGGCGGCCCGACGTACCGTCGCGACTCGCCGCGATCGTCATGCGCTGTCTCGAGAAACAACCCGACAAGCGCCCCAGCAGTGGCGATGACATCGTCCACGTGTTGATCGCGCTCAAGGCGGAACCCGAGCGTCCAACGGGGCTACCACTTTGGTTGCCCTGGCTGATCGCCGGCGTTTCCACGCTCGCGGCGATTGCGCTGGCGGCCCTTTACGCCACGCGCGGTCCGTGACCATCAAGCGCTCGGCGGTTCGGCTCGTTCGCGGCACCCGGCGAACGCACGGGCATCCATGAAGAAGGACGTGCTCCTCTACGGACTGCTCGGTGGACTGCTCATCGCCGGACTCCGCGCCGTGGAGTATCGCTTTCTGGTGCTCGAGCACTCGCTGCAGGTGTACGGATTGCTCATCGCCGTGTTGTTCGCTGGCGTTGGCGTCTGGCTGGGCAAGTCGTTCACGCAGTCTCGGAACACAGCCATCGACCCTACCACGGGGGCGGCGCCCCTCGTCGCCCGCCATGCGGCGGGGGGTGAGCTCCCTACCGTCGGTGCCGATCCGGCGCGGAGAGCCGACTTCGGTATCACCAAACGTGAACTCGAGATTCTCGAGCTCATGGCCGCTGGATTGAGCAACCGTGAGATCGCCGAACGGATCTACGTGAGCGAGAACACGGTGAAAACGCACTCCAGCCGCCTGTTCGAGAAGTTGAACGCGAGGCGGCGAACGCAGGCCGTGCAGATCGGCAAATCGTACGGACTCATTCCCTGAACACCTGGGTAATCCGAACGAGTGAGTTTCGCCGTTTTGGCCAGAATCACCCATTCGGGTGACGGCGGAACGCGACACAGCTCGACATCATCGCCGACACCTCAACCTCCTGGAGCTGCGTATGTCGAGAATTGTGTGGACCTTCGGACTCATGGCCGGCGCGTTGCTGGCCGCGTCGCTGGCTGTGAGCATGTTGTTTCAGGAACAGATCGGCTTCGACAACGGCGCCGTCATTGGGTACACCTCAATGCTGGTGTCATTCCTGATGGTGTATTTCGGAGTTCGCGCCTACCGGGACGGACTACTGGGCGGCGCGATCACCTTTGGGCGGGCGTTTCGCGTGGGTGCCCTCATTACTGTCGTGGCCAGCGCCTGCTATGTCGCGACATGGCAGGTTCTGCTTCGCACCGTCGCGCAGGACTTCGCCGAGAAGTACTCGGCGTACGCACTGGAAAAGGCCAAGGCCAATGGAGCAACTGCGGCCGAACTGGAGACGCAGGCGGCCGATCTGGCAAAATTCCAGGAGAGCTACAAGAACCCCTTCTACAATGTGGGCATCACGTTTCTGGAGCCCCTGCCTGTGGGACTCTTGCTGACACTGGTGTCCGCGGGTGCGCTGTCTCGGCGCAAGTCAGGGGCAGCGGCGCCACCGGCGGTGACCAGCTCGTAACGACGCACAGTGCTCGACCATCAGGTCCCGGCCGCTCGGCGACCGTCGCCCGCACGTCCGCACGAACCCTCTCAGCCCTTCGCGACCACGCGATACGTGCTCTGCACAAAACCGAACTCATACGCCGTCGTGCGCTCATGTTCGAGCGGCACATCGGCACGGAGCGCGCCGAACAGCGGCTTCCCGCTGCCGAGCAGCAGCGGGATGGTGGTGATCGTGATCGAGTTGATGAGGCCCGCCGTCAAAAAACGCTGGATGGTGAGGCCTCCGTCCACGTAGAGCCGTCTGAGGCCCAGCGTCGCCAGACGCGGCACCAGCACCGCGGGCGCCTCGTCGGAGAAGGTGACCGTCGGGGGTGTCCGCTCCGGGCGTTCGCGCGTCCGTACGCGTCGCGTGAGCACGACCACGGGCATCTCACCGTACGGCCACTCGTCGAAGGTCAGCACCTGCTCAAAGGTGTTCCAGCCCATGACCAACGCGTCGATCCGCTCGATGTGCGACGCATAGCCGCAATCTTCGCCGGCCGGAATCTTGGTGTTGGCGTCGTTCAGCCAGTCGATTCTGCCATCGGCGCGCGCAATGAAGCCATCGAGGCTGGTGGCAATGAACACGGCGCAATGCGATTCGTCGCCTGGCGATTCGGCAGCCGGGGCATCGGTGGCGTTGGCGAGGTCATCAGACATGCGGATACCGGGATGAAGCGATTGCGACAGGATGGATCCGATAGGCGAGACTATACCCATGGGGCGCCTTTCCCGTCACCCGTGAGCAGGCTTCCCGGAATCCTCCGGTGGGCTCTCGCAGGCGGATTCCGCGAGGTTCGGGGACGACGGCCCCAAATTCGACATGCCGACTGTCCTCGCCGTGCGGAGGAGCGTACCTTCGCCCCCCATCCAGTCGGCCGCCCTCGGCCGAGCGCTCTCCCCTGCACCCGTTGGAGTGTTCGTGAGCCAGTCCGCAGGCTTCTCCTCCCGTTGGGCCATGATGCTGGCCATGCTCAGCATGGCCGTCGGCACCGGCAATATCTGGCGTTTCCCCCGCATCGCCGCCAGCAACGGCGGTGGCGAGTTTCTCGTGGCGTGGGTGATCTGCCTGTTTACCTGGTCCATCCCCCTAATCCTGATCGAGTTCGGCATGGGGCGCATGACGCGCCTTGGGCCGATCGGTGCATTCGTGCGCGTGCTCGGCAAAAAGTCCGCCTGGATGGGTGGCTTCATCGCGTTCGTCGCAATCGCCATCATGGCGTACTACTCGGTGGTGACTGGATGGACCCTGCGCTACGCGTTGGCGGCTGGCATGGGGCAACTCACCGGCGCCAATTCGGTGAGCTTCTGGCGCGAGTTCTCCACCAGCACCGCGCCGGTGCTGCCGCACGTGATCTCCATCCTTGGCGCCACGTTCATTGTGGCCAAGGGCGTGAAGGGGATTGAGCGCACCACCATGATCCTGATGCCCATTCTCATCGGCATCATTCTGCTACTCACGGGCCGCGCGCTGATGTTGCCTGGAGCGAGCGCCGGCCTGGATTTCTTCTACGGCGTGGATTGGGAACGCCTTGGCGACGCGAATATCTGGTTACAGGCACTGACGCAGAACGCGTGGGATACCGGCGCTGGCTGGGGCCTCGTGCTCACCTACGCTGCGTACATGCGCCAGAACGAAGACACCGCGCTCAATGCGTTCATTCTGCCCACCGCCAACAATCTCGTGTCGCTGTGCGCCGGCATGATGGTGTTCTGCACCGTGTTCACGGTGGTGCCGCAGTTGGTGTCGTCGATTGCCAGCAATCCGCAAGCACTGGTGGACTTCCCTGACCTGCAAAAAGCGGTGGCCTCGGGCGCCGTGCTGGATGCCGACCTGGTGCAGAAGACCATTTTCGGTGCGGGCAACGAGGGCGTCACGTTCATCTGGATTCCGAAACTGTTCTCCACGCTGCCGGCTGGCGGCCTGTTCATGACGTTCTTCTTTCTGGCGCTGTTCTTCGCTGCCTTTACGTCACTGATCTCCATGGTGGAGTTGGGAACGCGCGTGCTGCTGGACATGGGCTGGACGCGCGCGCGGGCCGTGTGGGTGGTGGGTGCGTTCGGACTGGTACTTGGGTTGCCATCCGCGTTTTCGCTGGACTTCCTGCACAACCAGGACTGGGTCTGGGGTGTAGCGCTGATGGCGTCGGGGTTGCTGTTCGCCATCGCGATCATTCGCATGGGTCCCACCAAGTTTCGCGAAGCGCAGATCAACCACCAGTACTCGAATATTCGCGTTGGCGCGTGGTGGGATTGGTTCATCCGCTTTCTGGTTCCCTTCGAAGCCATCGCTCTCATGGCCTGGTGGATGTGGCAGGTGCGCGGCCCCGGCGCGATGAACCCGTTCGGCATCGAGAACATCGGCACCATCGTGTTGCAGTGGACGGTGGTGATTGGCCTGTTGCTGCTCTTCAACAAGCAGCTGGGCAACATCAACCCCTCGGAGACCGCCGAGATGGACGCGGGGCGGATGCCGCCGAGTATTCCGTAGCGGCGGAGCAGTTGCGCTCCGCTTCATACCATCATCATGTCTGCATCGTCCCTGCGGCGTGCAGACTCGCATCCGCTACGGCGACGGGCAGGGCACGTCCATACTGTCGGGCGCAGCACGACGCACGCTCCCCAGGCTGACTTCGTCGATGATGCGGCCGCTGCTCCCAAGCAACCGCACGCGGATGGCATGTCGGCACCGGTCAGGTCCCTCGCCGCCGAGAACAACCCGACGACTGAATCGGTTCAGGCCGGGGGACGGCGTAATCACGGGTCCCTGCTGATACCAACGATCAGTGTAAACGTCGACCCGTACGACGGCGCCCGCAGGCCAACGCTCGACGTGGCCGACGACCTCCGCAGACGGATTCAGACCTCCCGCCATCACGGTTGCGCCGGGCGACGGCGCATCAACAAACAGTGTCGGCGCGTCGGGAGGGCGCGTGACCGGCGGCGAGACGCGTCCGTAGATCACCGCATCTTCCCCCGTGTTGGGCTGCATCGCGCGGTCTCGTTCGACGTAGCGTGCCCCGACACTCGGAGCAATGGCGCGGGCCAATGCAACGGACGCGGCCGACGCGGTGCCGTCGAGCACGATGTAGTCGAAGTAACCGTCGGCGACGGCAAGCGCGTACCCCTCATCACCGGTCTTCCCGCGATACGCGATGTAGTACTGGTCGGTGATGTGGTCTTGCGGGGTCAGGTCGCGAAGCACGTAGCGGATCGCGGCATCATCGACGAGAATGCGCTGCCCGTATTGCACCCGCGTAGCCAGGAATTCCGACACAACCCCCGCATTTGGCCAAAGAAACGGCAGCCCGCCGTGGTCGGCCAGCAACCCTTGGCGGCCAAAGCCAAAGAGGGTGCAGGCGGCAATCACCACTGAGGCTGTGGCGGGCCCTGTCTGCTGCTGCATGATGCGATCGGCGAGTGAGAGCGCACCCGCTGCAGCGGCCGGTACCAGAAAGGTCAGTGCGTACACCGCATGTTTCCATGTGTGATAATCCAATCGCCGTGATACGTGCAGCGCGGAAAACGTGATGGCGCCGACGAAGAGGGCAGCGATGATCAATCGCTCACGGCGTTCCGCACGGAGTGCACCCACCACGGCGAGTACAACGCACAGCCAGATGTCGAGACGACTGCCGACATAAATGGTCCACAGCTGGTCGTTCGGTGCGCGAAACGCATCGAAGCCTGCGATGAAGGCGAGCAACGCCCTGATCGTCTCGGCGTACCACGCCGCGTACCCTGCGACGAGCAGTGACAGGACCGCCGCAAAGACAAATCCGCGTTTGCGGTCGAGGAGCACGGCCAGGATACACGCCGGCGGGAAGAACGCGGCCAGCGGGTGCTTGACGAGAAAGCAGGCGAAGAACAGGAGCGCCGATCCGATCCAGTCCCGCCAACGGCCATCTTGCCAACCG
>JANNEV010000554.1:0-2507 GCA_031379145.1 Gemmatimonadaceae bacterium
ACATGGCTTTTTCGACAAACTCATTGATGGAGATCTAGAGATCTTGCGACTCTTCAGATCTCGAATGTATCTTGAGATCCAGAAATGGGGATCTAGCGATTCGTCCATGAACCGATATGTCGAGATCCTTGGGGGAGCATCTGAGCCGCACAAGATCGCTCTGGAACTCGATATCGACGATGTAGAGGTCCGTCGTGTTGAGGTATCTGCCACAGGCTATCTTAGTTATGCTGACGCCAAAGGTGGAGTCGGAAAAACAGAGTTGCAGGTGGGCACCGAAGCGAGTCTCCGTTCCCCTGACTTCGCCCGAGGCAACGCAATCTCGGGCTCAGAGTTCGAAGCTCTCTGGCAGAGCGCGGTCGACGCTAATCTGTAAGGCCGCGCTACAGCGCTGCGTTTGCTGTGGGTGTAGTTCTCATCCTGCGCCCTTTGGACGCCGGGACCTCGCGGCTTTCGGCGGCGTGAAGGGGATGACGTTCGCGAGAACATGAATCTCGACGTGGTGCTTCGCGGCGAGCAGTGCCCACGCTTCGTCGAAGCGGTCACTTTGGTCCCAACCTCGTGCGGTCAAGATCGCCTGCGCACCGTGGCCCCAGCGCATGCCGCTGAGCTTGAGCCGTTGCGCGACGAGGGTCTTGCACGCGGCTTCGACGACACCAGAGCCGATCGGCAGGCCGCGTTCGACGAGCGAGGCGTACCGCATCCGGTGGCGGTGCTTGCGGAAGTACGCAGCACATCGGCGAAGATCGTCGCGGCGCGGATGCTTCTTGCGCAGGTAGTCGATCGCACGGATGACCCGCTCGGCGCCGTCGTGTTCGTCGCGCAGTGCATCGCGCAATTCTTCGAAGCGATGCCGCGTCTCACGCGTGCCGTCACCGTATGCGGCAGCGACCGCGGCGTGCAGGTGCTCGCTCGCGTGGAAGAAGTCGAGCGCCTCGTCGCCATCGGGGAGCTGCTTCGACAGGAACGTCCAATTGTCGTCGACGCCGTCGGCGACCTTCACGACCTTGAGGTCGGACCTCTGGCGAAGCACCGCAAGCAACTCGGCCGCGAGCGACGCTTTCAGCGTCCGCTTCTTCGGCTCGGGAGTCCGCGCCATGCGGATCGCACCGAGCATCTCGCCCTTGGCGTCGCAGAACGACAGCGTTGCGCAGCCGACCTCGCGGTAGCCGGCCGGGCCTTTGCTCGTGAAACCCTCTCTGGCCGCCGCATTGCGCACGTCGACAGGACTCGCACCACCGTCGATGGGCGCGAGTACGCCATCGAGCGAGACGGCGACGCTGACTGCACCGTCGGGGATGACGAGCGCGTCGCGGAGCGCCGCTTCGTACGCTTCCCGGTCGCGCTCCCAGTCCTCGGAGACCAGCTTGGGCAGCCGATCGAGGCTGCTCTTGGAGGGCGCCATGCCGCCGGTGCGCTCGAATAGCTCCTCTGCCTTCTGCGGTGTCATCTGCGCGACCACCCACAGCGCGGTCTTGGCCGCCTTCGGCGTCCAGAATTCGCCGACGATACCGAGCCGAAGCTCCATCGGGCTGACGCTCGTCGTCTCGTCGTCGCCGCGGTCGCGATAGAGCCAGCGCTCGACAACCACCGAGCCTGCCTGCGTCACGTAGGTCTGCGCCGCGCGCAGCACGCGTCGGTGCTCTTTGCCCGCGACCTCGATCGCCGCGGCGTCGACGTCGTGGCCCTCCATGATCTCGGCGGTTAGATCGCGCTCGAGCTCCGTCACGCGGCGATGCAACTCGGTCTCGACCTCCTCGAACCACCCGGCCTTGTACTTACGCGCCACGCGTGCAGTGTCGACGAACTCGAGCAACGCGTCGATCCTCTTGGCGCGCCCTGGTCGGGCGCCGGTCGTGCTCGTCGTGTGGGAGGTGGTTGCGCGCGTAGCCGAGGCGATGCTCATGCCGCTCTAACAGATCGGAATCCGTCCGGATTCCCGCGCCGACGAGAACGCAGGATCAGATCTGCACCCAGACGGGTGGTGCGGTGGCACAGTCTGTTGTGCTCGCCGAGGACGCCAAAGGTAGGATCACCAAGCGCGACTACACACCAAACACGAACGGCGTGCAGGACTCTTACCTCCTCTACGATGATCAGGATCGGCTGCTCTGCGAAACCACGAACCTCGTCGCAAGTTGCCCGACGTCTGGTTCGAACATCAAGAATAGTCATACGGCCACCCCGCCATTCACTCACTCTGGTGACTGGAAACGACTGCTTCGCCCGAGCGCAGGAACTACCGGGTTGACGATCGATTTCACGACCGGTTCCAACTACGTGACGGGCGTTCCCAATCATCAAATTGCTTCCGTCAACCAGTCCGATGGAACGCCGACACTTGGCGTCACCTCCTTCGGAAACTCCGCCTATGGAGAGCGACAGAACGACGGGACGCTGTCGCTTAGCCACGATGATCGTACGTACTCGTTCGACCAGCGTCACAACGTGAGCTACGTGTATAGCGAGTTCGCGGCGAGTGGGACCTGGGGAAACGTCGCGACCAC
>JANNEV010000568.1:0-7586 GCA_031379145.1 Gemmatimonadaceae bacterium
GTTGCACGCTGCGTGGACCGCGCGTCCTCTCGTCGATGGCTGGCTGAGACCGGCAGAACCGTACGCATGAAGGAGCAGGGTGGTGACTGAGCTGGCGTTCCGCGATGGCATCATGGAGCAGATCCGACTGCGCGAACCGCGGTTCGAGGAGCGCGCGTACCTGTTCGTGCTCGCGGCGCTGGAGCACTGCCAGAAGAACCTGCTGGAGCGTCGGCACATCACCGGTCCTGAGCTCGCGCATGCGTGTCGCGAGTTGGCCTTGCAACGGTTCGGTGTGACGGCTCGCCTGGTGCTCGAGCACTGGGGGCTGCGCGGCACGCGCGACATCGGTGACATCGTCTTCACCTTGGTGGATATGGGCCTGCTCGTCAGCCAGCCGCAGGATTCCCGGGACGATTTCAGTGGCGTCTTCGACTTCGCCGATGTGTTCGAACGCGAGTATCCCTGGAGCACGGCGCACGTCTGATTCGCTGCCTGTGCCCCGCGTATGGGTCACGACCGCAGCGGAAGCGCTGGCCCGGGACAACGCGGCCATCGCACAGGGAACCTCCGGCTTCGCGCTGATGCTTAACGCCGGCACGCGCGCGGCAGAGTTCATTCTGCGTGAGTACGCCGCGCATCTGGCGCATGGGGTCGCGGTTTTCGCCGGCGGAGGAAACAACGGCGGCGATGCGTACATCGTGGCCGCGCAGCTCGCGCGAGCCGGCGTCAGTGTGCGGCTGTCGGTTGCCGCGCCCCCCAGAACGCCGGATGCGATACGCGCGGCGGCGCTGGCGACGGCGAAACTGCGCGTTTTGGCACCGTCAGGCCGAGAGGGATTGGTGGTTGACGGACTGCTGGGCACCGGGCATCGCGGCGAGCTCCGCGGAGACATCCGCGAACGTTGTGATGCGATGCAGCAGGCGCGCACCAGCGGTGCCGTGGTTATCGCACTCGACTTGCCATCCGGTCTTGATGCCAACAGCGGCACCGTGTCTGAGGGGTCGGTCGCGGCGCACGCCACTGTGAGCTTTGGAACGATCAAGCGCGGTACGCTCATCGCGCGCGGTCACTGTGGTGCAGTTTCGTTGGTGGATATCGGGCTGGGCGAGCAGGATGGACTGTCCGATGCGGGATGGCGCATGCTGGACGACGATGAGATCGCCCATCGCCTGCCGACGATGGCATGGAACGCCCACAAAGGGCAACGCGGCCAGCTCGCATTGCTTGGCGGTACCTCAAGCATGGCCGGCGCGTTGGTGCTCGCGGCGCGGGCGGCGCTCGGCGGCGGATGCGGGTTGGTGCGTTGCTATTCGGATTCCGCGGGAGTTGCGGTGCTGCAACAGGCCGTTCCACAAGCCATCGCGCGTGTCTGCCCGGTCGTCACGGGCAGATCCGATACCGTTCCATGGGGAAGCGCGCTCGCGGTGGGGCCCGGGCTTGGCGTTGGCGACGCCTCCATGGCCATGCTGCGGATTGGGCTCATGGAAAATCCGGGCCTGCCACTCTTGCTCGATGCGGACGCGCTGAATCTCGTTTCGCTGCTCGGCGAGGGGAATGCCGCATCCGCGCTTCGCGCGTTCGGCGAAGGCCGTCCGGCGGTGGTGTGCACGCCCCATCCGCGCGAGTTTGCTCGGCTCATTGGTATGTCGTCGCCTGCCACCGGCGCGGCCGACAATTGGCAGGAGCGCGCCGAACGCCTGCGCAGCTTTGCGGTGGACGCGAACGCCGTCATGCTGCTGAAGGGTCCGCCGACGTTGGTCGCCACGCCGGATGGAGCACCGGTCACTGTGCTCGCGCGCGGTACTGCGCTCCTGGCCACCGGTGGCAGCGGCGACCTGCTGACCGGGCTCATTGGCGCGCTCATAGCGCAACATGTCGAGGCGCGCGATGCGGTGCTCCTGGGAGCCACCGCGCACGGCGTCGCCGCAGAGATCGCCACGCAGCGCGCGCAGGGTGTTCGCGGGGTGCCGCTTGATGCGGTGCTCGACGCACTGCCTGAGACGTGGCGCCGCATGCGGCAGCCGCCCACGTTTCCGGATGGAGAACTCCTGCGACTGCCCGCACCCTGGAACAACGTGTGAGACATCAAGCGGCCGGTGTTGGCGTCGCGCTTCTGGCGCTGATCGGCTGCGCCAGCACGTCGGGAAGTGCATCTGGCGGCCCCACCAGCGATCGCACGTTCGGACGCCGCGATGAGCGGCAGTTCATCGGCAGCTTCGCCGACGTGAGAGCCGTGGCTGTGTCGCGTCGCTATGTCTACTCGGCGACGCCCAGCGGGATAGGCATCTACGATCGGCTGTCCAATCTGTGGTTGCCTCCGCTCTCCCGTGACAACGGGTTCACTGACTATCAGGTGACGGCGTTCGCCGGTGATCCGGTAGAGGATGCGGTCTGGTTCGGCGTGCCTGGTGCCGTGGTGAGCTACCGACCGCAGGTGGAACAGGTCCAACGCACCATCATCGTTGGCGTTCCGGATGCAATTGTCTTTGAGTCGTCGCTCTCGGGCGACGTGCTCGTGCGGGCGGGAGGCGCATGGACGCGCGTCTCTCGCACCGGGCTCGCGTCGCCGATGGTGAATGCGCCCACCGCGTCCACGCTGCGGTTGCCGCCTTCGCTGTCAGACCTCTACGCCCAGTTTCCGCAGCTGCGCACGCCGCAGGGCATGCTCGCGCGCGAACAGCGGGCCGACCGCACTGTGCGACAGTATCCCGTCGTCAGCGGCGCGGTGTCACCCGAACGTGCCAGTGAGGTGTGGCTCGGTACGAGCGGTGATGGCCTGTATCGGGTGGATCCGTCGTTCCAGCAACTGACGCCGCTGCATTTTGGTCCCCTCGAGAGTGCGGTCGGCGCGCTCGCGCTCGCCTCCGATGGGGTGTGGATGGCGGGCATGGGTTCGTCGTTCGCCCGCGCCGGCCTCAGTTTCGCCACGGACAATCTGCAACGGTGGCGATGGATTGACGGAACCATCGCGGTGCCATTGCTGGGCGTGCGTGCCTACGCGCTGCGCATTCGCGAACAGCGCGCCTGGATGGCGACCGATCGCGGTGTGGCGCGCGTGCGGCTCGACGCGGACGAACGCGTCAGTGTGTGGAGCACGTTGGATGGCTTGCCGGATGATCGCGTGTTTGCGGTGGCACCGGTGGACGACGGTGCGTGGGTTGGCACCGCGCGCGGACTGGTGTGGGTGAGTGACAGCAGCGATGCGCGTGATCGCCGTACGCGCGGCATTGGAACGCGGCTGCTCGACAACACCGCGGTCTTCGCGCTGGAGGCCATTGGCGATACGCTGTGGGTTGGGACGTCGGCTGGCCTGCTGGCGTTGCCGGGGAGTCGCGCCAGCACGCGCCTGGCCTCCGTCGGGCTGGCGCGTCCCGTGGGCACCGACCCAGCGCTGCGTCGCCCGATTCGCTCGCTGGCCTGGAGTGATTCGGTGCTACTGGCCGCCACCGACGACGGTGTGCTGCGGGTGACGCCGCGCCGGCCCAGTGAACCGGTGCGTGTGCCGGAACTCGATGCGCGGTTGGTGGGGCAGGTGAGTCGTGTGCTGATCGATGATCGGACCATGTGGCTGGCGGGCACCGACGGGGTGCTGTTGGTATCGCGGCGAGGTGGCGCAACCCGAATGCTGCGTGTCCCGTTCGACATACCGGCCCCGGTGACCGACCTGGTGGCGAGCCGCGATTGGCTGTGGATCGGAACACCACTGGGCGTGGTGCGATTGCAGCGTGCCGCTGATGGCGGCGTTCGATGACCGACGCGAGCGCGGACGAGTCCGCGGCTGAGTTGCGGAGCAGCCGGCCACATCAAGCGCTCGGGCCTGGTGCTGAGTTCGACACCATTCGCCTCTTGATGGCGCGCTGGGGAGACCTCGCCGTTGACATCGGCGACGACGCGGCGGTGCTGCGGTCCCCGACGCGGCGCGCGGGTGCTGGCGCTGGCGAGGGCGCGGAACGCGAGATCGTCGTGTCGACCGACGCGTGTCTGGATGGCGCGCATTTTCGTTCGCACTGGATTCGTGCGGACGAGATCGGTGCGCGAGCCGTCGCCGCCGCGTTGAGCGATCTCGCCGCCATGGGTGCGCGAGCGGAGGCGGTGTTGCTTTCGTTCGCTGTGCCCGAGGCGTGGCGCTCTCGCCTTGGCGACGTCGCTGACGGCGTCGCTCGGGTGCTGCGGCCCACAGGGGCGCGCATCATTGGCGGCAATCTGAGTCGCAGCAGCGGATTCGGCATCACCACCACCGTGATCGGCTCGGCGTCGCGGGCAGTGGCGCGTCGGGGTGCCTTGGTGGGCGATGTCCTGCTGGTCACCGGCACCCTAGGCGGACCCGGGCAGGCCGTGAAAGACTGGGATGCTGGCCGAACGCCGTCGCCGTGGGCGCGGGAGCGGTTCGCCGCGCCTACCCCTCGGCTGGCGGAGGGCCAGGCGCTGGCCGAGGCGGGAGTGCATGCCATGCTCGACATCTCGGATGGTCTGGTGGCCGACGCGCGACACCTGGCGGCGAGTGGCGTACGGCTCCGCATCGATGCCTCGCGGGTCCCGCTTGGCCCTGGTGTGCGTCCCGGCGCCGGCCTGGCCAGTGGGGAGGAGTACGAGCTCTTGGTGGCGGCATCGCCCGATCTGTCTCGCCGCCTGCGTGGGGAGTGGGCCAACTGGTCGGACGTTCCGTTCACGGCGATCGGCAAGGTTGTGTCGGAGCAGCCGGGCGGGGGCGTTGAGATCGTTGGGCTGCTTCCGGATGACAACGTCGTTGAATTCGTGCACGGGCACGATCACTTTTCTGGTTGATGCGGACTGCCCTGACCATCGTCGCGTTGCTTGTCGGCACCCTGATCTTCGGGACGACGGCAATTCTCGCCCAGTTGCTTGGCGTGTTGCACACGCCCGGCGGCGTGTATGAGTGGTGTACGCGCACCTGGGCGTCGTGGCTGCTCAAGGCGGCGGGTGTGAAGCTGGTGGTGCACGGTGGCCAGCAGCTGGTGCCCAATACGCCGCTGGTGTTCATCGCCAATCATGTCAGTTGGTTCGACATCCCCACCATGATTCAGGCATTGCCGCACTACGGCTTCGTGGCCAAGCGCGAGCTGGAGAAGATCCCGCTCTTTGGTGCGGCGGCGCGCGCGGTGGGTGTCATTTACATCGACCGCGAAAACCGCAAAGCGGCGTTCGGCGCCTATGAAGATGCGGCCGGCAAGATCCGCGACGGACAGCCAGTGCTGGTGTATCCTGAGGGGACACGTGGTGATCGTTACGCGTTACGCCCGTTCAAGAAAGGACCGTTCGTGCTGGCCATCGGCTCGGGCGCACCCGTGGTGCCCGTGGTGATTTTCGGGACGATTCAGGTGAATCCGCGCGGATCGTTTCGTGCGACCCCCGGAGTCGTGCACGTGCACGTGCTGGACCCCATCAGCACCGCGGGCATGGCGTACGCGGATCGTGATGTGCTGGCGGCGCAGGTGCAGGCGCGCATGGCAGAGCTGCTGCGTGTGCAATACGGCATCGAGCCGGAGCTCGTTCACCGAGAAGTCCCCACCGGCGCGGAGTCGGCACCGGGGCTCACTGTCTGATTGTTGGTTCGTTCACGAATATTCCGATTTTCCCTCATTTCCGACGTCATCACATGGCAGCTATCGTCTCCGTCAGCGCGCGCGAAATTCTTGATAGTCGCGGCAATCCCACTGTCGAGGTGGACGTCATTCTCGAAACCGGTGCGGCAGGTCGAGCGGCGGTGCCGAGTGGTGCGTCGACCGGTGAGCGGGAGGCGGTGGAGCTGCGTGACGGCGATCCGGAGCGGTATGGTGGAAAGGGGGTGCGCCTGGCGGTGGCCAACGTGAACGGCGAAATCGCCGAGGCGCTCGAGGGTATGGACGCGACCGATCAGATGGCGGTGGATCGCACGATGATTGAGCTGGATGGCACCGAGAACAAGGGACGTCTCGGCGCGAATGCGTTGTTGGGGGTGTCCATGGCGGTGGCGCGTGCGGCATCGATTGAAGTGGGTTTGCCGCTCTATCGGTACCTCGGTGGCCCGATGGCGCGGACGCTGCCGGTGCCCATGATGAACATCATCAACGGCGGTGCGCATGCCACCAACACGGTGGACTTTCAGGAATTCATGATCGTGCCTGTGGGTGCAGAGTCGTTTGGCGAGGGGCTGCGCATGGGCACGCAGGTGTTCCATCAACTGAAGAAGGTGCTGGTGGCTCGCAAGCTTTCCACGGGTGTTGGTGACGAAGGCGGTTTCGCGCCCAACCTGGGCAGCGACGAAGATGCGCTCAAGATCATCATCGAGGCCATTGAAGCGGCCGGTTTGCGGCCGGGCCACGACATCGCGCTCGCGCTGGATGTGGCGGCCAGTGAGTTGTTCCGCGACGGCTCGTATCAGTTCAAGAAGAGCGGCGCGAAGGCGCGTTCGCCCAAGGAGATGGTCGAGCTGTATGGCAGCTGGATCGAGGAGTATCCCATCGTGTCCATTGAAGACGGCATGGCGGAAAACGATTGGGATGGCTGGAAGCTGCTCACCGAAGCGCTGGGTGATCGGTGCCAGTTGGTGGGCGACGACTTGTTCTGCACGAACAGCAGCATTCTCGCCAAGGGTATCGAAGCGGAGGTTGCGAATGCCATTCTGGTGAAGGTCAATCAGATCGGCACGTTGACGGAAACGCTGGAGGCCATGGAGCTGGCGCGCGCGGCCGGATACAACGCCATCATCTCGCATCGCTCGGGCGAGACCGAGGACACGTTCATTGCTGACCTGGCTGTGGCGACGCAGGCGGGTCAGATCAAGACTGGTGCGCCGTCGCGATCTGACCGGGTGGCGAAGTACAATCAGTTGCTGCGCATTGAAGAGCAGCTTGAGGATTTCGCCGAGTATCCCGGCGGCTCGTTGTTCGGTCTGTAAGGCGTCGGCGAGGATCGATCGTGGCCGCTGCGGTGAAATCTGCGGACACAGCCGCGCGTCGGCTGTTTCGGCGTGGCGCGTGGGTGGTGGTTGGTGTGTCCGTTGCAGCGTTCGCGCTGGTGGGCGGCGAGTACACCACGTTTGACCTCTGGCGCAGTTACGAACGGAAGGTGGAGCGTGAGTCCGACGTGCGGCGGGAGCGTGCGTCGTTGGACTCGGTGAAGGCGGAGTTCAAGGCGTTCACAAGCGATCCCGCGCGGTTGGAGCGCACGGCGCGGGAGGAGTACGGCATGGTGCGCGGCGACAAGGAGCTGCTGTATCGGGTGATCGCGCCAGCGGATTCGGCGGGCGGCGCTGTGCCGGACTCGGCCGCCACGTCAGGGCGCGCAGGTTCGGCGAGTGCCACACGGCTTCCGCGCGTCGAGAAAGACACTCTTCCGAGGCTGTTTCGGGGTTGACTCCCCCGGGTGCCCCACTAGTTTCCTCGTTCTGACGCGGGGTGGAGCAGCCTGGTAGCTCGTCGGGCTCATAACCCGAAGGTCGCGGGTTCAAATCCCGCCCCCGCCATGCAGTGGGATGATTTATGGAGTACGCATCGGCCGGTCCTCACCAGGGCCGGCCGTTTGCGTGGTGGCAGTTCGGAATCGTGTGGTTGTGGCTGGGTAGCTCAGCTGGTTAGAGCACGGCACTCATAATGCCGGGGTCG
>JANNEV010000576.1:0-4945 GCA_031379145.1 Gemmatimonadaceae bacterium
GCGCGTCGAGACGCGGATGTGGCAATTCCTCAGCGCGCTGCGGTCAACCAATATCGTTCCCGAGACGGTGCGTGACTCTCATGCGCTCCAGCGTTGGTCGGTCTCCAATCCGGAGCCCTTCTGGGCGGCGATATGGCGCGAGGCCGGGATCATGGCCGACGGACCGGGCGCGCCGGATGCTCCGTGGGAGGAGGTCCTGTGTGGAGGCGACCGGATGGCACCTCCCGATGCCCTGCTCGGGCCGCGGTGGTTTACCGGCACGCGAGTGAACTTCGCCGAACATCTCCTGCGCCGTCGGGACGACGCTCCCGCGATCGTTGCCTGGAATGAGACCGGCGAGCACGCTCGACTGTCGTTCGGCGAACTGGCGGTGGAGGTGGCGCAGACGGCGGCCGCCTTGCGCGCGGTGGGGGTCGGTCCGGGTGACCGCGTGGCAGGCTACCTGCCCAACATTCCCGCGGCGATTGTCGTCATGCTGGCGGCCAGCTCCATCGGCGCGCTCTGGTCATCCTGCTCGCCGGACTTTGGTACCAAGGGGGTCCTCGATCGTTTTGGTCAGATCGCGCCGACCGTATTGATTGCGGCCGACGGATACCGGTATGCGGGCAAGCGCATTGACTGTCTGTCACGCATTCGCGAAGTGGCAGAGGCGATCCCCTCGTTGCGAGCGGTGTGGATCGTGCCATACCTCGACGCGGCGCCGACCATCGCTGACGTGCGGCACGGCGTGATGTTCCGCGACGCCCTCGCGCCCCATGCGCATCTCCGCCACCCCGTCTTTACTCGACTGCCGTTCGACCATCCGCTCTACGTGCTGTATTCCTCCGGCACCACCGGTCTGCCCAAGTGCATGGTGCATGGTGCTGGCGGCACGCTGCTCCAGCACTGGAAAGAGCTCGCGTTGCACACCGATTTGCGTCCGGACGACGTCCTGTTCTACTTCACAACGTGTGGCTGGATGATGTGGAACTGGCTGGTGTCGGGCCTGGCCGTCGGGGCATCGATTGTGCTGTTCGATGGAGCACCGTTGGCACCGGATGCCGAGATCCTCTGGCGCATGGCCGAGGCGGAGCACGTGAACGTATTCGGCACCAGCGCCAAGTATCTGGCGATGCTGGAGAAGGAGTCGATTGTGCCGCGCGCGCGTTTCGACCTGCGTGCCCTTCGCACGATCCTATCAACCGGAAGTCCCCTGGCCGCGCACAGCTACGACTACGTGGCGCGGGCGATTTCGCCGACGATTCAACTCGCGAGCATCTCCGGCGGGACGGACATCGTAAGTTGTTTCGCCCTCGGCGACCCCACCGCACCGGTCTACCGAGGCGCGTTGCAGATGCGTGGGCTTGGCATGGCGGTGGAGGTCTGGGACGACGCGGGACGGCCGGTGCGTGGCGCGCCAGGGGAGCTGGTGTGTACGAAACCGTTTCCCAGCATGCCTGTGGCTTTCTGGAATGATCCGGACGGGCGGCTGTATCACTCGGCGTATTTCGAACACTTTCCGGGCGTCTGGCGGCATGGCGATTGGGCGGAGCTCACCGAGCACGACGGACTGGTGATTCACGGCAGAAGTGACGCCACGTTGAACCCAGGTGGCGTTCGTATCGGCACCGCGGAGATCTACCGTCAGGTCGAGCAGATCCCCGGCGTTCAGGAATCCCTCGTGGTCGAGCAGGTGGTGGGGGAGGGACCAACGGCGGACACGCGAGTGGTCCTGTTCGTTGTGCTGCGGGATCGCGTCGTGCTGGATGACGCGCTTCGCGACGAGATTCGCCAGCGCATCCGTGCGCATACCAGTCCGCATCATGTTCCCCGGGTCATTGTCGCCGTCGCCGATCTGCCCCGCACGATCAGTGGCAAGATCACCGAGCTGGCTGTTCGAGATGTCCTGCACGGTCGCGTCGTGCGGAACGTTGACGCGCTGGCGAACCCGGGCGCGCTGGCGCTCTTTCGCGATTTGCCGGAGCTTTCCCGTTAGAATTCACGCAGTGTTCGTCCTCCTCGTTCCGCCCCGGCCATGCGTATTTCGAATCGAACGTTTCCCCGCGCCCTGACGCTCGTGGTGGCAGTGATGGTCCTGCTGGCCGTGACGGCTGTGCCGACGTTCGTCGCTCCGCTTGCTGCGGGAGAGCTGCAGGCACCGGCGAAACCGAGCAACCCCACCGCGGCGGCTTCGTCGCCGTTGGTGGATATCAACCGGGCGACTGCGGTCGAGATTGAGCGAATCTCCGGCATCGGCAAGGTGTTTGCGGCCAGGATCGTCGCGGGCCGTCCTTATGCGAACAAGGCGCAACTGGTGACCAAGAGAGTGCTGTCGCAGGCGATGTACGATCGGATCAAGGATCAGATCATCGCCAAGCGGTGACATCGATGCGCCTCACGCGGAGACTGAATCGGTAATGGTCAGACAGACTGAGCCCGGAGATGAGCGGGGGCGCGCCTGGATCGGTGCGCTTCCGCGCTCGCATATCTGAGTGCGTGGGGCGGGACCGTCACGTCTATCCCTTCCTTCCTGTGCACTCACCGAGGATCTCATGGCCACACTCTCCGCGCCCGAAGTCGTGCTGGAGCACGACGCATTTCCCATCAATGGCACCGACTACGTGGAGTTCTACGTCGGCAACGCCAAGCAAGCGAGTCACTACTATCGCACCGCCTTCGGCTACCAACTGGTCGCCTACCGAGGGCCGGAGACGGGCGTTCGCGATCGCGCCAGCTACCTCATGCAGCAAGGCAAGATCCGGTTGGTCCTCACCACCGCGCTGCAGTCGGATTCACCGGTGGCGCACCATGTGCACCGACACGGCGACGGCATCCGCGACTACGCGTTGTGGGTGGACGACGCGCGCAGCGCCTATGCGACGGCGATTGCGCGGGGAGCGATTTCCGTTCAGGAGCCGGTGGCCCTGTCCGACGCGCAGGGCGAGATCGTCACGGCTGCGATTGGCACCTATGGTGACACGATCCACACACTGGTGGAGCGTCGCAACTACCGCGGTCTTTTTCTGCCCGGTTTCGTTGCCGTGTCGCCACGCTATCAGCCGGCTGACGTCGGACTCAAATACGTGGATCACTGCGTTGGCAACGTAGAACTTGGACAGATGAACCGATGGGTGCAGTACTACGCCGGGGTGATGGGGTTCCGCAATCTCATCACGTTCGACGATGACGACATCAGCACGGAGTACTCGTCGCTCATGTCCAAAGTCATGAGCAACGGCGATGACAAGATCAAGTTCCCGATCAATGAGCCGGCCTCCGGCAAGAAGAAGTCGCAGATCGAAGAGTACCTCGACTTTTATGGCGGTCCGGGTGCGCAGCACCTCGCGCTCGCCACAGACGATATCCTGAAAACGGTGACCGCGCTTCGTGATCGTGGCGTCGAGTTCCTGACCGTGCCCACGTCGTACTATCGAGAGTTGCAGGACCGGGTTGGCGCGATTGACGAACCGATCGCCGACCTCGAGGCGCTGGGCATCCTGGTGGACCGCGACCCGGATGGCTACCTGCTGCAGATTTTCACCAAGCCGGTGGAAGACCGGCCCACGCTGTTCTACGAGATCATTCAGCGCAAAGGCGCGAAGAGCTTCGGCAAGGGCAACTTCAAGGCATTGTTCGAAGCCATAGAGCGCGAGCAGGATCTGCGCGGAAACCTCTGACGCGACGCCCATGCCTATCTACCACACGCTCGGCGCCGTTCCTCGCAAGCGCCACACAGTGTTTCGTCGCCCCGACGGCGGGCTGTATGCCGAAGAGCTCATGGGGCACGAAGGGTTCATCGGGACCTCGTCCCTGTTGTACCACACGCATCCTCCAACCACCGTGCTCTCCGCGCGAAAGCTGCGCGACATGACGTGGGAAGCGGACGACACGACGTCGTTGCGGCACCGACATTTTCTCACCTCGCGCATTGCGCGTGGCGGGTCCCCCACGCTCGATCGCGTCCCGCTGCTGTTCAATCAGGATATCGGCATGTTGTACGTCGAACCGGATGTGACTGACGCGCACTTCTACCGCAACTCGCAGGCGGACGAAGTGGTGTATGTGGTGGAAGGGAGCGGCGTGCTCGAGTCGGTCTTCGGCGTATTGCCCTACCGGGCCGGAGACTATGTGGTCATTCACCGGAACATCACGCATTGGTGGAACATCGACCACGCGGCTGGGGCGAACAAGTTTCTGGTCATGGAGAGCAGCGGGCATGTCCGCACGCCCAAGCGCTACCGGAACGAGTTCGGCCAATTGCTCGAAGGCGCGCCCTATTCGGAGCGGGACATTCGGCGGCCGGGCGCGCTCGACGTGCATGACCAGAAGGGCGAGTTCCCCGTGCTGGTCAAGCAGTACAACGCGCTGAATGAGCTGGTGCTCGACCATCATCCGTTCGATGTCGTTGGCTGGGACGGATATTTCTATCCCTGGGCGTTCAACATCCATGACTTTGAGCCGATTGTCGGACGTATTCATCAGCCGCCGCCGGTGCACCAGACGTTTCAAGGGGATGGGTTTGTTATCTGCTCGTTTTGCCCGCGGCCGTACGATTTCGACCCCCAGGCCGTTCCGGCGCCATACAACCACAGCAACGTGGACTCGGACGAGGTGCTGTTTTACGCGTCCAGTGAGTTCATGAGCCGAAAGGGGATCGAGTACGGCTCCATCACGCATCATCCCGACGGGCTGCCGCATGGCCCGCATCCCGGCCGAACCGAAGCGTCGATCGGCGCCAAGTACACCAACGAGCTGGCGGTCATGATGGACAGCTTCCGACCACTCAAGGTTGCGAAGGCCGCCGTGCCTATCGAAGATCCAGCCTATCACCGGAGTTGGGTGGAAGGGCAGCACGCGCAGTTCAATCCCCCGACTTCCTGACACCGGCCCTTTCGCCATGCCACGATTCTCCGCTCGCTTCGCCACCTTCCCGGCGTATCCGTTGGCGCATATCCCCGCGCGAAAG
>JANNEV010000585.1:0-2050 GCA_031379145.1 Gemmatimonadaceae bacterium
CCACCGATTGGGCAGTGGAGATCAATTTCAGGCTGACATCCCCATTTGCAGTTTTGCGGACCATGTCCGGATAGGGAATCTGACCGGTTAGCCGCAGGTGCGCGGCCTGCGTTGATACGGTGGTGAATTGTGTCGCGGGGCTTTGCGTTTCGGCCGCCACGGCCAAGCGATCGCCGAAACGAACGAGGTGCAGTTCACTTCGCCCCACCTTGGCCTGGAACGAAGAACCCTTCAGGCTGGTCGGATCGATGATGAGATCCAGCCGGTCGAGCTTGCCCTTTCGAAACTGGCCGCTCGCCTTGGCCACTATCGGTCCATAGTCGGTGGTTAGACGCAGGGTGCCGTCCTCAAGGATGAATTCTGGCGGCTGCCGCGTGGGATCTGGAGCCAGCTTGAGCAGGCGCTGGACCAAAGGGTCTAGCGAGCCCAGACTTAAGCGTCCGTCATGCCATCGGCCTTTGAGCCTGGGGTGGATCAAACGTATGGCAGTGACGTGGATGGATTTGCCTGACCAGAACATGGGCAGGCCATACTGAACCTGTACAAGATCGGCCGTCAGGTCTGGGTCAGCGGCTGGCCCAATGCGCAGGGTTCCCGAAAGTCCACTGGGACCAAACGCCTTGAATGCAATCTCAGACTCGACGCCTTGGCGACGTAGCCAGCCCGTTACAAGCTCTCGCGCCAGGACTCTGCGTTCCATATAGGAAACGCTCAGAGCCACACCGGCAGCCAGAACGACAGCAATGCCCAGCCAACGCCAAGGGCGTATGAGCCGGGTGGGTGGGGCGGGTTGAGGCTGTTTCAAACGCGAACCTGCTTCGGACAAGCTCTGAGCATGACCTCAAATCCCGTCCGAAGCATGGCAGGTCTAGAGCCCGCCCAGCGTGGCCAAGGCCACGCCACCGTCAACGGCAATGGTCTCGCCGACCACATAGTCGCCGGCCCGGCTGGCTAGATAGATGGCAGCCGCGGCCATATCCTCATCGCGGCCGATACGGCGCGAGGGAATGCGCTTGGCAATGGCATCGCCCTCATCACGGGCCACCTTGTTCATCTCTGACGCAAAGGCACCAGGAGCAATGCCGGTGACATTAATGGCGTCATTGATCAGGGTCGCGGCCATGCGGCGCGTCAGATAGATCAGGCCCGCTTTTGAGGCATGATAGCTGTAGGTCTCTTGCGGATTGAGACGGATGCCGTCGATGGAGCAGATATTGATCACCTTGGCCGGTTGATCGCGGCTGGCGGCGGCCTTTAGAGCCCCATGCAAAGCTTGGGTCAGAAAGAAGGGTGATTTCAGGTTCAGGTCCAAAACCTTGTCCCAGCCGCTTTCTGGAAACTCGTCGAAGTTTGCGCCCCAGGCAGCTCCGGCATTGTTGACCAGGATGTCGAGCTTGGGTTCCAGATCGTTGTAGCGCTTGGCTAGCATGCGCACGCCTTCAACCGTCGAGACGTCCTGCGGCAGGGAGATGCATTCGCGGCCATCCACGGAAAGCTCAGCAGCCACGTCATCGCAGACCCCAGCCTTGCGCGATGAGATATAGACCTTGGCCCCTTGTTCCAGGAATCCCTCGGCAATCATCTTGCCGATGCCGCGCGAGCCGCCGGTAACCAGGGCGACGCGCCCTTTCAGAGAAAACAGATCCAAAGCCATTGCGACCTCCCGCTTGTTGTTTGTGCCTCCTCTTAGACTGCGGATGTCGTCCCGCAAACCCGGCGCAGTTTTGACTCGCACGGTTGGTTGCCCGCCTATAAACGGTTGTTTGAATCCGCCCCCCGAGAGGCGGCCCAATTTCCCTAGTCGAGGATGCCCAGAATGACCGCCATCAACACGGTGACCGACCTTTCGCTGGACGGCGACATCGCCGTCATCACCTTGAACTCGCCGCCGGTGAACGCCCTGTCGGCTAAGGTCCGCGAGGGTCTCTTCGAAGGCTTTAAGGCTGCCGGTGCCGATCCTGCTGCCAAGGCCATTGTGCTGATCTGCGAAGGCCGCACCTTCATCGCCGGAGCCGACATCACCGAATTTGGCGGGGCTATGGCGGGGCCC
>JANNEV010000596.1:0-19080 GCA_031379145.1 Gemmatimonadaceae bacterium
ACTGCATCGACGACGGCGTGCAACGGCTTGAGCACCACGCCCGACGGAGGCTGCGCCGGCCCAAGACAGACACCGATCTCCTCACGATTCCGAAACGGTACTCGAACACGCGAGCCGATCGGAATTGGCATCGCGATGCCGCTGGGCACGGTGTACACGAATGTGCGGAAGAGGGGCACCGCCAGCGCAACCTCTACACACGCCGACCCGTGCATCGACGCTGCACCGCTCGCGAGAGCGGTCGCAGCGGGCGGCGTACGTTCCGACAGCGCCACCGAACGGTCGCCTAAATCGGCTATCGCGCGCGTACGCCGAGACCCGGCGCCTCGCTGAGCGTGACTCTCCCGCCAGGAATCGAGGGACCGATGAAGGGATCGTCGGCCAGCAGCGTCGCCCCGTCGAGATCGGCGTCGTCCAACTCGTGCGAGAGATGCGCAGCAGCAGCGATGCCGAGCGACGTTTCGATCATACAGCCACACATGACGCGCAGTCCGTGCGCCCGTGCCACCGCGATCATGCGTCGTGCTTCACGCAACGATCCGCACTTGGCGAGCTTGATGTTGATGCCGTCCACGGCGCCGACAAGCTTAGGGATGTCAGTCGAAACGATACACGATTCGTCGGCGATCACGTCCATGGGCGCGCGTTCGCGTACGAAGCGCATGCCGGCAATATCGTGCGGCGCCAGCGGTTGCTCCAGCATATCGACTCCGTATCGCGACAGCGGCTCCAGCATGGCCAGCGCTCCCTTGACCGACCAGGCGGCGTTGGCATCAACTCGCAGGATCGCGCGCGGCGCCTCTTCACGGACGATCCGCACAATGTCGGCATCGCGCGCGGTGCCGAGCTTGATCTTGAGGATCGGGTAGTCGATTGCATCGCGAACACGCGCGCGAAGCGTGACGTCGTCCGGCGCGATACCGATGGTGAAACTTGAGCGCGGCGTTCCCATGCCGGCCAACCCGAACAGCCGATAGAGTGGAATGCCGAGTCGCTTGGCAGCGAGATCATGCAGCGCGGCACTGATGGCGTTCCTCGCGGACGCATTCCACCGCAACGTCTTCTCCAACTCGCGCTCGATCGCATCGATCGACCAACTGTCTGCACGTTCGAGAATCGGCGCGTACAGCTGCACCGCGGCGAGCACGGTGTCCACCGTCTCGCCATAGAACCGGCTCGGCGATGCCTCTCCCCAGCCCTCGAGACCGTCGACGTCAGTCAGGCGAATCCAGACCACCCGGAACTCGCTCGTGCCCCCGCGCGAAATCACGAAGGGGTGCCGGGTATGGACCGTCAGCACCTCGGAGCTCAGGCGCATCTCAGAGCGGCGTGAGTCCGCCGGACCGCGAGGCCCGGGCGTTGCGGATATCAACGGGACTCCCGGCGCCGACGAGATACGAGATCAATGCGTCGGCGAGCTCGTGCCCACGGTCATAACGGTCCACCGGCTGTTTGGCGAGACACTTCATGACGATGGCGCTGAGGGCCGCGGGTACGCGATTGTCCACTTGATCGGGCGGCACCGGCACTTCGTGCACATGCTTGTAACCGACGGCGTACGAGTCCTCACCGTCAAACGGTGGCCGGCCGAGCAGCATCTCATACAGCAGCAATCCGACCGCGTAGAGATCACTCCGACCATCCACCAGCTTGCCCATGGCCTGCTCTGGCGACATGTAGTGCGGCGTGCCCATCGCCCGACCGACTGCGGTCAGACGTCCATGAAAGCGTGCAGTCGCGATCCCGAAGTCGGTCAGCGCCACATGACCGTCCTCGTCAAACAGGATGTTGTCGGGCTTGATGTCGCGGTGCACGATGCCGTGCCGATGCGCATGATCGAGCGCGCACGCCACCTGGACGCCGATCGACGCGGATTCGGCAGCAGCAATGGTGCGTTGACGTCCGAGTCGGTCAGCCAGCGAGCCGCCCGCGTAGTACGGCATCACCAGGTACTCGATGGGGCCCGCCGCACCCATGTCCACGATCGCACACACGAAGGGATGCACCAGTGTCGCCGCCGACTCGGCTTCGCGTCGAAAGCGCTCGCGCATCTCCGGATCTACCGCCAGCGTCTTGTGCAGCACCTTGATGACCAGGTAGCGCGACAGCGCCATGTGTCGCGCCAGATAGACGTGCGCCATGCCGCCGCTGCCCAGCCGCTTGACAATGGTATAGCGGTTGCCGGTTGCCTGTCGCAGCGCGGTCAGTTCTTCGTCGGGAACGTCAAGCGGCGGCGCACTGACCTCCGGGAGCGACGCTCCGCAGCGCGTGCAGCGCGCGGCTGCGGCACGGTTCCATGTGCCGCATTCAGGACAGAACATGGCACTCCGCCGGCGCAAGGATGACCGATGAGTTGCACATCACAGCAACTTTCGCCAGCGCAGGAAACCAAGCAGCGCGACCCCTAGTCCGAGCTGCACGAACAACAGCGTCATGAAGCCGTGCGGCCACGAGGAGAACGGCACGTTGGTGAAGTTCATGCCCCACATGCCGCTCACCACGACGAACGGAAGCGACATCGTAGCGACAATCGACAGCGCCTTGGTGGTCGCGCCAAGCCGATTCGACACCTGCGTCAGATAGGAGTCCATGGTACTGCCCAACAAGTCCCGATACGTGTCCAGCGAGTCATTGATGCGAAGTACATGGTCGTAGATGTCACGGAAGTACAATTGCACATCCGTGGTGAGCAGTGTGCTTGGCCGATTGGTGAGCACGTTCAGGACCTCGCGAGACGGCATGAGATACCGTCGCAGCGACAGCACCAGTCGCTTGACCAGAAAGAGGTCGCGCAGCGCCGATTCATCGAATTTCACAAACACGCGCTCCTCGAGGCCATCGATGAACTGATCGATCTGATTCAGAATCGGGAAGAAGCCGTCGATCGTGTCATCGAGAATCGCATGCAGCGCGCGATCGACCCCTCGCGTCAGCAAGTCCGGCGATCGGCGCAGTGTCTCGGTGACACGATCTACCGAGGGCATCGGGCCGGCGTGCACGGTCACAAGAAACCGGGAGCCAAGGAAGCAGTACAGGTCCTTGGTTTCGAGGTCATACGGATCATCGGTACCCGATGCGAGGGCGACCCCTCGAATGATGATGAACAGGTAGCCCTCGTACTCCTCGATCTTGACGCGCGAGCTGGGGTTGAGGGTATCCTCAATCGCCAGGGGATGGAACTTGAACACCTTCTCCAGCATCGCGTGCTGCGAACGCACGGTGGAGTCAATGTCCATCCACAACGGGCCACCGTCGGCCAGAAGCTGCGGAATGTCCCGCGGATGGCAGTCCACCACGTTGGCGCCATCGAGCGCGCGATAAATCGTGCGCGGGAAGGCGTCCATCATCGCGACGCTCATCGGTCGGCGCGGTGCGACACCGGGCACCTGTCGGGGTGACAGCACACCTTCGCTGCAGTCATCATCTGCGGAAACTACCGGAGGGCATGCAGGTGCACCATGACGGCGGCCGCCACCGGATCGGGCGCGTATCCGCCCTCGAGTGCGCTCACAAGACGGCCGCCGCACCACCGCGCCGCCCGCTCCACCAGGGCGCGCGTAAGATCCCGCACGGCATCATGTCCCAACGTGAATCCTCCCAGCGGATCACCGTCCAGGCAGTCGAATCCGGCGCTCACGAGCACCAGCTCCGGCTCGAAGTCGCTCGTGGCTGCATCCACGGACTCGAGCAACGCCGCCACGTACGTGCTCGGGGAGAGCGCGGCGGCCATTGGCACGTTCCAGATCGTGCCGTGCGGGCCCCGATCATCCGCCGCTCCCGTCCCCGGGTACCACGGCCATTGGTGCATCGACACGAAGCGAATTCGCGGCTCGTGCTCTACAAGCGCCTGCGTCCCATTGCCATGATGTACATCCCAGTCGACGATCAGCACACGGCGGCACGCATGCCGGGCCAAGGCATAGTGGGCAGCGATCGCCACGTTGCCGAAAAGACAGAATCCCATCGCTCGATCGCGTAACGCGTGGTGTCCTGGCGGTCGAACCGCAGAGAAGCTCCGAACCGCCCGACCATCAAATGCCATGTCCACGCCGTCCAGCACGCAGCCCACCGCCGAGGTTGCGGCGTCCCACGAGCCCTCGCTCGCCACCGTGTCCGGGTCGATTCGCCCGCCGCCGGCGGATACCAGAGCCGCGACCCGCGCGATGTAGTCACGATCGTGCGCGAGCGCCAGCTCGTCCTCGGTCGCGTGACGTCCCTCGTGGTGCAGCAGCGCGAGAAACAGCTCTGGCTCATAGCGCAGCGCGCGAGAAATGGCACGCAGTCGTCCGACGTGCTCGGGGTGATCCCATCCCGTATCGTGACGACCGCAGTCGGAATGCGAAATGAATGCTACGGACGCAGCCATCGGGAACTCCGCTCCATCGAAACGATCAGGGGGCGCCGCGAACGCGTCGCGAGCACCATTCAGCAAGCAGGGCGAGCGACGCCACCGCGTACAGTAGCCAGTGCCACGATGCTCCGCTTGCCTTCGCGGGCACCACCGCCCGCGATGTGGTGGATGCGGGCCCCAGAGCTGCGACGAGATCGGCGTACGGCGCCGCATCGCCGGGGCGCATGGCACTCGCGACGGAGAGTGCTGGTGCTGCCGGCGCAAAGGCGACGGCGCTGAGCAACCCGCTCCACCAGGCACGATGCGCGTCCATCCCCTCCTCGGAGCCCGCCATTCGCCAGCGCCACGTCTCTCGATACGCACTCGCCAGCACGCGCCCGATGCCCACTCGACGTACCACCACGGATGGCTCGACCACCTCGCCGAGCGTGTCACCTTGCAGTACGACCGCCCCAGCGCTCACGTGAAGGCGGTACCGATCGAGCCCCTCTCGCTGTACCGCAGTGAGCAGCGCGCCTGGCACGGCGGCGAGATTTCCTCGCGCGTCGGCAGGACGGACCGAGGCCATCGCTGGATCCAGCAGCGCATCACCAGCGAGGACGACACCGCCGCCTTGCGCGAGGTATCGTGACAACGTCTTGGCAGAAACCAGTCCGCTGTCCAGCACCACGAGGACCGCATGGCGAGTGGTGTCCGGCAACGAAGACCTGCCGGTGCTCACGGATGCCCGCCGGCCGAAATCCAGCGAGCCATCCACCTGCCAGCCTTCCTCTTCCAGCGCGGCGATCACGAACTTCGCTTCCCACCCCGGTTTCGCCATCAGGAGCACACGGCGCACCTCGACCGGCGGAGGAACCGGAATGCTGGCGCGCGATGCACCCTGGCTGGCCGTGACGACGTTCGCCAGGTGCGCACCGCGTACGATCAACCCGGTGTGACCCACACCGACCGAGTCCAGCACGCTCACGGCATCACGCAGCACCAGCGGCTGCGATCCGTTCCCCTGCGCGCGCACCATCACGCCTCCCTGCGGTCGCACGACAGCGCTCGCCGAGGTCGCGAGTCCGCGTGCCGACGTGCCGTCGCTCCACGAGAGTGGAACACCCGCCAGTTTTGCCGCACCGAGCACGGCCCGGACCGCACCCGAAGGGATCGCGGACAACGAAACCTGCACCGCGGGCCACGCGGGATCCGTGGCGGTGCGCGCGACGAGCCCCGCAAGGTCCCGGGCGACAGCGCTACCGGTGCTGTCTGCCAGCGTACTGGGCAACACGCCAAAGGTCGGCGCTTTGGCCGACACGTCGGCTGTGCGCCAAGCCAATACGGTCCCGATCCCGAGCGCACCAACACCCACCGCGCGACACAGCAGTTCGAATCGGCGCCGCATCATCGGGTGAGGGCGTAGACCACGAGATTGACGGCGAACTTTGTATTGTCCACTGACAGGAATCGCTTGTTGTCAGGATGATAGCTCCATTCGGAGCTGTAGTCCTTGGTGCTGAACAGCACCGCGATTCGCGAGCCGATCAGCACCGCATCGAGCTGCTCGTGCACGAGATTGTCGCCCCAGCCGTTCATCTCGTGCGACGTCGTCGGGGGTCCGTTCTCGAACGTGAAGAACGCGCGATACAGCTCATGCGAATTCGGCAGCGGTTTCAACGGACCGGCGACACGCCGAATCTCCTCGTGCACCGTCTTGTTGAACGCACCATCGACATCGTGATTGTGATCGTCAACGAACAGCAGGCCTCCTCGACGCAGGTACTGCGACACGATCGAGGCCTCCTTGTTCG
Source organism: Gemmatimonadaceae bacterium (assembly GCA_031379145.1). Taxonomy (GTDB): domain Bacteria; phylum Gemmatimonadota; class Gemmatimonadetes; order Gemmatimonadales; family Gemmatimonadaceae; genus Gemmatimonas. Next base: position 6,145 of record JANNEV010000596.1, read on the forward strand.
TGAAACGCACAGGCAGATGTCCGGTCAGGAACAACAGTGGGTAGCCGAACACCGCTTCGGATGAGAGCGGCACGGTCACTCCTTGCGGACCTACGGGAATTGTCGTGTACCGCGCAACGGCATCGATGACATTAGCCGGCACCATGGGCGCAGAGTCCCAATCGCCCGACGCGTATTGCGCGGTGGCAAACACAAACGGGGCAAACGGTTTGGGCATCACGGGGGCGCGAGTCTCGACCATTCGCTGCCGGCATCGCGCTTCACGCCACCGATGGCTCGGCGCGCACGCACGAACTCCGCCGTCACGTCACCGCCACGCCGCAGCGCCTGCAACACGTTCGACAATGCCACGGCCACGGCGTCGTTGTCAGCGAGCACGTCGAGTCGCAGCACCGCAATGGAGTCCCGTGCAGCGTCCGGTGCCAGAACGGCCAGCGACGCAGCGTGCAGAAGGCGCGACTCTCGTAGCGCAGCGATCGGTGGAATGGCTGCCCTCGTGGATCGTTGATTGGAGACGCCCGTGTCCTTGCCCGTCAGCCGGATCTTGGCCAGATCCAAAATGACGACCGGAGGTTTCCCACGCAGATACAGCCGTGACGCGGCGCGAGCCCGCTCGATTGCCGCCAGCGCGACTCGCATGTGTGGTATTGCCGCACGGGGATCGACCTGCTCGAGCGCTCTCCCCGCATCCCACATGGCGTTGTACGCCTCGAGTAGCGGCGTGTTGATTCCGATCACCGGCGAGTCATCGCCCTCTTCCAGCATTCCGTTGGCATTCACGCCGCCGACAGCCAGCGTCAGCTTGCCACCCACAAGATCGACGCCGTGATCGTGACCGTCGCCGACCGAGTGCGAATGCTCGGCGCCCGATTCGCCGCTCAGCCGCTGGAACACGGCGTCACCGACCGCCAGACGCAGGCGTGCCTGATCGCGCGCGAGCGCGCGCGACTCGGCGGCCACCACACCAATGGCCAGTCGTGGCCGACGCAGCTGCAGCTTCTCTGTCAGCAGCAGCAGCATGCGCTGACTCATCAGCGACTTGTCGATCTCGGGCGGCGGTGCGGCTTCAACCGCAGTAGAGTCGTACTCAGATAATCGGGCGACCCGAATCGACCGTGTCTCGCTGCTGCCCCATTCACGCGTACTGTCCGGATGGCCATCCCGGGCCACCGCGCGCATATGCACGATGTCACCGGGACCAAGCCGCAGCGAGTCGAGGTCCAGCGCAAGGCGCAAGCGCGCGTCCGGTGCGCGTCCAAGGCGCTGCATGCCAAGGCGCACCGTTCGCGCCGTGAACTGCTCTCCCTCACCGGAACTCACGATCAGCTCGAAGGACGCGCTGGCGATGCCCAGATCGTCATGCACCGTCGCCTCCAGCGGAAACCGACCGCTCGCGCGCCTCAGCACGCTGTCACGAGCGGGAACCAGCAGCGACACCCTGGGTAGCGAGTCGACGTATCCGTCCACCAGCAGGAGCCGACTCAACGAGTCTCGCGAGATGCGGAGCACCGTTGGCACACCGGTGGCCCGCATCGATACGCGCCACCCCGTGTCAGTGTTTTCGGTAGATGTGGCGGGCGCCGTCGCCGGCTCCGGACGCAACGCGCTCCTCGCGGCAACACCGTTCGACACGCTCGCTTCCACCGTAGCGGGAGCGCCGCCGCTGCCCTCAATCACCAACCGGCTTCCCGCGAGCGCTCGAACAGACTCCACGTTGCCGAGTGCCTGCACTGAGCGCCCACTGTAAGCGGGTGGCTCGACTCGTACGGACCAGGCACCGATGGGCTGCGTCGCAACGCCTTCGCGCGAAGTCGCACCATGCGTCTCGTCAACCGCTCGAGCGGCGAGTGGACTCCTCGTCGTCCGCGCACTCATCAGCACCCAGCCCGCGAGCAGCAGCGCGACGAGAAGAAAAAGGGTAGGACCTCCGAGGCGCTCCCGCCGCCACTGGCCAACGGCGGCGCGAAGGCGCTCATCCGCACGAGCGGATCCTCCCACGGCGTCCAGCCCCGCATGCGCCAGCCGTTCGCGCAACGCGTCCAACTCCGGTACCGGATCCGACCCCGCGGGGCTCTGCTCAGCGAACGTGACCAGCGCGAACCCCGCGGGCATTCGTTCCTCGATCCACAATGCGGTCCGAACCGCGTCAAGACGTGCCACCGGTGCGTATATCAGCAGCGCAGCCACAATCACGGCGACGACAACCAACAACGCCATGGCCAATTCCGGAACCGGCATGCGGCGTGCGACGAGCAGCGTGATAAGTACGCTCACGATCCCTGCACCCACGCCAATCGCCGCCGCCCGCAATGCATACACCGCGCGCAACGCACGCTGCGTCCGCGCGATGGCCGCCTGCAGCAGTATGCTGGCGGCAATCGGCGATATGGGCGACCGCGAGGAACTGCTCATGCCACGGACCGCCGAGCATCGGAACTGTCGGACGACTCGGCATCACCGCGTCGACGCCACCATGACTCGAAGCCGAGCAGCAACAGTGACGCGAGCAGAAGCATTGGTGAGAGCCATCGTGGAGTCGATCCCATCGAAACGCCGACATCCTGGGCGAACGCTCCTGCCGGCGCGGCTGCGTTGCCTGCTGTCCCCGCAGAATCCACAGCCACGGTCCAGTTGACACGTGTTGCACCGGAGAGCGACCAACAGGGCGCCAGCAGCACGTCGATCAGCCCGCGTGCGTTTGGATCGAACAGGACATCGCGGCCAACGGGCACCTGAACCCCAACGGTTCGCGTGCAGCCGATACCGTTAGCGTGCTCGGTGGCCGCAACAGCACCATCGTCCCACCATGCAATTGCGCGCGTACCCTGCAGGACTCGGTCGGGGGCAATCGCAGCGCGACTCCAACGCGACATCAGCGCGAGCCCATCGGCAACGAGTGCGGCGGAAGAATCACGCACCAGTCGCCAGCCTGCAGGCACTCCGTTTTCTGGCCAGCGAATCAGGACGCCTGAATGCGGCCGAGCCGGATCGACCGCTTGCTCGTTGCCGCGAAGGAGCAATACGGTATCCGGTCGCTCCGGTGCAGGCGGCCTAGCGATCTGCCGCCGCATCTCCTGCTCCAACGCCATTCGCACCGGATCAACCGCTGCCTCCGGAACCGCACGAAGCACGCTCCGGCCTGGTGACTGCGTCGGCGATGAACCGATGCGCCCGGTAGCCACTTCGTGCACGCGGATCGCGCCCGGCCACTGCGCCCGCCACTGACTCCACGCCGCGTCCCTCCGCCACGACGTTGCGGGGGCCACGATGTGCAGCGAGAAGGAATCAACCCCGGGCATCGACGTGGTGAGTGCCGCCGCAGTTCGAATGGCGGTCGGGATCGCCGAGGCGATGCTCGTCCGAATTCCGGTTGCGTATCCCGTCACCATCGCAGTGTCGGTCCAGATCACGCGTGTGGTGACCGCATCATCGAACCGCAAGTTCAGATCCTTCAGCAATCGCGCAGAATCGGTGCGGAGCGCGCCGTCCGCGACCACGAGGCGCACGGCGCCGATGTCCGATGAAGCCCAGCGCGGACCCGCGAGCGCCACACAGGCCAGCAGCAGAAGAAGCGTTCGCGCCAACAGCAGCAGCCAGTCGCTCGGCCGTGCGCTGCGGGCAACGGCGCGCGTCTGGCCGACCGCAAGAAATCTTGCGGTCGGCAGCAGCAACTCTGGCGGTCGTTGCACCGAAAGAAAATGCAGCGCTGTGGTCAGCATGACGCCGACAACGCCGACACCGAGCAACCACGGCGTGGCAAACTGAATCACCGTTCGCGCGCCGGTACTGAAGCACCAAGCGAACCCACTCCTGCGACAATGCGACGCACGAGCTGAGGCAGGGCCATGTCCGTGCGCGCCTCCGTGTAGCCAGCGCCCGCCGCGAGCCAACGGCGTGCGGCCTCTTCACGAAAGGCGAGAAACCGTGCCGCGTAGTCGACATGCACGGAGGCTGTGAGCACGCGTTCAACATCCGGCGCCTCGGGATCGCGTGCCAGGTACGCACCTGCCGGCAGTGTCACCTCCTCTGCGGCCACCACATGGACACAGTCAACGATGCCCCCGGCGGCGGTTCGTTGGGCTGCGAGACGTACCTGCACATCAAGGTCACCCAACAGGTCGGTAATCACCACGATACGCGCCTGCGGCGGGGCCGCGGACAGCAGCGACGCGATGTCGCGGTCACCACCGCAAGTGAGTGCATCGAGCGTGCGCGCAATGTCCGCCACCGCGCCCCGCCGCGCTCGCGCCCCAAGCCGAGTCACGCCTCCCTCGCTAACCGCGAGCATCCCGACTGGATCACTGCTCGCGTGGGCCACGGCTGCCAGCGCAACGGCCAGAGAGCGAGCCACGCTCCATTTGTTGGGGGGCGAGGCCGGTAGCGCACTGGCCTCATCTGGGTACGCCATGCTTCGCGAACCATCAACAAGCACCCACGTCGCGACGATGTTCCGATCATCGGTCAGTCGCACAAAGGCACGATCGCTGCGCCCGAGCAACTTCCAGTCCAGCTGCTTCGGATCATCGCCCTGTCGATAGAGCCGGTACTCAGTGAACTCGCCGGATGATCCACGCTGACGCGACCGATGTGCGCCTGGCAGGGCCGCGCCAACCGGTCGTCTGGCAGGCCAGCGGACGCCACGTACCGCGTCGAGTAACGGACCGTACCCCCCAGTCACGTGGGCCCCGGGCGCGCGTGCGCGCTGTTCAGGGCAATGCGCTCGCCGGCGCCGCGACATGCTGCAGCAACGCCTCGACGATCGGCTCCGCCGACACACCGTCCGCCTCGGCGGCGAAATTCGGCAGAATTCGATGGCGCAATACCGGCAGTGCGACACGACGCACGTCGGAAGGCGACACCGCTGCACGGCCAGCCAGCAATGCGGCCGCTTTCGCTCCAAGGATGAGCGCCTGGCCAGCTCGGGGTCCTGCACCCCAACGAACATATTGGCGAACAATGCCCGGCGCGCCGAGCTCGCCGGGACGTGACGCACGAACCAATTGCGCGGCGTAACGCAGGACCAGCTCGCTGCACGGCAGTTCACGAACCAGCTGTTGTAGCCCAATCGCTTCCGCAGCGCCGAGCACCGGGACGATCGGTGCGCCGCTTCGGCCGGTCGTGGAACGAAGAATGGACACCTCTTCGGATTCGTCGGGATAGCCCACACGAATATCGAACAGGAACCGATCGAGCTGCGCCTCGGGCAGTGGATACGTGCCCTCCTGCTCGATCGGGTTCTGGGTCGCGAGCACGAAGAACGGCTCGGGCAGGCGCAGGGTCTGCCCCGCAGCGGTCACGCTGTGCTCCTGCATCGCCTCGAGAAGCGCGGCCTGCGTACGCGGCGGCGCGCGATTGATTTCATCAGCCAGCACGATGTTTGCAAAGATTGGGCCACGCACAAAACGAAACGCGCGCGAACCATTGGGGCCTTCCTCCAGAATCTCCGTGCCAGTGATATCGCTCGGCACCAGATCCGGCGTAAACTGGATGCGGCGGAAATCCAGGTGCATCGCCTCCGCCAACGACTTGATCATCAGTGTCTTGGCCAAACCGGGCACGCCCACCAGCAACGCGTGTCCGCCGGCAACCAGCGCCATCAAGATCTCCTCGACCACCGCATCCTGACCGACAATCCGCTTGCCGATCTCCGCGCGCAAACGCTGCACCGCAGCGAGCAACTCCGGCGCGGAGCGATCGGTCGCCGCGTGCGGGAGCGACATCAGCGCACCGGCCGACGACGACGGGCCATGATCAACAGCGTCGAGCCATCCAGCGCGCCGGCGCGTTCCACCGCCAGCCCTTCATCCTGAACCTCGAACCCGCCGATTTTCACGACGTACGCATCGAGCGCGTCGATATCCGGCAGGAGCGAGGTCATCGCGGCGCGTTTGATCTCACGGACCAGCGTGGTGGGCAGTACCTCGACCCGCACCGCGTCCCACGCTTCCGCGCTCTGCACGCGCAGCGTCCACATCGGGGCCGCGTCGTCCGGAACCAGGCGCAAGGGCGTTGCGCGGGCGCGCAGCGTGGTGACAAATCGGGCGCTCACGAACGTGCCCCGGTGCCCGCCGAGTCCGCGCCTGGCAGCGCGGCCTCTTCGAGCACCGCGTCTGTTGCATCGGCAGCAGCGCCAGTTGCCGGTGGGAGCGACGCCAAGAACTGCGCAACTTGCTGATCGAAGAGGTAGCTCGCCCCGGTGACTTCCGCACCCTCGGCGACTGAACGGACGCCAATGACGATCTCCTCACCGCCCTGTCCACGAAGCGTCACGTGTGTCGGCCCACGTTTTTCGACAAACGCGCTATAGACCCCTCCGCGGCGCGCGAAGAATCGGGTAGCGGCGACAAGCACGTCAGGAATACTCAGCGACGTGACACAGTGCTGCAGCTGTCGGTGGGACTGTTGATGCATGATGGTGGACCAATAGCGTTAGAGCGCCATGAAGATGCGCCGATGCGAGCACCTTACAAGGATACGCTCGGGTACGATACCGAGTTGCACTCGAGGGCACAGCGTCAGTCAGACCTGTGCTTCGCGGGGCCGCTTGGGGGAGAGCGGCCGCACTTCGAGCCGATGCACCAGCATGTGCGCCGGCGCCTGAACGACGTACGCAACCGCACTCGCCACATCGGCCGGCTCCAGCATCCACGTGCGATTCGTGCCCACCGGAAAGAGGTCCGTGTCAACCGAGCCGGGCATGACCACCGACACGCTCACTCCCGCGTCCCGCACCTCGAGCATCAACGACTCGGAGAACCCCATCACGAAGTGCTTGGTGCCGCTGTAGCAGCTGCCCCCAACGAACGTATTTCGACCGGCGATGCTGCCGACCGTGCACACATGCCCGCGACCACGCGCCACCATGCCCGGGAGTACCGCGCGCGTTACATGGAACAAGGCGTTGACGTTCACGTCGACCATCCGATGCCAGTCCTCGGGCGTCGTCTCGAGAAACGGCTGAAGCACGGCCACACCGGCATTGTTCACGAGGACGTCAACCGCGAGCCCATCGAGCGCCGCCGCGACAGCTATCGGGTCCGCCACATCGAGCATCAGCGCCCGGGCCATCGCGCCGTGGGCCTCGCACGCGTTGGCCGTCTCCACAAGACGGGCCTGATCGCGAGCCACGAGGACCAGATCATGAGTGCGAGCCAGTTCCAGCGCGATAGCACGGCCGATTCCGCGCGAGGCTCCGGTCACGAGGGCAACGGGTCTATTCATCATGTTCTCGGTGCGGATAGGTGAATCGGGGGTGTTCCGTGTTGCCGATACACGTTCGTGACAAAACGTGGACCGGTCCGTGACCCGGACCGAGGATGGTTATCCCCGACACCAAAATCTATTCGCCGACGCCTCAAACACTTTACTCTGTCTATGCTTTTCCGGTCGATGCTTCTCCTGCGCTGCACAGCGCTCCGTCAGCTGACTCGCGCCGCCGGCAGGCTGGCGGCTCTCTCCGCCCTGGCAATTGCGCCGCTGGCCGCGCAAGGCGTCGTGGCGGGGACGGTGACCGACATGAACGGTCGGCCATTGTCCGGCGTCTTCGTGTCCGTCGACGGAACCGCCATCCGAGCCTCGACTCAGAACGGTGCCTATCGCGCGGTGAGCGTGCCGGTGGGAGCGCGCTCCGTCACGTTTCGCTACATCGGCTATCAGGCGGTCACGAAGCCGGTCACCGTAACGGCCGGCGCCACCGTGACGCTTGACGTAAAGATGACTGTCGCGGTCACCAATCTCGCCGCCCTCGAAGTGAGGGGAACGGTTGCCGGTCAGGCGTCTGCGCTCAACCAGCAGCGCACGTCCCCCACGATCTCCAGCGTGATCGATAACGAACTGGTCGGGCGACTCCCAGACCCGAACCTCGCCGAGGCCCTGGCCCGCGTACCGGGCATTGCCGTCGTCCGTGACCAGGGTGAAGGGCGTTTCGTACAGATTCGAGGTACCAACGCCGACCTCAACTCCATGTCGCTCAACGGCATGCGCGTGAGCACGCCGGAGCAGAACAATCGTCAGCTGCCCATGGACGTAATTCCATCCGACCAGGCGGCGCAGATCCAGATCTCCAAGACGCTCACGCCAGACATGGACGCGGACGCCATCGGCGGCAACGTGAACATCGTGACGCGGACGGCGCGGGCCAATCAACCCCTGTTCAACGTGACGGCAGCTGGTGGACAGAACCAGCTTGGCGGCGGAGCCCTGGTGAACCTCGGCCTCAACGCCGGCAAGCGCTTTGGCGCGTCGCAGAAGTTCGGCGCGATGTTTGGCGGCACGTACTACCGCAACGACCGCGCCTCGCAGAACGTGGAAGGAGACTGGTGTTCGCAGACGCGCAACTGCGGCGCCGCCGCAACCGGCACCACGCCGGCCTCCCCGTCGTTCACGTCGCTCGATGCCCCGAACCTGGCCGAGTTCCGAGACTATCCTCAGGTGAATCGCCAGCGCAACGGTGCCAATGGAACGTTGGACTACCTGCTGGGCAACAACAGCAAGCTGTTCCTGCGGGGCACGTGGAACCGGTTCGGTGACGACGAAATCCGCGCGCGCGCCCGCTTTCGCTTCCGCGGTGGAGGCGGTTCGCGGTGGAATCAGGTCTCGGCCGACTCCGGCACGACCACCGGCTCCCAGTTTGATCGAGACATCCGCTTGCGCGAGGTCATTCAGGACATCTACACCGCGCAACTCGGCGGTGAGCACTTCTCCAAGGATGGCAAGACGCTCGACTGGACGATCGGCACCTCGCTGGCCAAGGAAGAGCGCCCCGACGTGCTCACCATGGCGTTCCGTCAGAGCAACATGACGCTGGCGTACAACTTCGCCGACGCCGAGCGCCCCCGCGTGAACGTAGTGACGGGCTCGTTCGACGACCCGTCGCGCTTCCCGTTCAACAGCCTGGTGCGTGAAGTTCGCAACACGAAGGATGACGATGTGAGTGCCAAGATCAACGCGTCGATCCCCGTCACCTTCGGTAGCGCGACTGGCACTATCAAGGCCGGCGTATCTGCCCGACTCAAGGACCGCAGCAACGTCCTGCAAAACACCACCTACACCGGCGCCTTGGCGGCGAACGGACTGGGTGCCACAGGCGCCACGCTGATGTCGCTGCTCACCACCGAAACCGCCGGTCGCAGCATCATCGACGGGGACTACCAGTTTGGGCGCACGTTCGACCCGGCCAGGATGCGCGAGTTCATCGCGGCGAATCCCACCGCCTTCACCGTCAACACACTCACGTCGCAGACCGTCTCCGCGGGTGGCACGTACACCGTTGGTGAAGACGTCTACGCCGGCTACCTCATGAGCACGCTGGACATTGGACCGGTGCGCCTCGTACCCGGCATTCGCGTGGAAGCGACGCGTACCAACAACTCCGCCAAGATCGTCGCGCTCAACGCCGCCGGCACAGCGCTCTCCCGCCCCATCAGCGATACCACCGGTACCACCAACTACGTCAACGCCTTCCCGTCCATCAACGCGACGTGGCGGGTCGATGAGTACACGAACGTGAAGGCGGCCATCACGACGGCGCTGGTCCGCCCGCAGTTCCGTGACATGGCACCGTACGTGAACGTTCAGGCGGGGCAGCAAACGGCGAGCATTGGTAACCCGGCGCTCGAAGCCACGACTGCCGTGAACTACGACCTGATGGTCGAGCGCTACTTCAAGAGCGTCGGGTTCGTCGCCGCCGGCGCGTTCGCCAAGAGCCTCACCAATTTCATCTTCGCCACGGCGCGGCCCCGCACCTCGGCCGATGCTGTCGGTCCGGATGCCACGCAGATCACACAGCCCGCCAATGGTCCGACCGCCTCATTGTACGGTTTCGAACTGGCGTGGCAACAGAATCTGACGTTCCTCCCAGGTGCGCTCGCCGGACTTGGACTGAACGCCAACTACACCTATACCCGATCCGACGCCGACATCCCTGGCCTCGGGCGCTCTGGCGTCACCACGCCGCTGCCCGGTCAGACGGGAAATGCCGGAAACCTCGGCATCTTCTACGATCGTGGTCGGTTCTCGCTGCGTACCGGCGCGAACTACTCCGGTGAGTTCCTGTCGACGATCAACCCGGTCACACCAGACGGAGACACACGCACCCGCTCGAGACTGCAGGTGGACGCATCCGGTTCCTTCCAGGTCCGGCCGGGCGTCAAGCTCTTCGGTGAAGTCATCAACCTCACCAACACACCGCTCCGCGCGTACGTGGGCGGCCGCCAGAATCGCGGCGGTGGCGGTGACGATCCATCGTTCGAGTACTACAAGACGTGGGGCATGTTCGGCGTGAAGATCGAGCGATAGTACGGCTACGATTGACGCGCGAAGCACGAGAGCAGCGCGCGAGAACGGGGGTGCCTTTCGGCACCCCCGTTCTTGTTTCCCCCGTCCATCAGTCGGTCAGAGGCGCCGCACCGCCACAATGCCACGGACGTCGCGACGCTCCGAACGCACATCGCGCCGATCCGCACGGACCTCACGCGTATCGCGACGCACCTCCCCCGTCGCGCGCGCGACATCCCGCTGCTCGCCACGCACATCGCGGGTTGCCGCACGAACCTCCGCCGGATCCGTGCTGGCAATGGCAAATCGGCGATCCTGCTTCGCTGCGGTGAGTTCACGCTGCTCGTGAACCAAGTTCCTGGTGTCGGCGCGACGTTCGTGCTTCGTCCGTTGCAGATCTCGCGTTTCACGGCGAACATCACGCACCTCCGCGCGCACGGTTCCCTGAGCGCGGAGCGGCGACGCCGGGGCTTGCAGTGCGCTGCACAGCAGCGCAACACCGAGTGGGATGACGTACTGACGCATGACCCAAACCTCCATGGGAATGTGAGCGCCTCCGCGACTCGTCTTCTCGAGTCGGCGTTCGCGCACCCGAACTGCGGACATTCAGTGAGACGGGCGAACCGGGGCCACGTTAATCGTGGCCGCTACCGTCGCTTTCGCAGATGGGCCGGTGCCAGTCGCCGTGACACGAGCGCAAGCAGCACGTCCACTGCAACCGCCATCGCGGCCGCCGGCAGCGCCCCGGAAAGCACCAGGCGTGAATCCGCTAAACCAAGACCGGTGACAATCGGTTCACCCAGGCCTCCCGCGCCGATGAACGCGCCGAGGGTCGCGGTACCCACCGTCAACACGGCAGCAGTGCGAATGCCCGACAACAGCACCGGAGCGGCGAGCGGTACGCGCACCCACAGCAGCTGTTGGCGACGGGTCGCGCCCATGGCGGCGATTGCCGCCACAGCATCCGGGTCGGCCAATCGGACGCTTGTGTACGTCGCGCGCGCGATCGGCAGCAACGCGTAGGCCCACAGCGCCACGATGGCCGGTGTCGTACCAATTCCCAGCAAAGGGATCATGAACACGAGCAGCGCGATACCCGGTATGGTTTGCACCACACCGAACAGTTGGAGAACCGGCTCTGCCACGGCGGGCCGCGTGGATAGCACGAGTCCAAGCGGCACCGCCACCAGCAAGGCCAGCAGCAGCGACGCCGCCACCAGGGTGGCATGCTGGCCCACCAACCGCATCGTCTCAGCACGACGGTCCCAAAAGAACACCCAGAATCCAGCCGTCTCGCCGCGGAGTTCCGTCACCACCGTGGCGCTATCTCCCAGCGCCAACCCTCGCAGCGCGCGGCTGGCGACGCTGGGAATGGGTTGCCCATCGACCTCGATGGCGCGGTTCCACGCGCGCAGGTCCGACTCCGTCAGCCGTCCGCTCAGGCGAGAAAGTATAGCGAGTGCCGCCGGGTCATCCCGCGCGAGTCGGCTCGACACCAGCGCCGCAGCATCATATGGCGGGAAGAAGCGCTGATCATCCTCCAACGTCACCAGGGAATACTTGGCGAGGAGTCCGTCCGTCGCATATCCGTCGATGATGTCCACGGCACCCTGCGCGAGTGCCTCGTACTTGATCGCCGGCGCGAGTGGCTTTACGGCCCTCAGGCGAAGACCGTAGGCGCGTTGCAGCCCGGGCCATCCGTCGGCGCGTCCAATGAAATCTGCCGTGAACCCACCGACGAGTGGCGCTTTCGATTGCGCCAGATCGCTCAAGGTACGCAGGCGATAGCGTTGGGCCGTTTCTGTTCGCACCGCAATCGCATAGCCGTTCTGAAAACCCAACGGCGGGAGCCACGTCACGCCGAAGCGCTCAAGGCTCGCTGTGGCGACATGCGCGTACGCACGGCGTCCGTCCGCGCGCATGGCGGCCGTGACGGAGTCGCCGAGGATCGCGACAAGACCAGTTCCAGTGTACTCCGGATACACGTCGATCGCATTCGCACGAAGCGCGGCGAACGCGACATCTGTTGCGCCAAGGCCGAGCTTGCGCTCCACACGTCGGCCGCTGCGCTCGAGCAATTGCGCCAGCATTTCGGCGAGGAGAAACGACTCGCCGAACGGTTTCGAGCCGACCACAATCGGCCGGGTCGACGCGATCGGCGGGATCGAGGCCGTTGACTGCGCCCTCGCGACAGCGCGCCAGCCAGAGGCACTCAGGAGTACCGCGATCGCAACAACGCTGACGCTCACCCAACCGATCGTGTCGAACCGCGACTTCGAGGCGAACGGTCGTCGAGCGGACGTCATGCGTCTGCCAGCAGTCGCGCCGACGCACGCGCGCGGTTGACCAATGCCGCCACGTACGGCGATGCGGGGGAGTCGACCAAGTCCCGCAGCGTTCCCATCTGCTCGATTCGTCCGGCGCGCATGACCGCCACGGCGTCCGCCAGTCGAGCAGCCTCACCGAGATCGTGCGTGACCAACACCGCCGTGAAGCGGAGCTCACGGCGAAGATCCTCAAAGACCTCCAACAGCTCGTTGCGCGAGATCGCATCGAGCGCGCTGAAGGACTCGTCGAGCAGCACGAGTCCCTGCCGCGCGGCCAGCGCGCGAGCGAGGGCGACGCGTTGCCGCTGCCCACCGGATAATTCGTGCGGATATC
>JANNEV010000610.1:0-3668 GCA_031379145.1 Gemmatimonadaceae bacterium
CGACCCCCGCGCTGGCCGGTAAACGCCAGGAGCTTCCCGTCGGGCGAAAACTCCGGCTGCGAATAGATGTACCTGAGCTGCTCGAAATCAGGGTTGGTGGTCGTCTTGACGAGTCGTGTGATGCGTTTCCCGGTCTGCGCATTGGCCAGATACAGCTCCGGAAACACCTCTCCGCGAAGCAGACTGCCGTACGCCACATACGAAATGTATTTCCCGTCCGGGGACAGCGACGGCGCCACGAAAAGGCTCGCGATGCTTCCCGAGCGACGCTGGGAGAGCAACGGCTCCGCGAACGAGCGAGGGCGCTGCAAGTCCGCCACCAGCGGCAGGTACTTGGCCGACATCGCCTGTTTCCACTCATCGCTCAATTCATCCAGCGAGAGGCCGATCTCACGACGGAAGGCGCGGTCCAATCCCAGGCTCGGGACGGCGTTCATCACCTCGCCGATCACCTCATCGCCCCACCGCGCGCCTACGTACTGCCAGACGGAAAGTCCGTAGCGGTACGGGAAATACTTGTCCGGACGTTCCGTCATCTGCTGAATGCTGGGCAAGGTGCCGTTGACGACGCCGTCGCGTACCCACGCATCGGTCCACGGATGCTTCTCCCCAATCGAGAAGTACTCCGCCAAGCCCTCGATGAACCACAGCGGGGGATTGACCATGGCCAGATTCTGCAGGCCACTTCCGGCGCGGCCGCGCGAGAAAATGTCGAACTGGAAGACGTGCACCATTTCGTGCTGGAGCACGTGTTCGAAGCTGCCCCAGTCTCCGCTGAAGAACTGGGCCATGCGCTGACGCAGTGGATCCGTCACGCCGCCGGTGCCTTCGCCAAGGTCGCCAAAGACGTTGCTCTGGGCAAAGTCGCCGGACGAACCGAAAATCAGGATCGGTTTCTTCTCGCGAAACTGGTGCGCCATCAGACGCGAGAGCCTGGCATACGAGCGCTCGGCCATGCGCGCCGCATCGGGCGCGACGTCCGCAATCCCCGGGTAGTAATGCACCAGGAAATGCTCGGTCTCGATGACACGCCAGCGCAGGTGGTCGTACTGCACCTGGTTCTGGCCGAAGTAGCCCTGCGCCCGGAGCGGCGTCGCCATCACGCCAGCTCCCAGACCAAGCATCGCTACCCACCGTGTGAGTCGTCCCACTGTCGGCTTCACCGCGCGCCCCCTATGGCAGCCCCGAGTTGGACCGTCGTCGCATCGCCCCACAGCCGTTCCAGCTGATAGTGCTGACGCATCGCCGGGTGAAACACATGCACTACGCAATCGTGGTAGTCCAGAAGCGCCCACCGACCCTGCGCGAGTCCCTCTGTCATGTTGGTAGACACCCCAGCGGTTCGCAGCCCTGCCTGTACATGCTCGGCAATTGCGCGGACGTGGGTATCGGACGTCCCACTGGCAATAACAAAGAAGTCGGTCATGTCCGTCACACCGCGCAGGTCGAGCACCACGATTTCGTTGGCCTTGAGCTCAGTCGCCAGTTCCGCAGCGCGGCGGGCCGTGAACTCTCCGGAGTCGGTGACGCGGGATGCAGCCATAATTTCAGGGGCAGACAAGGGGGGAAAGCCTTCATACCTGCTACGCCAGCCGAGCGGGCTCGGTTCCGTGAAAACCGACATCGGCTGGTCCCCGGACAGTATGGGGACGGACGCCTCGGGCACAACCACCCAACGGTGTCAACCTGTGGACGTGCCATACCCGAAAAAACACGAGGCCATCGCATGACGCGACGACCTCGTGTTCGGGACCACGGAGGATGTTGGGGAGGATGTTGGCCGGTTACTGCTTGATGACCCAGACCTTGATTTCCGGCTTCACGTCGGCGTGCAGCCGGACGCCCACGCGGTAGACGCCGAGCGCCTTGATCGGCTCGTTGAGTTCGATCTGGCGCTTTTCAACCTTGAAGCCCTGCGCTTCCAACTGGTGCGCGATATCGGCGGTGGTCACGGAGCCGAACAGTTTCCCTTCTTCGCCAACCCGCGCGGCAAATGTGACGGAGACCTCGCCCAGTTTCTCCGCGATGAGCGAGGCGGCATTGCGGCGCTCGGCCTCCGCGGCCTCTAGACGGCTTTTCTCGGCCGCGATGCGCTTCCGGTTGCCTTCGGTGGCCTCGTAGGCGAAGCCACGCGGTAGCAGGAAATTGCGGGCGTAACCGGGCGAGACGGAGACGATGTCACCCGGATGGCCAAGCTTGTCGATGGCGTTGCGAAGAATCACTTCCATGAGAACTCCGGGGCGGACCAGTAGAGATTAGAGAAGCGACGATGGTCGGCGCTTGCCGACGCGGAAATCGCGCCACGTGTCACCCAGCCCAAGTCCGATAGTGACTGCCAACACTGCGGCGAGTACCCAGACTGGGCCGAGAAGCGGTATCAGAATCAGTAACGCGATCGGCGCCAGGGTAGCCGCGCGATCGGGAATCCACCAACTCAGCACGCCTGCCCCGCGAAGGGCATACAGCGAGCCAAAGAAGCACAGAAAGTTCGCGCCGAACGTACGCCATTCCGCCAGCGTCGGGAGGAGCAGCACCGTAACGCCGACGACCAGCCCCCAGACCAACTGATCGTTGAACCGGAGATCGCGAAGCTGACCGAGCGGAGGCCCGATGCGATCGCGCGACAACCGGTGATAGGCGGCCCAACCGAGCCCGAGTGCCAAAAGCGACTCGAGCGCCAGAGAGGCCGGAGACAACAACAACAACGGACCGACTGTGACCGCAGGCGCTGAACCGGACGCCCCTAACAGCGGCAACTGAGCCACCGCCCGATCGGCTCGGGCCGCCGCATCGGGTAGCTGGCGAGCGAATGCCTGCCACGTCCCCGACTCAGTCCTCCCGTGCCACGCCGACAGCACCTCGCCGACCCGTCGCTGAAATTCCCCAGCCAGCATTTGGGAGGCATCGTCAAATGGCCCTCGGTCGGGGGCCGCCTGACTGGAAAAACCAGCCATGCTGACCGCCATTGCAAGCGCCACCGCTGCCAACGCGCGACCCAAGAACGGGCGTGCACTGGTAGCCAAACATACCAACCCGAACGCTGCGCCGAGCGACAGCGACCAACCGCGGAGGAATGCTCCATACCCACGAAGCGGTAACGGAACAAACCACAGCACGCAGCCCGCCAGCGCCACCCAGCCCATCGTCAGCCAAGCGGAACCGCCAGTCCACCATCCGACGATCGCGCAGCTTGCGATTGACACGAGCACGAGGACTGCAAACTGCTCGATTGGAAACAGCAAGCGCACGAGTCCGGCCAGCAGTGCGAATGTGGGCGGCCACACCGGGGCCGCCGTGATCAGCACCATGAGGAGCAGCGCGAGAACGAACCAGCGCCAACCCCGCTCCTGCAGAGCAGTCGCGGCCGCATTCCGCGCGACTGCTCCGGTCATATCAGCCTGTCTGCCCCTTCACATACGGCAGAAGGGCGAGGAAGCGCGCCTTCTTGACGGCCTTGGACAGCTGCCGCTGGTGCCGGGCATCCACGCCACTCAATCGGCTGGGGAGGATCTTGCCGTAATCGGTGATGAAGCGTCCGAGGAGTCGGTCGTCCTTGTAATCCACATAGCGAATGCCCGCTTCCGTGATCGGGCAGGGCTTCTTCTGTCGGCGCATGGGTTATTCCTCGTCGTCGTCGTCGTCGTCGCTGCGGCGACGTGCCGCGAGCT
>JANNEV010000706.1:0-1529 GCA_031379145.1 Gemmatimonadaceae bacterium
ATTATCGAAACTTCCTGTCAAAGCGGCATGGGAATCGACGAACTCCGCAGCGCCATCCACACCGAAATCTCCCAACTCAAAGAAGTTTACGACCTTTTGCCGCTAAGCTGGTTCCAAGTCAAGCAGCGCCTGGAAAACCTCAACAAAGACTTCATCACCATCAGCGAATACGCCACCATCTGCGCCACAGAAAACATCCTCGCAGAAACCGACCAAACCCAACTCATCGGACTGCTGCACAACCTGGGCATTGTCCTCAACTTCCGCGAACACCCCATCCTGCAATCCACCAACATCCTCGGTAGTGCTTTTTTGTAAAGGAAGGAGAAAAATAGTAAAATAGAGCGACGATCGTGAAAGAGGAATGATGGAATGAAATTGGATTTAAGTTGCCCAACGTGTGGTTCTGACGACATCATGAAAAATGGGAGAACGCGCAGAGGAAAACAGAACCATAAATGTCGAGACTGTGGAAGACAGTTTGTGGAAGATCCACAGTGGAAACCAAAAGACAAAAACATCATCGCATTGGTGAATTTATTGTTGCTGGAAAGAATCTCCTTAGCCGGAATAGTAAGGGCAGTAGGTGTGTCAGCAAGCTGGCTCCAAAATTATGTCAACAAATATTATCAACAGGTAGAGCAGAAAGCAGAAGTAGTGCCAAAAGAAAAAGGGAAGCTGACGGTTCAAATGGACGAGTTGTGGTCTTTTGTGGACAATAAAGGGAACAAGCAATGGGTCTGGCTCGCAATAGATGCTCGAACCAGAGAAATCATCGGATGTAAGATAGGAGACCGTTCGCGGACATCAGCCAAACAACTGTGGGATTCATTACCAGGAGTATATAAGCAGTGCGCCAAGGTGTATACGGATATGTGGGAGGCCTATGACTCGGTAGTGCCAAGCAAAAGGCATTTTGCAGTAGGAAAGGAGACGGGATTAACGAGTTATATTGAAAGACTCAACAACACGTTAAGACAGAGAATATCAAGGTTAGTGAGAAAGACATTATCATTCTCAAAGAAACTAGAGAATCATATTGGGGCAATTTGGAACTTCATCCACGAATACAACCAACAAATCAGAAAAAAAATGGGGATTGGATAATCAGAGAGATTGTTTTCCTCTGTCCTTTACAAAAAAACACTACCCAAAAAGCCCCACAATACTTAATCTACGACCTCGATTTTTAGTTTGTTGTCAACGTTTTTGCTCACCTTTTTTATAATAGGTATAACTCGGTTTACTCCACGCACAAAATCCTGATTCATTTAAATACTTTAAGTCCATTTTTTCCGCTGCAGCTGCTAATTCCAGCAGCTCTAAGTAGGTCGGCGCAAAAAAAACTAACTATGTTAAGATAAGTAAACAAAAAGAATATATCTACTAGACATCTCCAAAATAGTAACATTATGTGGTAAAAGAACATAAGAGACTTTTTTTACACAGAAACATGAGCGACATCCTGAATTATATTGAAGAGAATCATAAAGAAACACAGCGATTAATTGGTGTGGAATATGAACAGT
>JANNEV010000722.1:0-14901 GCA_031379145.1 Gemmatimonadaceae bacterium
TGCATACCGAGGCAAATGCCAAGGCACGGCAACCCATCGAGCAGCGCCCCTCGCATGGCGTCGCGGCCTGGCGCCAGGCGTTCCGCGGCTGGCGTGAACGCTCCCACTCCCGGAAGCACCAGGGCGTCGGTACCGGCAACAGCCTGCACTGGATCGGTCTCCACACGAACGGAGGCTCCGCTCAATTCCAGCGCCTTCACCAGCGAGTGCAGGTTGCCCGCACCATAGTCAAAGACGGACACCAGCAGCGGAACGGTTTCGGATGCGTTCATCCGTTCACCTCGCGCATGGCGGGAACGAGCGCATCCAGCATGCGTTGCAGCAAGTGCCACGGGCCAACACTGATGCGCAATGCATCGCCGACGTGTGGGAGTGACGGAAACGGACGGACCGCGACGCCGCGCTCGCGCATTGCCGCACCCACGGCTACGCAGTTGGGAACCGGTACACACACGAAGTTCGCCAGCGATGGCATGGGAGCGAGACCCAGGTCCCGTAGTGCGCCCGACAGGCGTTCACGTAGCTCCACCGCGAGTGCCACATGCTCGTTCACCCATGGTAGGTCCTGTCGCAGCGCCGTCAGCGCCATCTGCTCCGCAAGCGCGTTCAGCTTGTACGGTCCGCGGGACTTCTCGACTTCCATGACCAGTCGGGGCTGCCCGACGGCATAGCCAATGCGCAGCCCTGCCAGCCCGAACGCTTTCGACATGGTGCGTATGACCAGTACGCGATCCGACTGCGTTGCCAGATCCACATGCGAGACGCCGGCAAACTCTGCGTAGGCCTCGTCAATGAACACCACGCCTTCCGACTGCGCGACCACGCGCTCAATGGTCTCGCGCGCCAGGCCCGCGCCAGTCGGGTTATTGGGCGAGCACAGGTACACGATGCGAGCGCGCTCGGCAAGAAGTGCCTCGACGTCGGGCTGCTGCGACGGCAGCTCCCTGATGCCCGAGTACGCGAGTGCGTTCATGCGCGCGAAGATCGGGATCATGGCAAACGACGGTTCCGAGCTGGCCACGCGGTCGCCCGGTTCACCGAACGCACGGATCGCGGAATCAAGGATGTCGTCAGAGCCACACCCGGTGACAATCATGTCCGGCGAGACGCCGAGATAACGCGCCAGCTCTGTCTTGAGTTCGGCGGCGTACAGGGTGGGGTACCGCGTGACCGACGAGGACTGCACGTCGCGCAATGCCCGCTCAGCGG
Source organism: Gemmatimonadaceae bacterium (assembly GCA_031379145.1). Taxonomy (GTDB): domain Bacteria; phylum Gemmatimonadota; class Gemmatimonadetes; order Gemmatimonadales; family Gemmatimonadaceae; genus Gemmatimonas. The sequence continues at coordinate 1,210 of JANNEV010000722.1, forward strand.
CAGGGGGAATGCCCCAGAGGTTGGTGTTGTCGGTAAGGTCGAGCTCAACCGGTGAGCGTTTGGGATCGTACAGCGGCACGTTGTCGTACGCCGCGCGAGCGAAGCCCAGACGGTCTGGTCGTGAGAAGGTCATGCGGTTCGCTCCGAATCCCTTGGCTCGAACGAATCGGTGGGATGTGTCATCTCACCCAGCAATCCCCATGCACGCGCCGCGGCGGCGTGTCCGGGCAGCCCCTCGGCCTCCGCGAGACGTCCGACGTCGTCCGCGAGTCGAGCGGCGGCATCCGGCGTCACGCGCTGCCAGGTGGTCCAGCGCACAAAATCCTGCGTGGACAATCCGGAATAACAACGGGACGCTCCCGCCGTTGGCAGGACATGGTTGGCGCCGGTCATGTAGTCACCGAACGCGACGGAGCTGGACTCCCCGATGAACACGGTTCCGGCATTGCGAAGTGCGGCGAGGGTGGCTTCTCGAACGGAATCGCCGACCACCAAGAGCAGGTGCTCGGCTGCCCAGGCGTTCGCAAAGCCAATGCCTTCTCGCAGCGTTGCGGCCGTCACGATGGCGCCTCGCGCGGCCAGTGCCAGGCGAACAGTCTCCTCTCGAGGCGCAGTCAGCAGGGCGTCGAAGAGCGCATGCTCCACGGCTACTGCGCGCGCGGCTGCGCCGCTGCCCATGAGTACCGCGACCACGGCCGCATCGGGATCGTGTTCCGCCTGCGCCAGTAGTTCGCGCGCAATCGATCGAGCGTCTGCGGTCTCGTCTGCCAGCACCAACAATTCACTCGGACCCGCCGGCGCGTCGATGGCCACGCGGCTGACCAGCTGCAGCTTGGCCTCGGCCACGTACGCGTTGCCCGGTCCCATGATGCGGTCGACCGCAGGCACGGTTTCGGTGCCGAGCGCCATCGCGGCAATGGCGCCGGCGCCACCGATGGCGAACACACGATCGACGTCGGCCAGGGCAGCGGCAGCAAGCACGATGTCCGACGGTACGCCACCGACTCCCGGCGGCGAGCATACAATGATCTCACCAACACCGGCCAATCGCGCGGGAACCGCGCCCATCAGCAGCGAGCTTGGATACGCGGCGCGGCCGCCCGGAGCGTAGATGCCAACGCGCCCCAACGGATCCGGCCGGCGACCGACGGTGATGCCGGGCTCCGGAGAGCATTCCATCGGTTCGGGAATGAACGCAGCATGGACCGTGCGAATGTTGCGGGCAGCTCTTTCGAGCGAATCACGGAGCGTCGGGTCCAGCGTCTCAAGCGCCTGTTGCCAGCGATCGCGCGGTACCTCGAGGCTGCTCAGCGTGACACCGTCAAATTGCTCCGCGAACGCTCTCAGTGCTCCGTCTCCTTCCGTGCGCACGCGATCGATCATCGATGTCGTCCGGGTACGCACAGTAAGGTCCGCGCTGCCGGCGCGATCAAGCAGCGCCCGACGATCGAGCGCGCTCAGCGCCGAAAGCGGGCCGCGGAAGCGTACATCGAGGGTCACACTGTTCCCCGGATCTGAATCGGTTGGACGCGACGGGTCGTTCATGGCACCAGCCGCTCGATTCGCGTGACGAGAATTCCCTCGCCTCCAAGCGCACGGAGCTGGGAGATGGTGCGGTAGATCGTATCCGCGCTGACCACGGCATGTACCGCTACGAAGCGGCCATCGGCGCCATCGATGATGGTGGGCCCGTTGAGTCCGGGTAGTATTGCCCGCACGGCATCCATGGAGGAGCGGGGCACGTTGGCCATGAGGTAGCGCTGGCCTCGCGCCCGGATGACGGAGGCGAGGGCAGTGACCAGGTCCTGCAGTTCCTGCTGCCGGCTCGGGTCTCCGCCCCGCGGTCCGCCCTTGGCCGTCACGAGATGAGCGCTCGAAAGCAGCACCGTTTCCACCTCACGCAGACCATTCACGCGCAGCGTCGAGCCGGTTGAAGTGAGATCCACCACCACGTCGGCAATGCCCAGATGCGGCGCGATCTCGGCGGCGCCCGAGACCGGAACGATTTCAACCGGGCGTCCGCGTTCGGCGAAGAACCTGCGAGCGATTCGAGGAAAGACGGTGGCCACACGCGCCGGCGTGAGATCGCTGCCGATCTGGTCAACGGTGAGGATCCCGGCGTCGTCCTTGGCGGCGACCACCAGTCGGCAGCGTCCGAAACCGAGGTCGAGGTGGGACACCAGCGGACGCTCCGATTCGGTGACCAGATCCCAGCCCGTCACCCCGACGTCGGCGGCGCCGTCGGCGACGAACTCTGGGATATCCTGTGCACGAACGAAGATCGCCTCGAACTCGCCGCCCAGCGACGCGGTCAGCGCTCGCTCGCTGGAGGAGCGAACTTCGAGGCCGGCGTCATTGAACAGCTCTCGGGTGTCTTCACTCAGTCGGCCCTTGTTCGGGAGCGCGATTCGCAGCATCTGGGATCCGGTAGTACGCGGTGGGTGGAAAGACCGGGAAGTGCCGGCACAAAAAAGGCCCGTCCGGGAGGGACGAGCCGAGGACAGCGGAGAACGGTCGGGCTAGCGTCAGTCGCTGGTCACCCGCACACGTGCATCGCGTCCCGACCCGTCGGGCCGTGACCGTGATGCGTATGATGGTGGCGAAACGCGAAACTGAGCATGGGGAGGAGCGTAGCCGACGCTCCAGATCCCGTCAAGAGTTGGCAGCGCTGGGGAATTGCTTCCGGGAGCCCTTGTGAATAAGTTCACAATGCTCGCAGGGCCCTGCGAGTAGCAGGGCGAGTTCCTGTTTGCAGACAAAAATTCGATCAGGCTATGGAGGCCTCTCGACATGCGGTTCTTCGGTAAGGCAGTTCTGGCGGGTGCGGCGCTCGTGCTCGGCGCGTGCGGTGGTGACAAGGCGGCTCCGGCTGCAGATTCGGCGGCGGCTCCGGCAATGGCTCCGGCGGCGGAAGCCCCGGCGATGGCCGCTCCGGCCGCGGGCGCGATGGCCCCGATCACGGGCACCACGCACGAAGTGAAGATGATCGGCGATGGCACGGGCTATAAGTTCGACCCGGCTGACATCACCATCAAGGCCGGCGACGGCATCAAGTTCGTGTTCGTCTCGGGTGGCCCGCACAACGTGGCGTTCGATCCGACCACGCTGTCCCCGGAAGCGAAGACGGCCCTCATGGCCAACATGCCGGAGCAGGCTGGTGAGCTGTCAGGCAAGATGCTGTTGAACGCCAACGAGACCTACACGATCTCGTTCGCGGGCGTGCCGGCTGGTTCGTACAACTACTACTGCACACCGCACACGGCGATGGGCATGAAGGCCAAGATCACGGTCCAGTAAGCGGAACGGTGGTGTTTGGAATGCGGGGGCTGACGCAACGCGTCAGCCCCCGCACTGTTTTTCGCTCACCCCTCCTGGGGCCGCAGCATTCCTTGGAGGTGAGAGCGCAATGACGATAAAGCCATTGCACGAAGCCGAACGACGCTCTCACCGCTGGTCGTGGAGCCGAGTGCCATCCCGTGCGGCATGGACGGCAGCGCGCGCGCGCAACGCGGCGCGTCGCGGTTGGACTATGACGATCATCGGCGTCGTGGCAACGGCCGTCACCGTGCTTGTGTTGCAGGCCGTGCCGCGCGCCGTGCAACGCGAGTTGTCGCGACAGCTGGCGGCGGTTCCGCCGTCGCCGGACACGCTGGACCTGCACCAGCAGCGCGTTGCGTTGCTCTCGCGGATCGCACTCGCGCGACAGGCCGCAGCCGAGCGCAAGAAGCCGGGCGACACGTTAAGCGACACGTTAAGCGCCGCGTTGAACGTGGCAACACCGGCGACGGGCATTCTTCTCGATAGTGCTCAACTCGATCTTCGTGCGCGCGTGCGTCGCGCGCGCGCCGTGCCGCTCACCGAGAGTTGGCGTTCTCTCGCGTTGTCATCCGCCCTGCGCGCTGACGTGCGTGTGCGCGCCATCCTTGATACGATCGAGCAGCTGGATCGGGACCGGGAGGCGTTTGCGGCGCTCGGCGGTCCCGACGCCCGCTATGCCGCCATGACTTCGCGTCTCAGTGTCCTTGGGCAACGATTGGTGGGGATCGGCGACGCCCGAATCGCGCGCGATCCCGCTGATGCTGACAAGAAGAAGCGCAGCGCCACCGTCGAGGATTCGGTCGGCGCCAACGCTTTCATGGCGCGTGCAGTTTTTGCAGACTCCGTGAGTCAACTGGCCCGCACCGATTCAGTGCGACAGCTCACGAATCGGCTCGACGAGGCGCGTCTCGCCGCCGGACCACTCGACGAGCGGCGCGCAGCGATTCGAGTGCGAACGCGCGCCTTGGTTCCGCCGGCCGCGATGTGGATCGCCGCGCTGGTGATCGGTGCGTCGGTCGGATTTGCCGTCGTCCTCTTTCAGGAAATCCGGCGTCCGACGGTTGGTGACGTGGCAGAACTGGAACGCCTCACGCACGCGAGCGTGCTTGTGCATCGCCCAGGCGGTGCAGTGTCGGCGAGCAGACGGGCTGATCGACAGGGAATCGACGTGTCACTCGCCGGAGAACTCGACGAAGCTTCGTCGACCTTCGCCATGCTGCACCTCACGTTGACCGCCGTTGGAAGTGTGGCGAAGTCCGTGCAGGTGCTCGCCGCCGACGCGGCGCTGGCAAAGCGGGTGGCCGTCAACCTCGGTGCCGTTGCAGCGCGCGAGTCCCGAGCTGCCTTGATCGTCGAAGACTCCGACGTGCGCAGGCCTTCCGAACTCGCGAAGCCCCAAGCATCAACCACGGCCCCCACCACGTTGAGGATCGGTCGTGACCTCACGCTGGACGTACTGACCACCGATGCGCTGGACGGGACAGATTGGGAACGCACACGTGCGCCTGCATACGATCTCATCCTGTTTGCCGGAAGCGCAGTCGCTGCCTCAACTCGGCTCGATCTGATTGTTTGTGTGCAGTTCGGAAAAACGCCGCTCAAGTGGCTCACGGACGTCACGGAGATGGCGAGGGCGAACACACAACGCCTGCGAGCCGTCGTGCTCTTCAGTGGCGACACGCGCACTATCTGATCGCGCGTCCGTGGACTACTCTCCGCTGCATGTGGGCTGACACACTCCTCGAGCTCGAACGTGGGCATCTGCTGCGGCTGGCGCTGTGGGGCGGTGGCAGCGTACTGGTCGGTTCACTGCTGCTGGCGATCGTGCTCCTGCGTCGTCTTGACGCGCCGCTACTACGACATTTCGCGATTCAGACTGCAGCGTGGGGCGCGGTGGATGTTGGCCTCGTGGTCTGGGCGCGGCGCAGTCTGGCCTTGCGGGACTATGCCGGTGCACAACAGCTGCTCAACATCCTCTGGCTGAACACGGGCTTGGATGCCGGGTATGTCGCGATTGGCGTCACGTTGATCCTCACGGCTTGGCGGTGGGGAGCAAGAGCCGGCGGAATCGGCGCCGGGGTCGGCATCACCGTGCAGGGTCTGGCGCTGTTCTTGTTGGACCTTCGTCTCATCCTTGTGATCGGCCCGATGCAGTAACGATCCGCGCGACCGGCGCCGCGTGCACGGTTGCGTCACACACTCTCTGGATTCGTCCTCCGTATGGAACCGGTCATCCCCGATCTGCGTGACGTGCCGCGCGCCGATGCTTACGCACAGTTGCGGCAGATGCAGGCGCTGCTGCTCGAGGGGTCGGCAGATCCGATTGCGGCCATGGCCACCACCAGCGCGCTGCTTCACCACGCGTTCGGCCATCTGTGGACAGGCTTTTACCGGGTGGTGGAGCCAGATCGGCTGCTGCGCGTCGGGCCGTACCAGGGCTCACTGGGCTGCCTCGAGATCAAGTTCGGTCGCGGAGTGTGTGGGTCGGCGGCGGCAGAACGACGTACCATTGTGGTCGCAGATGTGCACGCGTTTCCGGGGCATATCGCCTGCGACGCACGATCACGAAGTGAAGTGGTCGTGCCGGTGCTTGATTCGACAGGCGCGCTGATGGCGGTGCTGGATATCGACTCGAGTGTGCCGGACGCGTTCGGCGTCGCCGATCGCGAAGGTCTGGAGAGCCTGGTGGCTTGGTTTGCGCAAGCGACGTATGTTCCGCACTCAATCTGAGCCTCCCCCGATCCCGACCCCGCGCATGACTGGTTACTCCGATCGGATCAACCACGCGTTTGCCTTTGCGGCCAAGCACCATGACCAGCAGGTGCGGAAAGGCACCAAGCTTCCGTATCTCACGCATCCGGCCAACGTTGCCATGATCCTGGCGCGGTACGGGTGCGGCGACGACACGATTGTGGCCGGCATCCTGCACGATGTCGTGGAGGATTGCGTTCGGGACGGCTGGACGAGCGAAATGCTGGAAGAGCGGATCGGTCGGAAGTTCGGCGAGGCTGTGCTGGAGACGGTGCTTGCGGTCAGCCAGCGCCGCATCGACGACGACGGTGTGGAGCTCTCGTACGACGATCGCAAGACTGACTATTTGTCACGGCTCGCCCTGGCGTCCGATGACGCCCGTTGGGTCTGCGCGGCCGATAAAGTGCACAACGCCAACTCGATCCTGTCAGACCTGCGCCGCACCTCGTTTCCGGAGACGGTCTGGGGACGCTTCTCCGTCGATCAGGAAGGGACGGTTCGTTGGTATCGACGGGTGGGAGAGCGTTTGCGTGAAGTGGGCTTCTCCGCGCCCATCGTCGACGAACTTGAAGCGGCGGCTCGCGAGTTGGAAACGATCGGTCGCGCGTAGCACACACGGCACCGAGCCCGGCGCGAGAGCGAATCCTGGCCGGCGCCAGAGCGGATCCCGTGCTCCGCAGGTTCAGGTGGTCACCAGCGCTCCGCCACCGTACGTCCGTTCCACGTACTGCTCGAGAATCACGAGGAACTCGGGCACGATGCTGTCGCCCTTGAGCGTGGTGTACAGCTTGCCATCCACGTAGACAGGAGCTTTGGGCTCCTCGAAGGTGCCGGGTAGTGAGATGCCGATGTTGGCATGTTTCGATTCGCCGGGGCCGTTCACGACGCAACCCATGACGGCGACCTTCATTTCCACCACGCCGGGCTTTGATTCGCGCCAGAGTGGCATCTGCTCGCGCAGGTAGCCCTGAATGTCTTCCGCCATGTGCTGAAAAAAGGTGCTCGTGGTGCGCCCGCAGCCTGGGCACGCCGTGACTTGTGGCGCGAACGAGCGAAGCCCGAGCGATTGCAGGATCTGCTGCGCGACGAACACCTCTTCCCGCCGATCGCCATTCGGCTTGGGTGTCAACGAGACCCGAATCGTGTCGCCAATGCCCTCGTTCAGCAAAATTGCGAGCGCCGCAGTGCTGGCCACCACGCCCTTGGTGCCCATGCCCGCTTCAGTCAGCCCAAGGTGCAGCGGGTAATCGCAACGCTTGGCCAGTCGGCGATAGCACTCCACCAGGTCAGGTACCACGGAGATCTTTGCCGACACGATGATCTTGTCGTGCGCGAGCCCAACCTCCTCGGCGAGTGCCGCTGAACGGAGTGCGCTCTCGAGCATGGCGTCCATGTAGACGTCCTTTGCGTCGCGCGGCACAGCAGCGCTGGCATTCTCGTCCATCATGTCGGTGAGCAGCGACTGATCGAGGGAGCCCCAGTTCACGCCGATGCGAACAGGCTTGTCGTGTTCGATCGCTGCTTGCACGATGGTGGTGAAGTTCACGTCACGGTGCTTGGATCCGACATTGCCGGGGTTGATGCGGTACTTGTCGAGCGTGGCTGCACAGGCCGGGTACTTCGTGAGGAGCAGGTGTCCGTTGTAGTGAAAGTCACCGATCAACGGCACGTCGAGGCCCATGTCCTCGAGCCGCTGGCGGATTTCAGGGACCGCCTGCGCGGCTTCGTCGTTGTTCACGGTAATGCGCACCTTCTGCGACCCCGCCTCGAACAGCTCGGCCACCTGTTGTGCCGTCGAAGCGGCGTCGGCGGTGTCGGTGTTGGTCATCGACTGGACGACGATCGGTGAAGCAGAGCCAACAGTGACACCGCGCACGCTCACGCTGGCGGTCTGGCGACGAATCGGAGAAGACACGAGGAACCCGGGGCGGTGAAGGGCCGTACGGAGATGCGCGAAGCCTGCGCACGAAGCGAGTAAGGTAGCGCGCTTCGCCCCTTCTCCCCAAGTTCCCACCATGGCCGATTCTTCAAGTTCCGATCGTACGGGCGCCGATGCGCGTGCCGACGCCGAGTCATCGCTGGACGCCGCTCCCCCCACCAGCGCCAAGCCTGTCGCTTCAGCGCCCCGGAAGTCCCTCGCGCGCCGACATTGGGGCAAGCTGACGCTCGCCACCCTGATCGGAGTTCCGGTAGGCGGTCTGGCGGTCTGGACCGCTGTCGCCATGAACTACACGTATTCGAGTGGTGAACGTGCCGGGTACGTGCAGAAAATGTCCAGGAAGGGCTGGGTCTGCAAAACGTGGGAGGGCACGCTCTACACGGATATCGCGAAGGGCTTTCGCTCCGACAGTTTCAACTTCACGGTGCGCAGCGATTCGATTGCGCATCTGGTCGATAGTCTGAGTGGGAAGCGCGTTGCCGTTCGATACGACCAGCACGTCGGGCTTCCCACGTCCTGCCTCGGTGATACCGAGTATTTTGTGTCCGGCGTTCGAGCCATCCCTGAATAGAGGTGCGTATGCACAAGTTGATTCGTCTGGCTGGTGTGGCTGCCCTGATCGCGGCACCCGCCATGCTCGTGGCCCAGTCGGCCAAGCCGGTGACGTTCGGCGTGAGCGGTGGACTGTCCCTTCCCAGCGGTGACCTGGGTGACGAGGTCGAGTCGGGATTTCTGCTCGCTGGCCACGTGTGGTTTGCTCCGGTGGCGCTCAAGCGCGTGGGCTTTCGAGCGGATGTGAGCTACGACGGCTGGCGCGCCAAGGTGGGCGACCTCAAGTCACGCTCGTTGGCCGGCACCGCCAATGTGATTCTGCACCCGTCGGCCAAGAGCGAATCGTCCATGGCCCCGTACCTGCTCGGCGGCGTCGGGCTGTACAACGCCAAGACCACGCTGTCCACCTCGTCGGTGTCCACGAGTTCCACCGACCTGGGTATTCAGGTGGGCGGCGGCGTCGAGTTCAAGCTGTCGGGCTTCTCGACCTTCGCTGAGGCGAAGTACGTGAACGTGTTTGGCGACCCGAGCAGCACAAACTGGATCCCGATCAGCTTCGGCATTCGTTTCTAGGGAAGCTCTGCACCCATCGGCTACAGTCATCCGGGCTGGCCGCCACCTGCCGTAGCGGCCGGCTCGGACGAGCTGGCACTATTCGGGAATGGAAGAAACCACCCAGCCGGTCATCGTTGTTGGTGCCGGCATCGCCGGTCTCGTTTGCGCCATCGAGCTGCATCGTGCGGGTCGACCGGTCGTCGTCCTTGAATCCGCTTCGGAGGTTGGCGGCCGCGTTCGCTCATCGTTGATACATGGCGCGATCGTGGATCACGGATTTCAGGTGCTGTTCACGGCGTACGAGACGCTTGCCAGTTACCTGAACTTCCACGATCTGGAGCTGCGCAAGTTCCAACCGGCGGCGCGAATCGTGCGTAACGGCCGAGTGTCGCTCATCGGCGACGCGTTGCGCGATCCGGCACTGTTGCTTGATACCGTACTGGCACGCGCGGTCTCCTTGGGAGACAAGCTGCGATTGCTGGCGCTGCGGCGCTTGGCGCAGCAGCTCTCCGTCGATGAGTGTTTCAGCGCGCGCTATGCGAACGTCTCCACGCGTGCGTTCCTCGAGTCTCGCGGGTTCGGTGCTGCCGCTATTGACGGGTTTTTCTCGCCGTTCTACGGTGGCATCCTGCTGGATCGGACGCTGGCAACGAACGCGTCCATACTGCTTTTTACATTCAAGATGCTCGCCGCCGGCGACACTGTGATTCCGGCGCACGGGATGGGTGCCATCAGCGCGCAGCTCGCCGCGCAGCTGCCACGCGAGGCCGTGCGCATCGGCGTGGGGGTGACGGCAATACGCTCCAACGACGGGCGCGCATCAGGCGTGCTTCTGGACGACGGCAGCCGATTTGACGCCGCCGATGTTGTGCTGGCCACCGACCCGCCAGCCGCAACAACGCTGGCGCGCACGATCGGCGTGGCGCTCCATGCACCGTCCGGTGCGCCGCGCGGTTGCACCACGCTCTACTACACGGCCATGCAGTCCCCGATTCCCGGAAAGGCGCTGTGGCTCAACGCGGATCCATCGGCGATCGTCAGTCATGCGGTCACGCTTACCGATGTGGCCCCGGAATACGCCATCGGTACCCAGCTGCTGGCAGCGACTGTGCTCGGAGAGGCCGCCACCCTTCCCGACGACCTGCTGGATCAGGCTGCGCGACGTGAGCTGGCCGCGATGGCCGCGGCCGCGGGAGTTCGAACGGGCACCACATTGACCCTATTGTCAATCTGGCGTGTACCATACGCGCAGTTTGCTCAGCCTCCAGGCTGGCGTGATCAACGTCCCACGATTGCGTCCGGTTTGCCGGGACTCTGGCGGGCCAGCGAAGTGCTGCATTCAAGTTCGCTCGAAGGTGCGGCTAGAGGCGGGCAGATGACCGCGCGTGCGCTCTTGCAGCGACGATAGCTGGTACACACCAACTGTAACGACATGCGACAACTGGCTTCCGCTTCGACGCTGGAACTACCGTTCCCTCTGTTGCGGTCGAAGGCGCGTACCAGTGGCTGCTTGGCCCCTCACGACGAGCCGTGACCACGGTTGGCTTCGGGGTGAAGCGGTACTTCGTATCGGAGCAACGGTTCAACTTCGGTGTGCGTGCGTTGCCCACCGGCCGTTGTTCAGAACTTGAATGACACGCCGGCGAAAATAAGCGGCAGGTCACCCAGCCCCACCTGACCAACGACGCTGAGCTTCGAGGCCACGATGTACCGCGCGCCACCTTGAATGCCTACGGCCGTGTCGGTGCTGCTGGATGAACCTCCGCTTACGCCTGACACATCGCCACTGGCGCGAATGAAGCCGAGGCTGGCGCCGGCGTACAGATCCAGTTTCGGCTGATCGGGAAGCGCGAAATGCAAGTTGCCGGTCGCCATCAGCGGCAAGACCGTGGTGCTGACTTTGACTGAGCCGATGCCATCGCTGTTGCGCTGGACGCCCACGAATCCGCCAAGACCGAGTTGTACTTTCGACGTCAGCGAGGCCACCCCCCACTCCACCATCGCGCCGACGCCGGTGCCGTCGTAGTCGCCGCCGGTCATCACGCCAACGGACGCCAGACGGTCACCCTTGATGAAGGTTGAGCTGGCGGCCTGCGCGGACAGGGTACGAGCGGGTGCGACGAGCATGGCGATGGCGAGTGACGCGGTCGCAACACGCAAGGCATCGACCAACGAAGAGCGACGTGTCATGGATGGTTTGCCGAAGATGAAGAGAAACGGACGTGGTGACGCTTGCAGCGAACTTCTCGTCATGCCCCGGGGCTCGTCAAGCGATGCGCGCTATTGCGCTGGGACGGAGAGCCCAAGCAACCCCGCAACATCGATCAATCGATGCACTGTTGTGACGGCTCCCGCAGCCCGAAGCGTGTCTGCCGAAACGAGCTCGGCATAGCCGACGACGGTCATTCCTGCCGTCGTGGCGCCGAGCACGCCGAGCGGACTGTCTTCCACCACGATGGTTCGCGACGGAGCAAAGTTCATGCGTGTGGCCGCGTGCAGAAACAGATCTGGCGCTGGCTTGGGCCGCGCCACCTCCATGGCCGAAAAGCGCCGACCGTCGAAGCGTGCTGCGAGGCCAGTCTTGCCCAGCGTCGTTTGCATCTTGGCGTGTTCGCCGTTGGACGCGACCGCATAGGGAATGCGGGCGGCGTCCATGAGGTCCAGCAGCGCAAAGATTCCCGCCACCGGTTGCAGGTCGCGTTCAAGCGCCACGGTCACGTCCACGGAGAATCGGTCGAGCAAGTCGCCGGGAGGCGCGTGGCCAAGCATCTCGGTGGCGATCGCGACACATCGCGTCATCGAGTTGCCCATGAAAATGCCCAACGATTGCTCGGTGGTCATGGGAAGCCCGATCTCGGTGAGCAGGCGGGCCCAAACGCCGTTGGAGATGCGCTCGCTGTCCACCAGCACGCCATCACAGTCGAAGATCACACCGTCGACGGAGGCCAGCAGAGGCGCCGATGGCACGCCTGGCGGCGACGCGGGACTCAGGCGCCACCCTCGGTGTTGGTTGCGCGGGAGAACTCGGCGCTCAGCGGCGGCATGGTCAGGCTGTCGTGCGCTTGTCGTAGCTGTAGCGTCACCGCCTCCGGACCGGTGCCACCCACGATGTTGCGACTCTCGAGCGATGCGGCTGCGCTCAACGCGTGCTTTGCGTCGACGTCGAAGAGCGGGTGCGCCACGAGAATTCGATCCATGGCAATCTGGTCCAGCTCGATGCCGGCCTCTTCAGCCTGCCGCACGAGCGATCCGACGGCCGCATGCGCCTCACGAAACGTCGACCCGCGGCGCACAAGATAGTCGGCAAGATCGGTCGCCATCATGGCGCTTGATACGGCGGCCCGCATGCGCTCGGTGTTGAACGTCAGTTCGGCCACGGCGCCCGCCACCGCCGGGAGGACCAGCAACAGCGTATCGACCGCATTGAACATGGCGCGCTTGTCATCCTGCAGGTCCTTGTTGTAGCCACTGGGCAGCCCCTTGATCGTGCCCATCAGCGCCACGAGGTCGCCGAGGACGCGGGCGCCCGAACCGCGGGCCAGTTCGAACACGTCCGGGTTGCGCTTCTGCGGCATCATGCTCGATCCGGTGGAAAAACCATCACCGAACTTCACGAACCCGAACTCGCTGGTGCCGTACATGATGACGTCTTCGGCAAGTCGGGAGCAGTGCGCAGCGATCATGGCGCAGGTAAACAGCGTCTCGGCCACAAAGTCGCGATCACCCGTGGCATCGATACTGTTCTGCGAGATCGCGCCAAACCCCAGTTCACGTTGCAGCAACAGGCGAGAGACGGGGAAGGCGGAGCCCGCAATCGCCCCCGATCCCAGCGGCATCGTGCCGGCGCCGCGCTGCGCGGCCTCAAGACGTGTACGATCCCGGTGCAGGGGCCAGAAGTGCGAGAGCATCCAGTGCGTGCCGCTCACCGGTTGCGCGCGTTGCATATGCGTGTACGCCGGCAGCATGGACTCGGTCAGCGTTTCGGCCTGCATGAGGAGGGCCGCCTGCAGCTCCCGTACGGCCCGGTCCAGACGCGAGCATGCATCCATGGTCCAGAGCCTGCACGCGGTCGCCACTTGATCGTTTCGTGAACGTCCGGTATGCAGCTTGGAGGCGACCGTGCCAGCCTCTTCGTGCAGCAATCGATCGATCATCGTATGGATGTCTTCGTCCGTGGCCACGGGCTGTGCACCGTCGGCCAGCCGCTGGGCGACGCGATCAAGTCCATCGCGCAGCGCGTCGGCCTCGTTGTGCGTGAGCACGCCGCCCTCGCCGAGCGCCAGCGCCCACGCGCTCGACAGACGAACGTCAAAGGGCCAGAGACGAAAATCAGTGCCGATAGACCGATTCAGTGCATCCAGCAGCGGCGATGGCCCGCCGGCGAATCGCCCTCCCCACAGTTTGTGCGTGCCGTCCGCGTCCGCACTCATACAGTGGCCAGTGAACTCAGGATGCTGCGGGTGGTGCTACGGGGCAGTTGCATAACGCTGAACGTAAAGGGGAGCGGGAGCGCGATGCTGGCGCACGTCGGCAGTTCGCGAAATCACGCAGGGCCACGGCGCAATATCAAGCAAGCC
>JANNEV010000007.1:0-2399 GCA_031379145.1 Gemmatimonadaceae bacterium
CGTGGGCGGCAAGCGCAACACCATCGCGCTCCGCTTTGACATTATCAACCTCGACAATCTGCTGAACAAGAAGTGGGGTGCCGGTGATCGATTGGTATCCAATACCCCACTGATTCCTCTGGGCGCGGATGCCAGCGGTGCGCTGCAGTATCGCTTGCGCAATTTCGGTACCAATCTGCTCAATACCACGTATCAGCACACGGCGGGTCTCGCCGATGTCTGGCGCATGCAGTTGGGTGTGCGGTACCTGTTCAACTGAGTCGTCGTTCCACTCCCGGTACGCCACGAGCCGTCGTCGAAGCTGACGACGGCTCGTGGTGCGTTGCGGGACATGGCTTGACACGTTCGCGTGCGCGCCGCACCGTGGGTTCGAGTTGCGGTACTCCTGGCGTCACAACGCGCCGCTCCCATTTCCAGCTCATCATGTCGGCAGTGTCTCCTATTGGGTCCAGCACCTGTGCCATGGGTTTTCCGTGCCTGCACAGGGTTCTCGTCGGCCTCAGCATGGTCGGCGCGTTGTCCGCGTGTGACGCGACGCCTCGGCTACCGCCGGTCACGCTCGAGGCGCAGCGAGTGAGCTGGAGCGAGTGGAGGGCAAAACGAACCGCCTTCCTGTCCACACCTGGCCGCCCAATGTCATACACGGCGCTCACTTGGCTGAAGCAGGGCACGAGTTCGATCGGCAGTGATTCGACCAATGCGGTGAGGCTGCAGGGGCGAGACGTGCCCCCCAACGTTGGCGTTCTGCTCCGCACGGGAAACGCCGTGCGATTCGAACCAGCCGTCGGTGCGTTGGTGACCATCGACAGCATGCCGGCCGCCGGTCAGGAGCTTCGCACAGACGCAGGCCCCAAGCCGTCAATCGTGTCGGTGGGCACAGCGGGGTTTCGTATCGTCCAACGTGTGGATTCGCTCGGCGTGCGCGCCTGGGACGCCGAGCGCGTGTCGCCGGAGGCCATCGCCAGGCAGATGGCTCCGCTCGAATACTTCCCGCATGACTCTGCGTGGCGGTTTGCCGGAACACTCATCCGTCGCGAGAAGCCTGAAACGCTCGCTGTCGCCACGACCGCGGGAGTCGCCGAAGTGCACATCATCGTCGGAACGGTTCGCATAACACTCGGCGACGCTGTGGTGGATCTCACGGCGTACACCGGCACCGGCCCGACCGACCTCTTCTTCTCCTTCAGCGACGAGACCAGCGGTGAGGAGACCTACGGTTTCCGTTTTCTGCATGCAGCGCTCGACACCGCTAGCAACGTGGTCGTCATGGACTTCAATTACGCCTACAATCCTGACTGCGCGTTCTCGGCGTTCACCACGTGTCCACTTCCCCCCGACGGAAATCGCATCGGCATTCGCCTGCCAGCCGGTGAGCGAATGGTGCGCTATCTCGCGGACGAAGAGAAAAGCGTTCGCGCCAAGGCGCTGACAGAGTTGGTGCGGTCACGTGGCGCTGCGGCCCCGCCGACCGATAGCGTCGGACGGGCCCGGCCATGAACGCGCTTCGTGTGAATGTGCTCATGGTAGTGAGCGTGGCGGTCGTCGCATGCAGCACAAGCGGAGACGCTCCCGCTGCTCGTGTGGTTCGGCCGCCGCCTGTGGTCACCGGCAGCGTTGCGCCATCGTACACCGCAGCCGCACTTGACGGGTCGGCCGTGTCATTCGGCGGTGCCAGCTCTTCGCTCACGCTGGTCAACGTCTGGGCAACCTGGTGCCGATCGTGCAAGGAAGAATTCGCGGAGCTGGAACGCATGCGCGCCGAGCACGAGCCTCGCGGGTTGCGCGTTATTGCCGTCAGCGTGGATCAGGGCGGATCGGAAAAGGTGACCAAGTTCGTGGCTGCGCAGGGGAGTCGGTTTCCCGTTGTGCACGACCGCGATGCTCGCGTCTCTGCACAGTACGGCGTCAGCGGCTTGCCCTCCACGTATTTGATCGGTCGCGACGGCCGGGTCCTCTGGTCGCTCACCGGAAGCTTTCTTGAAGACAGCGCGGCCATGTATGCGGCCATTCGCAAGGCGACGGCAGCGCCCTAGTTCAGCGCGACTTCTCGCGCGGTCTTTTCTGGCTTCGCAATGCGAAACGCAAAACTCTGCTCCACCAACTGCGGAACGAGTTTGCCAGAGGCCCACGCGGGTTTGTACTTCATGCGGGGCAGCGCGGCGCGGACCGCGTGCGTGAAGCCGGAGTCGGTACTCTGCGACACCGTGAATGTGGACTCCAGCGCGCGCCCGTTTGTGTCCACGACGAATCGCGCGATCACCACGCCTTCCACACGGGCATCAAGCAGCGCCTGCGGATACGCCGGACCTTCGCTGAGCGGATCTCGCTCAGCCAGTGAGTCCACCTCGATCTCGGAGAGGGCGCGCTGCGGTTCGCTGGGGGGCTGTTCCGGCGACGAG
>JANNEV010000028.1:0-11657 GCA_031379145.1 Gemmatimonadaceae bacterium
CGCCTGACCCTCAAGCGCGCGGCCATGGATTCGCGACCGACACGCCTGCTGGCCTTGCGCGAAGCGTTGGGGCGTGCCGACCTCGACGCGTTGCTAGTGTCGAGTTTGGCGAACATTCGCTACCTGACCGGTTTTTCCGGCAGCAATGCGCTGGTGGTGGTCACGGCACGCGACTGCCTACTCCTCACGGATTTCCGCTACGCCACACAGGTGAAGGATGAGGTAGGCAACCCCACCTCGATTCGGATCGAGGAGTCCAGTCTATGGACGGGACTCTGGTTGGCGTTGGCCTCGTTTCCGGGTGTCAACCGCGCGGGATTTGAGTCGCCGCACCTCGCGCATCGCGATTTTCAGCGATTGCTTGAGCAGGGCGGGCGATGGCAGTGGCGGCCCACGTCTGACGTGGTCGAAGCGATTCGGGTCTCGAAGGACGATGACGAAGTACAGAAGATCAAGCGCGCGATCGACATCGCAGAGGAGGCGCTCGCGAAGACGCTGCCCGAGGTGCACGCGGGAATGACGGAAACGCAGGTTGCCGGCCTGCTTGAGCAACAGCTGCGCAACGCGGGCAGTGAGGGGTATCCGTTTCCGTCCATCGTAGCATCCGGCCCTCGCGCCGCACTCCCCCACGCGCGCTCTGGCGAGCGACGTCTTTCGCGCGGCGATCTCCTCCTCCTCGACTTTGGCGCGGTATACGAGGGGTACTGTTCCGACATTACCCGCACCGTTGTCCTCGGGCCGGCTTCGCCGAGGCAGCGCGAGGTTTACGGGATTGTTCAGGAGGCAAACAGGATTGCTTCGGGCGCGATTCGGGTTGGAATGCAAGGGAAGGCTGCAGATGCGCTCGCGCGCGACTACATTCACGACCGCGGGTTTGGCGCGGGGTTCGGACACTCGCTCGGGCACGGGATCGGGCTCGAGGTGCACGAGGCGCCACGTCTCGCAAAAACTGTTGATTCGGTGCTGCCAGCTGGTGCAGTGGTCACGATCGAGCCCGGTTTGTATGTGCCGGGCTGGGGCGGCGTTCGAATCGAGGATAACGTGCGGCTGCTGGACGGCGGACCAGAGATGCTCACACATTTCTCCCGCGAGTTACGTGAGATCGACCGATAGCGTTCGTTGGTCGCCGCCAGGCGACCGTTTCATCTAGATGGTCTCTTCGCGCCGCCGGCCTGGCTGCGAGCGGACCTTTCCCGTTCCCGCGACCTCCTCCCGCCATGATTGATCTTCGCTATGTCAAGAAGCTGATCGAGATGCTCGACGGCTCTTCGGTGGACTCTGTCGAGATCTCCACGGACAAGGGCATGAAGCTTCGAATTTCGAAGAGTCCGCAGCAGCGCAACGCGGCCGTCTCGGTCGCGGCGCCGGTGGCCCTGCCGGCCGTGTTGCCCATCGCGGCGCCGGCGCGTCCTGCCGAAGAGGGCGTCGTCACGGCACCGAAGGCCGAGGTGCCGAAGGCGAACCTTCTCGAGATCAAGTCGCCAATGGTGGGAACGTTCTACTCTGCGCCCGAGCCGGGGGCGAAGCCGTACGTGGTCGTTGGGGACCGCGTCAGCAAGGGGCAGATCGTCTGCATCATCGAGGCGATGAAGATCATGAATGAGCTCGAGTCCGAGTACGACGGGGTTGTGCGAGAGCTCGGCGTGACGGACTCGCATCCTGTCGAATACGGACAGGTGCTCTATCGGGTGGATCCGAACGGCTGAGACGTTATGACATGACGATGGTCTCCGACGCCGTGATCGGCGCGGCACCTGCGGCGGGGCTGGATTTGAAGGCGGCGCTGCAGCGTATGGTTCGGGAAGGTGCGTCCGATCTGCACCTCAAGGTTGGGCGCCCGCCGACACTCCGTTTGCACGGAGACCTCGTACCTCTCGCCATGCCCGCGATGCGTCCCGAGGAGCTGCGGACGTTGGCAGAGCAATTGTTGCCTCCGGCGCAATTGCGGGAATTCGTGGAAATGCGTGAGGCCGACTTCGCCATCAACGTGCCTGGCATCGGACGTTTCCGCGTCAACGTGTACCAGCAAAAGGGAACCGTGGCCTTCGCCATGCGCGCGATCGCGCACGCGGCCGCCACAATTCGCGAACTCAACCTGCCACCGGTCCTTGAGCAAATCGCGCTCAAACCGCGTGGGCTCGTCCTGGTGACGGGAGTGACGGGCTCGGGAAAGAGCACCGCATTGGCGGCGATGGTACATCACATCAACGAGCGGCGCGCGGCGAACATCATCACGATCGAGGACCCGATCGAGTTCGTGCATCGCGATGCACTCAGTCACATCAACCAGCGTGAGGTTGGCACAGATACCGCCGCGTTCGCGCAGGCGCTTCGCCGCGTGCTGCGTCAGGATCCCGATGTCATCATGATCGGCGAGATCCGCGATCTCGAGACGCTCGACGTCGCCCTCAAGGCTGCGGGCACGGGCCACCTGGTCTTCTAGACGTTGCATACCACGAACGCGACGCTGACCATCAACCGCATGCTCTCGTTCTATCCGCCGCACCAGCAGAACGAGGTGCGGTTCGCCCTCGCGAATGCGCTTTCGGCCGTGGTTTCGCTGCGCCTGGTACCGCGAAAAGACGAACCGGGTCGCGTGCCCGCGTGCGAGGTGCTCGTCAATACCGAGGCCGTCGCGGACCAGATTCGTGACCTCTCCGCCGCGCTGAACATCCCCGACCTGATCAAGGAAGGGAGCGTGGCGTACGGCATGCAAAGTTTCGACCAGTCGCTGATGAACTGGTACTCGCGCGGGGTCATCTCGTACGAGAATGCCCTGTTTTACGCGACCAACCCCGCCGAGTTCGGCCTGCGGGTACAAGGGGTGGATGGCGCCAGCGATGCCAGCTGGGATGGCTTCAGACAGGGCAGTTCACGCTCCTGACCTAGCGGCGGACCGGGGACCTCGCCACCATTCTCCGTGGCTCGTCACGAGGCAAGTCGCGAAGCGGCTGCCTCAGCGACCGACGGTGTCTGCCGCCGGTCGCGATGCCGGATCCCTGCCCAACGACATGTTCAAAAAGGTGCTCATCGCGAATCGCGGAGAGATCGCACTCCGCGTCATCCGAGCGTGCCGCGAGCTCGACATCCAAACGGTCGCCGTGTACTCCGAGGCCGACCGGGAGTCCCTGCACGTTCGCTTCGCCGACGACGACGTTTGCATCGGCCCGCCGTCCGGCCGCGACTCCTACCTGAAGATTCCAAGATTGATCGCGGCGGCCGAAATCACTGGCGCTGATGCGATTCATCCGGGCTACGGCTTTCTGGCCGAGAATGCGGAGTTTGCGGAGACGTGCCGTGCATCCGGGATCACCTTCATTGGGCCGACCCCCGATCAGATTCGGATCATGGGCGACAAGGCTTCCGCTCGGCGTGCCATGGCCGAGGTGGGCGTGCCCATCGTTCCAGGCTCCCCGGGCCCAGTGGAAGACGTCGAAGAGGCGCTCAGCTTTGCCAAGGACATCGGTTTCCCTGTCATCATCAAGGCGGCCGCCGGCGGTGGCGGAAAGGGCATGCGCGTCGCGCGCGACCCTGAGGACTTCGGACGCTCCTTCCAGCTGGCTCGGTCAGAGGCACTCTCCGCCTTCGGCAATGGCGATGTGTACGTCGAGAAGTTCCTCGAGCGGCCGAGGCATGTGGAGTTCCAGGTACTTGGCGATCGACACGGCAATGTGATTCACTTGGGCGAGCGCGATTGTTCGGTGCAGCGTCGACACCAGAAGCTCATCGAGGAAGCACCGTGTCCGGTCATGACCCCCGAGTTGCGCGAGCGAATGGGGGAAGCGGCTGTTCGTGGTGCGGCTGCCATCAAGTACATCGGCGCTGGCACAGTCGAAATGCTGCTCGATGAGGATGGCTCGTTCTACTTCATGGAGATGAATACTCGCATTCAGGTCGAGCATCCGGTGACGGAGATGCTCACTGGTGTTGATCTCGTCAAGGAGCAGATCCGCGTAGCGGCGGGATACGAGCTGAAGGTAAAGTCGCTGCCGCCATTCCGTGGACACGTCATTGAGTGCCGCGTCAACGCCGAGGATCCGTCCCGGAACTTCCAGCCGTCCCCGGGCCGCATCGAGACGTTTCATCAGCCTGGCGGTCCCGGCGTCCGCGTGGATACGCATGCGTACGCCGGCTACACCGTGCCGCCATTCTATGACTCGCTGATTGCCAAGCTCATCGTACAGGGCGCCGATCGTGAAGAGGCGCTCAAGCGCATGCAGATCGCACTCGAAAGTTTCGTTATTGAAGGCGTCAAGACCACCATTCCGTTTCTGGCGCGGGTGATGCAGCACCCGGATTTTCAGGCTGGAAAGGTGCACACGAAGTTTCTTGAAGCGGAAGGCGCCGAGCTCCTCAAGGACCCCGGATAGTGCGGGTTCACGTGCTGCTCGGCGAGGCGCTCCATGCGCCCGCCGACGTGGCCGAGCACGTGGTGGTGGTAGTCGATGTGCTGCGCGCTGCCACGAGCGTGGCCGTTGCGCTGGCGAACGGGGCCACGGCGGTGCATCCGTTTCGCACGGTCGAGGAGACGCGTCGGGCCGAGGGGAGCTACCGCCAGACGGCGCTGCCGTTTTGCCTGGCTGGGGAGCGTGGCGCACGGCGCATCACCGGATTCGACCTCGGCAATTCGCCCCTCGAGTACGTACGGGAGGCGGTGGAGGGACGTACGATCTTGTTCACGACCACGAATGGCACGGCGGCGTTGGTTGCCATGCGCGGGGCGCACGCATGCTTCTTTGCAGCGTTCGTCAACGTCACCGAGACGGTTGCTTCGGTGTGTCAGCTGTTGCAGGAGGACTCGCGACTGCGCGCAGTCACCGTAGTGTGCTCCGGCACCGACGGGTTACCCGCGCTCGAGGATGTGGTGTGTGCCGGGCGTTTGGTGCGTGGCCTGCGCTCCGCCCGTGCGGACGCCCGTCTTTCCGACAGCGCGCAAGTGGCGCTGGCCTGCGAGCAGCCGTATCGCGAGGATGTCGCACGCTTGGCGAACGATGCCGCGCATGCGTTGCACCTTCGCGCTGAGGGCTTCGAAGCGGATGTTGCGTGCGCGTTCGCGGCGGATGCCATACCTGTCGCGGTGTTGTCCACCAACGGATCGTTGCGTCCGTTTCGAGCACTGCGCACCACAGCGCGGAGCAGCTAGCTCATGGAATCGCGAGTCATGCGCCGCGAGATCGCGGCAATCGGGCTGTTGCTGTTCGCCGTGTTCCTCGCCGGGTCACTCATCTTCCAGCGGGTGCCGCTCAACGGAGGCTGCCTCGATGCGACCGGAGCGTTCGGGCCAGCGGGAACCTGGGCGCGATGCGCTCTAGTGACTGTCGTCGGAATGCCGGGAGCCGTGCTTGTTGCGGTTGGCTGTCTGTTTGTGTCGCTCGTGCTATTCGGTCGACTTCGCCGAGACGTCGAAGATGCGCGAGAATGGGGCGTGCTCTTTGCCGGGACCGTCGCGCTGATGCCGGTGGCGATCGGCTCGGCGCTCGGTGGAGAGCCGGCGGCCAGCGACGCGGCGGGGTTGTGGGGCGGTTTCGTCGCGCACTATCTGCGAAAGGGACTCGGCGCTGCGGGTGCCTGGATTCTTTTTGTACTGGCGACGAGCGCACTCACGGTGGCGACGCTGCGCTGGAATCCGATTCGCGTGTTGATTGGGTCCGGCCGCCGCGAACCTGTTCAGCCCGACGCGTCCGTTGCACCGTCGAAGCCGGCGAAGCCTCTTCCGTCGACCCTGGCTGAACGACTGGCGCCTCCGCCCGAGGAGATGCCCGCCATCGAGCCAGCCTTGGTGCGAGATGTGCTGAATGGACTGACGGTCGCATCAGGCGCCGACGGCACGGACGCCAGCCTGCGCGGCGCTTCGGATAAGAAGTCTCGGAAACCGCGCCAAGATGGTCTCCGTGATTTGTCGTTCGATTTCGGGCTGGAGGCAGGAGCGCTGGACTCGATCAGCGACGAGCTTCCCCCAACGGACTTGCTGACCGCTGCCCCTTCACGCAATCCGGATCTCGGCCGCCGCGAGTTGGATCTGGCGGGCGAGAAGCTGATGGCGACGCTGCGCACCTTCAAAGTGGACGGCGAGTTGGTCGGGCGCACGAGCGGCCCAACGGTCACGCAGTTCGAAATCGAGCCCGCCGCCGGTGTGAAGGTTCGACAGATCGCGACACTCGCGGATGACTTGGCGTTGGCGATGCGTGCGGCGAGCATTCGTATCGTGGCGCCGATTCCCGGGCGCGGTGCTGTTGGTGTCGAAGTGCCGAACCCGACTCCGGAGATGGTCGTGCTTCGCGAAGTGCTGGAATCGCGTGATTTCCAGCAGGCGCGCGCAGCGCTACCGATCGCGCTCGGCAAGGATCTGGAGGGACACGCCGTGGTTGCCGATCTCGCCAAGATGCCCCATTTGCTGATTGCCGGTGCCACGGGATCGGGCAAGTCGGTCTGCGTGAATACGATCATTACCAGCTTAGCCTACCGTCACACGCCGAAGACGCTGCGCTTCCTGATGGTGGATCCCAAAATGGTGGAGCTGAGCGTCTACAACGCGCTCCCGCATCTGCGGCACAAGGTCATCACGGACAACCGCGATGCGGCCGCCGTGCTCAAGTGGGCTGTCATGGAAATGCAGGACCGCTACCGTCTCCTGGAAGCGAACGCGTGTCGCAATTTGCAGGAGTTCAACAAGCGAGTGCAGCAACAGCAGGCTGGTGAAGGTCCGCCACTGCAAACCCCCAAGCGCCCCGATGTCGGTTTTGAAGATCGCACCTACTCCGGCGATATCCTGCCGTACATCGTTGTGGTGATCGATGAGATGGCTGATTTGATGATGACGGTGCAGGGTGAGGTCGAAACCCCGATCGCCATGCTCGCGCAGAAGGCGCGTGCCATCGGCATTCATCTCATACTGGCCACGCAGCGGCCGAGCGTGAATGTCATCACGGGCCTCATCAAGGCCAACTTCCCGTGTCGGATCGCGTTTCGAGTGGCCTCGCAGATCGACAGCAGGACGATCATCGACGGTGCAGGCGCTGAGGCGCTGCTCGGAAACGGAGACATGCTGTTCATCCCTCCCGGTAAGTCCGAGCCGTCTCGGCTGCAGGGTGCCTATCTCTCCAGCGAGGATACGGAGAAGCTGCTTCGCTGGTACGGTGATGCCGCCGCGCGACGCGCTGCCGAGCCGGCCGGGGGCGCGATGCCGACCAGCGAGCCGGATATTCTGGAAGCGGTGCGGGCGCTGGAGGCCAAGTCCGCCGGAGACGGAGACGATGATGCGGAGGGATCGAACGGGGATCGCGACGCGCGCTTTCGTGAGGCGGCCGAAGTGGTCATTCAGCATCGACAGGGCTCCACCTCGCTTCTGCAGCGTCGCCTCAAGGTCGGCTACGGGCGGGCGGCCCGCATTATTGATCAACTTGAGGAGGCCGGCGTGCTTGCCCCTTCTGAAGGCGGCTCCCGCCCACGAGACGTGCTCGTTGGCGTTCAGGACCTCGATCGTATCTGCGGATCGTAAACAGATATTGACGCTGCGCGGTTGAGCGCCCAACATACGCCCAACTAACTGGTGGTGCTCGCCTCCCTCCCGCGAGCTGCTGCGGCACACGCTGTTCCTTTCCTCCCTCTGAGGTGTGCGATGTTCGTCCCCCGAGTACGACGCGTCCTGTTCTCGACGCTGGCGGCGCTGGCCGCCATTCCCATTGCCGCGGCTATGCTGGCGGCGCAAACCGGCGCCATCACCGGTAAGGTGACCGACGCGGTCAGCGGTCGCCCCCTCGAAAATGCGCAAGTGCAGGCGCAGCTCACTGGTGGCGTCTCTTATGGCGCCATATCCAACGCCGAGGGTGCGTACCGTGTGGTCAATTTGCCGGATGGCGTGTACACCGTCACCATCCGCTCGCTCGGATATCAGGCGCGCGCCTTTACGGGGATTCGGCCTGGCGCAGTACTGAACGCAGCGCTGAACGAGAAGACCACGCAGCTCACACAGACCGTCGTCACGGCGAGCCGCAGTCGTCCGGAAAAGGCGCTTGACGCGCCGGCGTCCATTTCCATCGTGACGAGTGAACAGATCACCGAGCGGCCGGCCATTACCGTCACCGACCATCTGCGAAATACACCGGGCGTAGACATCAACCGGGGTGGTATTGCGCAGGCCAACGTCGTCGCCCGCGGCTTCAACAATGCCTTCAGCGGCGCGATGCTGATGCTGCAGGACTATCGCTTCGCCGGCGTGCCGTCGCTTCGCGTCAACGTACCGTTCCTGATGACGGGCACCAACGAGGACATCGACCGCATGGAGGTCCTGCTCGGACCCGCGTCGGCGCTCTACGGTCCGAATAGCGCGAACGGCGTGCTGCACGTGATTACCAAGTCGCCGTTCAACTCGCAGGGCACGACCATCAGCGTTGACGGTGGCGAACGGTCCATCATTCGCACCGGCCTGCGGCACGCCGGCAAGGTCAACGAAAAGCTCGCGTACAAGGTCTCTGGCGAGTACATGCAGGGCCGCGACTGGGAGTACAACGATCGCGCCGAACCGGCGGTGTTCCCCAACACCCCCAACGTGCCCGCCTCACGCCGTGGGCAGGCGAACCAGCGTGACTTCGACCTGCAGCGCTACACCACCGAAGCGCGCATGGACGTGCGTCCAACGGAGAACACCGAAGCCATCACCACGGTCGGCTTTACAAAGGTTGGCAGCGGACTGGAACTCACGGGCGCCAATGGCTCGACGCAGATCAAGAACTGGACCTACTTCAACGTGCAGCAGCGCTTCCGCTGGAATAAGCTGTTCGCCCAGGCGTTCATCAACAGCAGCGATGCGGGCAACGACACCTCCTCGTCGGACAAGGGCACCTACCTGCTGCGCTCCGGTCAGCCGATCGTGGACCAGTCGCGCGTGGCTGCGCTCCAGCTCCAGCACGGCTTCGACATCGGGCGAAAGCAGACATTCACCTACGGCGCCGACTACATCTGGACCAACCCGCGAAGCGGCGGCACGATCAACGGCGGAAACGAAGCCGTGGACAACGTCACTGAGTACGGCGCGTACATCCAGTCCAGCACCAAGCCGACCAAGCAGATCGAACTTCTTTTGGCGGCGCGTGGCGACGCCAACAACGTGATCAAGGGCAATTTCTTCTCGCCGCGGGCGGCGCTCATCTTCAAGCCGACCCCGAACCAGAACATCCGATTCACGTTCAACCGAGCGTTCTCGACGCCGGCCAACTTCTCGTTCTTCCTCGACCTCATCCAGTCGCCCAACGTCGGCGGCTCTGGCTACGACATTGTGGCTCGCGGAAACCCTCCCAAGCAGGGCTTCCAGTTCAATCGCGGCTGCGCCGGCAGCAGCGCGTACGAGGCCTATTGCATGAAGTCACCGTTCGCCGGCTCCGGCGGGTTTGTGGGCGCGAGTGCGGCATCGGCCTTCCCCGGCGCCATTACGGCCCTTGGGTCTCGTTTGGCCCCCGGCATTCAGGGCGCGCTGCAGCAGGCCGGCTTGCCGGCTGCAGTGGCGGCGCAGCTGGCCACGGGTGCCGTCTCATTCCTCACCACCCGTCGGCCGACCAACGCCGAACTGGCCACGCGGGTCTCGTTCCTTTCGAGCCCGACCACGCCGGTCACCCAAAGGGACCTTGCGGACATCTCGCCACTGGCGGCCTCCTTCAACAACACGTTTGAAGGTGGATATAAGGGCATCATCGGCAATCGTTTCCGGTACGATGTCTCCGTGTGGGGACAGGAGCGCGGCGACGTCGGTACCTCAGCGGCGCTCTCCACGCCGAGCGTTTTCTTCGGCAATCCTGTGCAGCTCGGCGGGTACCTTGGTCAGCAGTTGGGCGCCAACCTCGGGCCTCAGCTGGCGGCACTAGGTCTAACGGCCGCCCAGATCGGCCAGATTGTGAACGGTGTAGCGGGGGCGCTGACGCCGTCGGTTGCCGCAGTGCCGCTAGGCGTCGTCACGTTCAACGATCCCAATACCCGCGCCAACGCGCTGTACGCCACGTACACCACATCCAAGCAGAAACTGTGGGTTCGCGGCTTGGATCTCGCGGCCGACGTGGTCGCAACGGATCGTCTGACGTTCGACCTCGCATATAGCTATCAGAGCCAGAACGTCTTCAACGGCATTCCGGGAGGCAATGGATCGGCGCTCATGTCGAACTCGCCCAACTCGCGCGGCTCGTTCGGTTTCCGGTACCGCAACGAAGAAAACGGAATGGGCTTCGAGCTTCGGACGCGATACAACGAGGCGTATCCGGTGAACTCGGGCGTGTATGCCACGAACGTTGCGTTCCCCATCGCGGCCGGACAGCCAGGCGCTCCGACATCGACGCCGACGGCCTTGGGCTTCAATCGGTGCGCTCCGGCCGCGGCCGGCACGTTCTGCTACGAAAACGTACCCGAAGCCGTCACGATGGACGCCCAGATTTCCAAGCGCTTCAATATTGGCTCGCAGCGTCTGCTGTGGTCGGTCAATGCCACCAACATGTTTGACAACCGCGTGCGCACGTTCCCAGGCGTACCGGAGATCGGACGGTTGGTCATGACCCGCCTGCAGTACTCGTTCTAGTCGCGTATGGAGGAGGCTCCCTCGTTCGGGGAGCCGCCACGGCGGGGCGGTGCGCATTCCGCGCATCGCCCCGCCGTGTGTGTACGACCACGCAAGTGCGCAGCTCGCAAGAACGTTCTATGTTTTCCCAATGATCTTGCTCGATCCCTCAGCGCGACCGGTGATTGGTCACCGCGGCAATCGGGTGCACGCGCCGGAGAACACACTGCCCTCGTTGCTGGAGGCGGTGGCGCTCGGCGTCGATGGGGTGGAGTTCGATGTGCATCTGTCCCGCGATGGTTCGCTCGTGCTCATGCACGATCCGACACTCGACCGGACGACGAACGGCGCTGGTCCGGTTGCGAGCCGTACGCTCGCTGAACTCCGCTCCCTTGACGCCGGCGCGCGGTTCACCCCAGATGGCGGACGCACCTTTCCCTGGCGCGATCGGGGGGTAAGCGTCTCCACGTTTGATGAAGTGGTGGAGTCGCTGCCGCGTGACCTGCCGTTCATCGTCGAATTGAAGACGCCGGCCGCCTCGACCGCCTTAAAGCGCGCGATCGAACGACACGCTCTGGCGAAGAGGGTGATCGTCGCGGGGTTCGACGCGAATGCGGTGCGACCGCTCCGCGGCGCGGGCTTCGCCATGGGCGCGTACTCCAGCGAGGTCGCATCGCTGCTGCTGCCCGCCCTGTTCCGTCGACGACTCGGCGCACAACCGTTTGCGGCCCTTTGCATCCCTCCTTGGCACAACGGAATTCCGGTCCCCATTCTCGCGCTTGCTCGCGCGTTGCGAGGATCCGGGACCGTCGTACACGTCTGGACCATAAACGAACCCGGCCAGGCACTTCGGCTTTGGCGAGGAGGGGTGCAAGGGATCATCAGTGATGATCCAGGTCTGATGCTGGCCGCGCGAAAAGCGCTCTGAGCTTGCGTCGCTCTGAGCTCCGCGGTACCGGTGAACCTTGGAGCAGTGCTCGAGTCAGTTGCCCCGCGGACGCGGCTGCCAGTGCTGAAATGAAATTGCACAGAAGCGCCGATTGAAATTGCACACGTAGGCGTCTCCTGCCGCGGTCCGGGTGATCGCGGCGCCTATGATCTTGATCTCTTCCCCGCAGGG
>JANNEV010000056.1:0-2052 GCA_031379145.1 Gemmatimonadaceae bacterium
GCCGAACCGGGCACCGCGCGACGCGACGCAACCGTGGGTTACGGTACGGTGATGGACCTGGACGACACAGACGTCCGACCGAGGTTGTCGCGGACGGTGAGCGCGATCACCCGCGTCTGACCAGCCCCATCCCACTCGTAGAGGGCGGTGAGGCCCGTCTTCGGGTAGACTCCGTTGTTCGTCCAGCTATACGTGAGGCCAGTTCCCGTCGAGCTGCTTCCGTTGAAGGTGCAGCGACGGTTGACGTCGCAGGAGTACGTGAAGGCAGCGACGGGCGCCGGTGGGGTCGTGACGACGGTACCGATCGAACCGGTAAAGAGCAATCGATTCGGACTGCCCGAGCCGGCGTTGGTGACTTTGTTCAGCGTGGCCTTCGAGGTGAGCGCGGTGGCCACCTGTGCGGCGGTCGCCGTTGGAGCAGTTTGCAGGTACAAGGCGGCGGCGCCGGCCACGTGCGGCGATGCCATGGACGTTCCACTGAGCACCGCGGTGGCGGTGTTGGACGTGGAATACGAGGAGATGATGCTCACTCCGGGGGCGAACATGTCCACGCAGGTTCCGAAATTCGAGAAGCTGGCTCGCGCATCATTGGAACTCGTTGCGCCCACCGTGATCGCACTTGGTGCCGACGCCGGAGAGTAGTTGCACGCATTGGCGTTGCTGTTGCCGGCAGCCACCACGAACGTGACACCAGCGGACGACGCGTTGGCGACGGCCGTGTTGAGTGCCGCCGAGTAGCCGCCGCCAAGGCTCATATTCCCCACCGCCGGACGAATGCGATTGGCGGCGACCCAGTTGATGCCGGCAATGACACCGCTCGTCGTGCCAGAGCCATTGCAATCGAGCACGCGAACCGCGTACAGCGTCGCGCTTTTGGCGACACCGTAGGTGTTGCCTCCCACAGTTCCCGCGACGTGCGTGCCGTGTCCGTTGCAATCGTCCGTACCGCGACCATCAGCGATAGCGGAGTATCCGATACGTGCACGCGTGCCGAACTCCACATGTGTGCGGCGAATGCCGGTATCCACGATGTACACGTTCACGCCGCTGCCAGTCTGGTTGTAGACATAGGTTCCACTCAGCGGCAAATTCGCCTGATCGATTCGATCGAGCCCCCAGGGCGCTCCGGTCTGCGTGGCAGTGTTCGTAAACACCTGGTCCGCTTCGATGTACGCAACTTCCGGGCGGGCACGAACCGCCGCCAACCCCGCCGGCGTCAGATCCGCGGCGAACCCTTGCAACGCCGCGTCGTAGGTCTCGATCAGGGTGCCTTCGCCCGCCGGTACGAGACGAGCGGCCTGATTGGACGCGATAAAGTAGAAGGGCTTGTATACCACGATATAGCGATCGGGGATGACCTGAGCGGTGTTGGCCGACAGGATCGGAGCCCCGAGGCCAACGCCGTTGAGCGATGGCGAGAGCTCCGGAGCCGTGGGGGTCGGACTCTCCGCACAGGCCGCGAGAGCGGCGACGCCGGCGAACGTCAGGTATCGCACTGCACGCATGTCAGACTCCTGAGAGTGATGGGACCGCGCAACGTCGGCTGCGGGCAACGCCCGCGACCGCCAGACCAGGGCGAGGGGTCGCCCGGTTAAGGTCGAGTTAATTCACATCGGCGAAAAGCGTACGGGACGAAGCGAGTTCTGTCAAACTGAGCAGGTGCTCTACGTCACAGTTCGACGGACCAGCCCGCGGATGCTGTCTGCCCCTCGAAACTGAGGCGAGCGAATCATCCGCGGCTGTCGCCGGTCGACCCCAAGGGCTATCGTTTGGAATCCAGTGGCAGGCGTTCCGGATTCCCGAACGCGCCCTCCCTTCGCTCGACCGCTCGTCGAGTTGTCACGCCGTCCCGTCCTTCATGTCGAACACCCCCATCGCGTCAGCAACGGTATCCGACGGGGCGTCCGGGCGATTCTGGGATGAGCCGGAGCAGTTCCTCCTTGACGCGGGGAAAGAAGGCGAGGTCCTGATTGCGCGGGTACGCATCGGGCTCACGTTCACTCTGCTGCTCATTCCCGTTGCCAACATGCTGTGGGCGGCCGCCGACGGCAT
>JANNEV010000588.1:0-11814 GCA_031379145.1 Gemmatimonadaceae bacterium
TCATGCCATCGAGGCGGCCGAACGCACCACCTCTGCCGGAACCCGTCTGCTGCTGCGTCTCGCTATCGACTACTCCTCACGCGACGCCATCGTACAGGCCGCAGCACACGCGCCGAGCAGTCGGGCGGCGTTCGAGCAGTCGCTCGCCTCGCCCGCGAACCAGGTCGGGCGTGATGTAGACCTCGTCATTCGCACCGGCGGCGAGCAACGCCTCAGCGACTTCCTCCTCTGGGAAAGCGCCTACGCGGAGCTGTACTTCACCGACGTCGCGTGGCCCGACTTTGACGCCGGCGCACTCGCCGCTGCAGTCGGAGAATTCGTACGACGCGTGCGCCGCTTCGGCGGCCTGGTTCGAGTGCAGCCTGACACCGCACACCACGTCGCGCACAGCACGGCGGTTGCATCATGACGTCCGCGCTTGATGCAGTCGACATGCCCCTCGGCTCGCTCAAGTCGGACGCGATGCCTCTGACCGAGCATCTCCCGCTGCGACGGCCAGCACTGCTCGGCGCTGTCGCCCTTGGAGTGCTCGCGGATCTGCTCATTCGCGTTTCCGGTCGCCCAGGCCTGAACGTCGCGCTCTGGGCGACGGTCGGCGTCCTCGTCACAGCGGCGCTCCTGCGCCGGCGATCGGCCCGTGTCACTGCCGAGGCGTGGTGGCTGGTGGCCGGCGCGCTCACGTTTGCCTGTGCGCTGGTATTCCGCGATGCGGAAGCCCTGGCAGTGTTCGGCCTGTTCTCTGCTGTCCTGCTGCTCATGTTGGCAGCGGGACGCGCCGCGACGGTGAGGGTGGTGGATGCGCAGGTGAGCGACGTCGCGTTCGCCCTCGTACGCGTGGCGCTACTCGCCTTGGCTGGTCCCATCGGCTGGGGCCGTGGTGCAGCGGAAACGGCGGACCCAGGCGGTGCGCATTCGCGAGCCACCCGTGGGTACGCGCATACCGCGTTGCGTACTGCGTTTCGTGGCGCATTGCTCGCGGTCCCCGCGCTCTTCATGTTCAGCGCGCTGTTGATGAATGCTGACCCAATGTTCGAGCGCGTCATCCAGCGCGTGTTTCTGGTCGACCTGGAGCCGCTGGCAGAGCATGTCGCATTTGCGGCCGTCATCGCGTGGATCACCGCCGGATACGCCCGCGCGCTGCTGGTGAGCGATGCGAGCACCATGTCCCGCCTTCGCGTCCCGAGGATCGCGCTCGCGTCAGCGGAAGTGTCGGTCGCGCTATGGATACTCAATGGCCTCTTTCTCGCCTTCATGGTGGTGCAGCTGCAGTACCTCTTCGGTGGCACCAACCTGATCGAGGTGACGCCGGGACTCAGCTACGCCGAGTACGCGAAACGCGGATGCTTCGAGCTTGGCGTCTGCGCCGCGCTGGTGGTGCCACTCCTGCTCGTGGCCGATTGGGCGGCAACCCCGCACACGCGCCGGTCGACCGTGGTGCTCCGCGCGACGATGCTCGTTCTTGTTGTGTTGCTGTTCGGCGTCATCGCATCGGCGGCGTTTCGCATGCGCATGTATCAGCACGCCTACGGCCTGACCGAGTCACGGCTCTGCGGCAGCGCAGCGATTGCCTGGCTCACCGCGTTGCTCGGTTGGTTCACGTTCACCGTCCTGCGAGGACAGCGGGAGCGTTTCGCATTCGGCGGTGCGCTTGCTGCCGTCGCAACCGTGGCTGCGCTGCACCTGCTGAATCCACACGCACTCATTGCGAGGGTTAACATCGCTCGCGCGCTGGCCGGCGACTCGTACAGCGGTGCAACGTACGACGGCGCGTATCTGACCAGTCTCAGCGCAGACGCCGTGCCCATTCTGCTGGTGCAGTTCGACCAGCTTCCGCCCGCTGAACGCTGTCGCGTTGCCCGCAGGCTGGTGAAGCGGTGGAGCGGTGATCGACCCGGTGGCTGGCGCACGTGGAACGTGAGCGACGCGCGCGCGCGACGCATGGTGGCGAATGCGTCAGACATTTTGGCTCGCGCAAGCGCGTGCCCGGAGCTCACGCCAATCAACCCAGCCCCTGAAACCGGCGCGCCAGTGCGGTGAGCGAGCAGTCCCACGTTCCCCATTTCACCCCGCCATCAGCGCGAACCATGCCGTTCGGATGCCCTACCGTTCGGGTTTCCTGGGTACGGCTGGACCGTCGCTCGGCAGTACAACCAGTTGTCGCGTCATCCCGGCCAGCTTGTGCGAGTTCTCAGACATGGAGCAGAACACCTCATATGTGCCCGCCTTGAGCGTCACCGTGAGCGACGATTCCTGTCCGGCAGCAATATCCGGTGTGCCCTTGTCGACGTTGTCGCCGAGAACGTAGAAACTGTGGGAGGTTTTGCCGGAGTTTTTCACGCGAAAGGTGATGGGGCCGGCCTTCACGGTGTCACTCGACAGGCGCACCTTGAACTCGGTGAGCGTCACGGAAACCGGTTGAGCGCTGGCCGCTGATGCTGAAGCGGTGGCCAGCAAGGCGGCGTTGAAGAGCAGTCGGTGCATGGAGACCTGGAGGACCTGGAGGCGAAAGGGAGAGGGAGCGGGGAAAGGTACGGCGTGCAGGTGGGGTGTCGCCAACGCGACTCAGTCCTCTGCGGCTCTCAGCGCCGTCCGCCTGCGCTTCCACGAATGACGGCTCCGTCCATTAGCAGCTTGACCTCTGGATCAAGTACCAGCGAGGACGGCTCCAGCGGTGACGTGAAGGTGAACCGCCCCGTTCGACCGGTGAGCTCCACGCGCTCGACACGCGGCGCACTGCCGGCGACAACCACGCCGATCTCGACCGGTAGTTGGAACGGTTCACCCGACTGCGTCTGCGAGAGGACCACGGTGACCTGCTTTGTCACCACGTCCCACTCCCACTGGGCCTCGAGGCGCGGCACGCCGCCGCGATACAGCCACTGCCGAAAGTACGGCGCAAGGTCCAGTCCCGAGGAGCGTTCCATTGCCGCTCGGAAATCGGAAGTGGACGCGCTGCCGTTCATGTGACGCGCGTAGTAATCGCGAATGCCAGCCCAGAATCGGTCATCGCCCATGCGCTGGCGGAGCATGTGCAGCACCCAGCTTCCCTTCTGGTACGTCATCGCGGAGGTGACTTGCGTCATGTCTGCAAGGTTCTCGTGCACCACGCGATAGTTCGGTGTCTTGGCGTTGCCGCTCAGAACGGTCTTCCGCGAGTCGCGAAGGCCGGCCACAAATTCATCGCGGCCGTACGCATGCTCGATGAAGAGCAGCGTGAAGTACGTGGCAAACCCTTCGCTGAGCCACACGTCGTTCCAGTCGCTCTCGGTCACGGCATTGCCAAACCACTGGTGCGCGATCTCGTGAATGACGACGTTGCGCCAGCGCACCGACCTGGTTCCCGTCACGCTCGCCGCATTGTACATGATGGCGGATGCGGCTTCCATGCCGCCACT
This sequence comes from Gemmatimonadaceae bacterium, assembly GCA_031379145.1. Classification (GTDB taxonomy): domain Bacteria; phylum Gemmatimonadota; class Gemmatimonadetes; order Gemmatimonadales; family Gemmatimonadaceae; genus Gemmatimonas. The sequence goes on from JANNEV010000588.1 coordinate 3,396, forward strand.
GGTGGCACTGGACTGGATGTTGGCCAGTTTCTCATAGGCAAACGGTCCAACGCGCTCGCTGTAGAAGGCAAGCGCGTCGCGCGTCGGGATGGCAAAGTCATGAAAGCCCGCCTCACGGTCTTGCGCGAGTACCCACGTTTCAATCGGCGTCCCGGCGTAGTCGCCAACGTGTTGCACCGCGAATCGTGCAACGCCGAGCACGAACAGCCATGGCGCGATGGGCGCGGTCTCCTGCCACACGGTGCGTCGCCTTCCGTCAGCAAGAACCGTCAGCTCCACGCGCCGCCCATTCGACACCACCTGATACTGTCCCGGCGCGGTGACGTCCATCTCCATCGTGGCCTTGTCGGAGATGTGGTCAATGGTGGGAAGCCAATGCCTCGCTTTATCCGGCCAATTGTCGGAGAAGAACGCCCGCTGTCCAAACTTGTCAGGCTTGATCTGCAGCCCAGCAGACGGAATACCTGCGTAGCGTACCACCAGCTCGACACGTTCACCGGCGACGGACGCGCGATCAAGTGTGATGACGAGGTGATCGCCCGCGTGGGAAACGCGCAGCATGTTGCCCTGGCGCGTTACCGATGTCACGCGCATCCCTCGGCCCTGCCGTGTATCGGTAGCATCCGCGAGATCGAACGTGACCGCAGTCACGCCCGCCGTCAGCATGCGCAGCTGAATCGTTGCGGTCCCGTCGATCCGATCGGTTGAATCGGCCAGCGTGAGCGCAAAGCGGTAGTGCTCCACATCCACAGGCTGGCGAGGATAGGTATCGAATGGACGTGTGACCATCGATGCCAACAGGAGCGCAGTGGCGAAGGAATGCATGGCAAGTTGGGGAGGAGATGGCTCGTATCCGGATCGCGTCCGACCGCTCTCATACGTTACGGCATCGGCCGGGGCTCGCACCATAGGCTGGCGAGGCCTCTGGACGCCCGAGGCGGAGTCCGTAGCTTCCCACGTACCAGTTCCATCATCCATCGGCTGCCCCCTCTGTCTCGAGCAACGTCATGGCGATCAGCATTTTCAATGACGTGATTGGTCCGGTCATGCGTGGCGCGTCCAGCTCGCACTGTGCGGCGGCGCTGCGAATCGGCAGGCTTGCCCGGGACCTGATGGGTGGAGACATCGACCACATTGGCATCACGTTCGATCTCCATGGCTCGCTGCCCAACACGCATCAGGGCCAGGGCTCCGACATGGGGCTCTTCGGCGGACTCTTGGGCTGGGACGCAGCAGACGAACGACTGCCGCTGTCGCCGGCGCATCTGAAAGCGGCCGGGATCATGGCCGAGTTCGACTACGCAGATCTGCACGACCCGCATCCCAACACGTACCGTCTCGCGCTCTCGAATGCGCGTGAACGGCATACAATGATCGCGATCTCGACCGGCGGCGGGATGATCGAGGTGCTCGATATCGACGGGACCTCCGTGTCGCTCGACGGTGGTGCGACGGTGGAATGGTCAGTAGGCGATAGCTATCGCACGCTGCACCCGGTCTTGCCCGTGCGCTCGCTGCCGGATGCGGTGTTGCCCTTCCGCACCTGCACCGAACTCATGTCGCACGACGCGGGCCGCGAGATTCCGCTTTGGCAGTGGGCGGTGGAGTATGAGATGGCGCGCGGAGCACTCGACGCGGCAACGGTGCACGCGATGATGCTCGACATCGTGCGGATTCTCCGTCGTTCCATTGCCCAGGGGATCGCCGGAACCACGTACACCGATCGCTTGCTCGGCGCACAGGCCGGGCTCTTTGCCAACGCGATACGGGATGGCCGACTGATTGACGTCGGTGCGCTCAATCGAACGCTGTTGTACACCACCGCGCTCATGGAAGTGAAGAGCGCCATGGGTGTGATCGTTGCGGCGCCTACCGCTGGTGCGTGCGCCGCGCTGCCTGCGTCCGTGATTGCCATTGGTGAAGCGATGGAATGCACCGAAGACGACATGGCGCGCGCGATGCTCGCGGCAGGGTTGATCGGCGTATTTATCGCCGGACCCTGGACGTTCGCCGCCGAGGTTGGCGGTTGTCAGGCGGAAGGTGGCTCGGCCGCTGCGATGGCAGCGGCGGCGCTGGTCACCCTCGCCGGCGGCACGCTCTCACAGGCGACCGGCGCCGCCTCGATGGCGCTGCAGAGTATGCTCGGTCTGATCTGCGATCCGGTCGCGGCGCGCGTCGAGATCCCGTGCCTTGGCAAGAACGTCATTGCGGCGAGCAATGCACTCTCCTGTGCGAACATGTCGATCGCCGGCTTTGACGCGATGATCCCCTTCGACGAAGTGGTGGACGCGGCGAAACGGGTTGCCGAGCGCATGCCGAGGGAGCATCGGTGTACCTCGCTGGGTGGGCTGGCCACCACGCCCACGGCGTTGAAATTGAGCGCCGCGCTCACAGCCCGTGCGGCGGCCACGCAGCAACACACGGGCGATCGGGTTTTCGCATAGCGCCGCGGTCCCCGCTGGTGCGAGCGCCGCTGGTCAGCGATTCAGAACGCGAAGCTGAGTGACGTGACCAGGACGCCATTGGTTCGCGTCGGCTGACTGGCGGCGCCATCGGGGAAGAGCGCCTCCGAGGTGCGAATGCCCCGGAGCTCAGACCGCCAGCGTACCCCCGTGTCCACCGTGACGTCGATTCCAGCGGAGGCGCCCGTGCCGACAAACCCGAATGGCCGGTCGGTTCCGATGATGATTTGATCGGGATCGGCGTAGCGTTCCACTCGGGCCACGAGCGCCACGCGAGCGCCTATCGGCTGCTTCGCGATGGCTGACAGTCCAGACCAGTGGCTCCCATCCTGCTGCCCGACATCGAACTGCCCTTGCAGTTGCGCACCACCAGGAAGTGTGCCTCTCGCCATCACTTGATTGAACACGCGCAGCACGTTGCGAAGGCCACGCGGACGCTCATTGCCGATGAAGTTGGCGTACGACAGCGTGAGGGCTGGCGAGAGTGCGTAGTCGAATCGCGCGCCAACGGCTTTGCTTCGATTGTTCTCCGAAACGTTCTGCCAGCCATTGGTGATGTGGAACTGGGCGGTCAGTGTCGGTGTGACGGTCCATGTGACTCGTGCCCCCGACAGATAATAGGGCGTGTAGTCGGCGACGAGTGAGCGCGTGTACGCCAGATTGTCTGCGCTCGACCAGCTCTCGAGACCGATGTAGCTGTAGTATACGCCCCCGTCCAGCCACACCTTGTCTGCCAGTTTGACGCCAACCACGGCCTCCTGAAGCAGCCGAGAGACTTCCGGGCCGCTGGTGGGGCCGTTGCGTGGTTCACTGGCGTAGTTGACTTGCACCGACGTTCCCGCCTGCAACGCGATGCGCGCGCGCGTTCGCTGTCGCTCGACGGTGACACCGAGCCAGGCCAGATTCACATTCGCTTCGTCGTGTCGTACGGGTTGCGTCGTGAACCGACGTTCGCCGTCGGCGGGCCGCGCGAAGTCGTAGGCGTAGTACGCGTCCACAAACCCGTTGACCCTGATCCGCGTGGTGGTATCGGGGGACTGCGCGCGCAGCATCGAGGCGCCCACCAGCAGCGCACCGGCAACGGCGCACTTCAGCATGATCATCGTGTATCCTCGGCCAGCGTGGTCCGAGCCGGCGTTTCGATTCGCGAGACCAAAGGCGAATGCACCCCCGCTCGGCCACGTAGAGGATGGCTCACTTGGCGCGCATGCGGTTGTTCTTCGCGTTGTGTTCAAGCTCGCAGAGGCCAAGTTCTTCCATGAGCGGCGGGAGGTAGACGCCGAATCGGCCACGCAGGCCTTTCTTCAGGCCGTACCAGCCACCAATCGGGTTCGCGGCGGAACGCCCCCAAGCCTCCACCGTTCCCTCTTTGGTTGGTTTCTGTTCGTCGGCACCGCCGAGCTCCACCCAGTCGCCGGCTTGCGTGAGCATGGCGTGCAGGTCGTTGATGCAGCGAAGGTCGTAGTGGAGCACAGTGCTGCCCACCGTGCAGACGAGTATCGGCGTTCCGTCCTTCACATCGGTATGCATGGTGTACTCCGATGTGCCGGGCGGTGTCTTCAGCGTCCACGGATTGTCCTTGGAACGACTCGGTAGCGCGGCCATGACCATACCTCACAAGTGTCTGGTGAAACTGCCGGATAAACCACAGTTTGTATCGCGCACTACGGCGTCTCGGCCAGCCGCTTCAACGCCGACTGCTTGGTCTGCAGAAAACGCGTGAGGTGCGCCCGGAGCACCAAAGCGTCGAAGAGTCGCCCAAGGAGGCCGAACGGCGATTGCCACGTCATCGTATCGGTCATGACGGTTTCCGCGCCCTCTGTCCGAAATTCATGAACGTGCCGCATCGAGGTGAAGGCACCCTGTGTCATCTCGTCGACGAACCAACGGGGACGGTCAAATTCGGTGATGTGCGCGGATAGCCGCTGTCGAACGCCGAAGTGTACGCCTTCGAACGTCACAGAGTCCCCGAGCTCCAGCAGGCCAGTGGTACGTCCCGCGACCACACGCTCGCTCGTGTCGGCTGCCGTGCGCACGTGCGCATCCACGTCACGGGCTAGATCAAAGCACCGTTCAAGTGGGGCCAGAATCCGTGTCGTGACCACAATCATCGGCATCCCAAGCGGGGAAGGGCGTTCATACGCGCGTAGTATCGCAACGGCTCGCCATAGCATGAGGCCAAGACGTGGAGCCGACAAGACCGGCCGCCAGGGCGCACGTGAAGCCGAACGCACCCGAATTCAGCCCGCTGGCGCACCCAGCCAGAGCGCGGCAGCCACCGTGAGGAACAGCAGCCACGAAAGGTGGCGAGCTCGCGATGCGACGAGTGCAATCAGCCCCGACACGCCGAACGTGACGCTCAAACCCAGCAGTGCGACTCGGGCTGAACCATTGGAAATGGGTATCAGTACGGCCGCAATGCCCCACCACAACACGGTTGTCAGATGCCAGGCGAAGCGCAGGGTCCGACGCGTGAACCAGTCGGAGCCGAACAGCTTTGGCAAATCGCCGCGACGAAACAGTCGTTGCAGAATGAAGCGCTCGCCAAGGTAGGAATGTGCGATCCCCACCATGAGGAGCAAGAACGCCGCCAGCATAAGCCAGGAGTTCATGCTATCGTCGCCAAGGCCGGTGCACCGAATATGTCGGCACACTCGTGAGGGTCTCTCTGGTGACAGAGAGCAGATTTCGGTTGACCAGATGCGTCACGGCATGCTGCACCGTTCGCTTCGACAGGCCGGTCCATTCTGCAATGTCGAGCAGCGCCACGGACACCGACAGGCTGTTCGCGCCGTGGGTGCGACGATACAGTTGCAGGTACACCAAGTACGCTGATGCCATGCGGTCATGACCGACCAGATCGGGCATCAGCGTCTCGAGTAAATACGGGTCGAGTATCATCGGTGCGGCGGACGGTTTCTATGGCAACTGTTTCCATGGTAACCGCTGCCCGCCTTGTCCGCTATGTGGCCCGATGCGAGCGTACGCCTCGTTCGCACCGCCAAGAGCTACCACATACCGGAGCCGGGTCATGATCAAAGGCGTGAAATTCGTCAGCATTCCCGTCCACGACCAGGATCGGGCGCTCACGTTCTACACGGAGAAGCTGGGATGTCGTGTGGTGACGGATGCGCCGATGGGTCCGGGACAACGCTGGATCGAGCTCGCGTTCCCTCGCGCTGAAACGGGGATTGTCCTGTTCGCCGCTCCGGAAGAGCCGAATGCCACCGGACAGTTTCTGAACATGTCGTTCATGACCGACGATGTCTTCGCGACGGCGGCTGAACTCGCGTCCCGTGGGGTCGAGTTTGAGCAGGGTCCGAAGAAGGAGTCCTGGGGCAGCAGTGCCATCTTCAAGGACTCCGAGGGCAATCGCTTCGTGCTCTCCTCACGCTAAGGCTCAGGCGCGCTGCCGGCGGCGAGACACAAAGCCGATTGCGCCGAGTCCGACCGCCATCAGCACGTACGTCGCCGGCTCCGGTATTGTGGATGTGGAGAGGCCCGTCGTGGTGACGCTCGCAATGGTCCAGTTGGCACCACGGTTCACCGTCTGGTTGTCCCACGCCCCTTCGAACGCGAATTGCACGCTGCTGCCGCGGTTCAACGACGTCGTGAACATGCTGTTCACGAAGGTCGACTGCTGATTGTTCGGAAAACCGCAGAAGGCGTTCTCGCCAGCGCGTGAGCTGCCGTTGCTGGTCGTGATCGCGCCTCGATAGCCCAGCGACGACGAGGATGATTGCGGTGCCACGGGCGTGAAGCCTGCACCGTCGACGTTGGCCAGCAGCAACCCACCGTCGAAGCAACCCCCGAAGAGACGCAGCTCGAAGTTGAACGAGTGGTTGAAGGCGAACGAGGCGGCCCCGCCCGTCGCGTAGAACACCCTCGACAGCAGCTGGGCACTTTCGCGGCTGCGACCGTCGACGGTCCATCCGGTGCCAGTCGCGTACTGCCACACGCCTGCGCCAATGAAATTCTTGGGGTTGGGTGCGGTAAATCCCCCGTTCGACTGCTTCAGATCGATCGTCTGAGCGTGCAGGGTTGTGCTCGCGGAGAGCAGCGTGATTCCGGACAACAGAACGGCGAGCCTGAGTGGTTGCTTCATGTGTCGATCCGAATCGGAGTGAGCCAATGCTCGACCGCAGGGGCCGGCGAGAGGCTACGTCGCTGGACGGCGCGTGGATCTGGACGCCACGCGATACTGCCGATGGATTGCAACACACACTGCTCGTGAAGCACCGCAGCGACGGTGCGTGCGACCACGCGGGTGTCGAGGCGGCTCCGGCACAAGTTGCGCGCTGGGCTGGTGCTCGGCGCCGCGCGGTTGGAACTTGATGGGAAGCACGTGGCGCGATCCAACGTGGTTTCGCTGCTGGCCTGAGGCGGAAACACCTCGCCAGCCGCCGTCGCCCTTCCCAAGCCGTGGTTCCTCAACATCATGGAGTGATGACTTCCCTGCGTGCCTTTGTCCGGCGTGTGCCTCGGCGATTGCTCGTTGCCGGGATCGCGGCCACGCTCACCGCGTGTACGTCGACCAAGGACACCGGAACTCCCTCGCTGCCGCCTGTGGCGAGCGGAAAGGCTGGTGCACCACCTCCGGGTGACGCACCGCCGGGCATGGTGTGGATCCCCGGCGGCGAGTTTCGCATGGGTGGAGATGACCGGTATGCCGTCGCCGCCGAACAGCCGGTGCACCGCGTGTCTGTCGACGGCTATTTCATGGATACGCACACGGTCACGAATGCCCAGTATCGCGCATTCGTCAAAGCCACGGGGTACGTGACGCTCGCTGAACGCGTGCCCGATGTGGACGAACTGATGCGGCAAATGCCACCCGGCGCGCCGCGGCCTGACCCCGCACTGCTCGTACCAGGATCGCTGGTCTTTGCGCCGACAGGTAAAGCCGTGAACCTTCGGGATTGGTCGCAGTGGTGGAAGTGGACCCCGGGAGCGAATTGGCAGCATCCGTCGGGCCCCACTGACTCCATTGTTGGCCTGGACAGTTTTCCGGTCGTGCACATCGCGTTTGACGATGCCGTCGCGTACGCGGCGTGGGCGGGCGGACGGCTTCCCACGGAAGCGGAATGGGAATTCGCCGCGCGCGGCGGTGATCATCGCACGGCGCACGCGTGGGGCGACGAGCCCATCGATCCCGAACATCCCCAGGCGCATATCTACGACGGCGCGTTTCCCTCGCACGCGGCCGCGCCAAAGGCCGTTGGCTCGTATCCGCCAACCGGATTCGGACTGTACGATATGTCCGGCAACGTCTGGCAATGGACCAGCGACTGGTATCGGCCCGACACGTACGCGAAGGATGCGGCACAGGGCACGGTACGCAATCCGCAGGGGCCGACCGCGGGTTTGAATCCCGCTACCGAGGGTCAACCTACACGAACGGTACGCGGTGGGTCGTTCCTGTGCAGCGACGTGTACTGCCGAGGCTACCGGGTGAGTGCGCGCAGTCCGGGCGCGCCGGATAGTGGGGCGTCGCACATCGGGTTTCGCATCGTCATGTCGGTGGACCAATGGAAAGCTCGGCGGACGTCTTCGAAGGCAGGCGCATGAACCAAATTCGGCGGGTTGTGCGGCGCGCCGGCACCCTCACACGCGGGATAGAGATGACTCAGCAACTGGCGCTGGTGGCGCTGCTCCTCGGGCTGGGATGTACGCCCACCGACAAAGGGGCCGCCGAACAAAAAGCAGGGGGTCAGCCAGCGCGCCGACCAAACATCGTGGTGGTTCTTGTCGATGATCTGCGATGGGATGACATCGGTGTCGCCGGCCATCCCTTCGTGGAAACGCCAAACATCGACAAGCTGGCCAGCCAGGGTGCGCGATTCCTGAATGCGTTTGCCACCACGCCGCTGTGCAGCCCCAGTCGTGCCGCCATTCTGACGGGCACGTACGTGCACACCAACGGCATCATCGACAATACGGCGCGCGATTCGGCGAGC
>JANNEV010000166.1:0-2808 GCA_031379145.1 Gemmatimonadaceae bacterium
AAACACCGAATTGAGCAGCCAGTCTGCCGTGTAGAGCGTGTTGCCGAACCCGCGCGGAAACTCGGCGTCGTGCACCCACAACCCTCCGGTGCCCGCTCCGCCGCCGTAGTCCGCCAACGACGCCATGTGCTCGTTGGCGAAATTCCTGTACAACGTGGGATAGCCCATGAACGCGCCGGCCGGCAGGTAATGCAGTCGAACATCCCAGCCATCACCATCGTTGGTATTGTCGCGCGTGAAGACGTGCAGCATTGGATCGACCGCGACATCGTAAATGTTGCGCGTACCACTGGCGTAGAGTTCGAGTCCCGAGCCATCGGTCCGAACGCGAACGACGCCTCCTCCCCGGTGCGAGATGACCGTACCGTCCTTCCCCACTGCCCGGCGGTAGCCATAGTCACCAACGGCGATGTAGAGCCAGCCGTCGATGCCGAGGGTGATGCCGTTTGTGGTGTGGTCAGCGCCGCGAAAATCCAGGTCGAATCCGAGTCCAGTGACCAGGTCCTCCGCCACGTCGGCGACTCCGTCACCTGTGGTATCCCGGTAGGCGGTCAGCGACGGCGGATGCATGACGAACAGCGTGCGTCCATCAAAGGCGAGCCCCCGCGGACTGTCCATCTGCGCGAAGACGGAATACCGGTCGGCGGCACCGTCGCGATCCTCGTCCACCAAGCGAATAATGCGTCCCTTCCCCTTGGCCGCCGTCAGCGACAGGTTCGGATCCACACAGGCGAACACGACGTCCGCGAGTGCGGCCGTGAGGCAGGTGGGGTACATCGCGACCGGTGGCGTGGCGAACACGGTGGCTCGAAAGCCGTCCGGCACCGCGATTTGCTGGAGCATGGCCTGTTCCCGCGCGCGGTCACGCGGCAAGCGGCCCGTCGAGGCAGCAGACTGCGAGGACAGGGAGTTCGCAGCGCTGATCACGAGGGCGGCGGTGGTGACACCGACCCGCATCGCCATCCGGCTGGTGCGGAAGAAACGGCACTGCGGGTGTTCAGGCATGCGATGTCGTTCAGAGGGGCGGGAGAAGCGGCGGGGACGGAGCGGCGAGCGAGAGGCGGGCGCTGTCCGAGCCCAGTGGCAATGTACGACTCACCGGGCGTCTGTCACGTTGGCGTAGCGGGTGGAACTTTCCGCCGCCGGCCAGAATAGGTGTCCCGGGGACAGGCTGGCTCGCCCCAACCAAACCGACGGTGGCGACGGCCACCTGCTTGTCTTACGGTGTGCGCCGAGTCCGGCGCGCGTCACTCTCAGTTCCGATTCTACATGCATCTGGCCGACGGAGCGCCGCTGTCCGGAGTCGCACCACTGTCGTTTGAAGACGATGCGCTGCGCTGCCTCGACGACGTGGCACGATTTGCGTTGTCGCTTACGCGCGCGCCCGACGAGGCGGATGACCTGGTGCAGGAAACGTATTTGCGCGCGCTGCGGAGTCGGCATACGTGGAAGGACGGGGCCGATATGCGTCGTTGGCTGTTCACGATCTGCAAGAACGTCTTCCTGCGAAGCAACGAACGGGCGCAGCGCCAGGAGTCGCTGGATACCAATCCGACCGACGACACCTTGGCGGTGGCGTTGCTGCACAATGCGATGCTGGCCTCGGGCGAGCAGTTCCTGTTCGACAGACTCAGCGTATCCGGTGCTGTCAGTGACGCGCTCGCGCGGCTCTCGGAGCCAGCACGATTGGTGGTGGTGCTCGTGGATATGGAAGGGTATGGCTATGACGACGCCGCCGCGATTCTCGGTGTCCCGGTCGGAACGGTGCGCTCACGCCTTTTTCGTGCACGCCGAACGTTGCAGGAACAGCTTATCGAACACGCCCGCGACGCTGGTTTTTCAACTTCGCGCAGTTCCACCTCAGCCAGCACCCCCGCATGAACGCCATGCCCGAGAACCCTGACGTGCCCGTGCTGGACTGCGAGCAGACCGTCCGTCTGCTCTGGGACTACCTCGATCGACAGTTGTCTGCGCTTGACGTGCAGGCCGTCGATCAGCACCTGCGCGCCTGTCGTACCAATTGCGCGTCGCACTTTGCGTTCGAGCGCGCGTTTCTGGAAGTTGTGCATCAGGCCCGTCCGCAATGTGTGGCGTCTGACGTCTTGCGGACGCGAGTGCGCGAACTGGTGCACGCCGGCCCTTCCGATACGTTTGGCCTGGAGCGCTCGCGTGAGTGAGAAGGCGCGGCATCACTGGATTGTGCGCGGTACGCACTGGATCAACGCCGTGGCGTTTACGCTGATGGTGGGCAGCGGCTTGCGCATCTTCAACGCATATCCATCGTTCCATCGCAAAGGCGAGACGTTCTGCTGCTATCCGTTTGAAGGGACGCCGATTCCGGGTTGGCTCACTTTCGGCAGTTTTCTTGGCACCGCACGCCAATGGCACTTTGCCATGATGTGGGTGCTCGTGGCCACGGGGCTCGTGTACGTGAGCTTCATCTATCTCCACGGCGAGTGGCGAGACCTGGCTCCCCGTCGAGGTGACGTGCGTGACTCGTGGGAGATGATCCGCTTCTATCTGTACCAGCGGAAGGATCATCCACCGCATGGGAAACACAACGCCCTGCAGAAGACGGCCTATTTCGTGATGCCGTTCGTGGCGGCCCTGATTGTTCTCACGGGCATCGCTATCTGGAAGCCGGTGACATTGGGCTGGCTCACGAGCGTGTTCGGCGGCTACGTCTGGGCCCGCTATTGGCATTTCGTCGGCATGCTTACTCTGGTGCTGATGTCCGTGGCGCATGTCTTCATGGTCATCAGCGTGGACCCGTACAGTCTGCGCAGCATGATTACCGGCGGCCACAGC
>JANNEV010000171.1:0-3407 GCA_031379145.1 Gemmatimonadaceae bacterium
GTTGAGGTTGAGACCGAGCAGCACGGGGTCATGATCCGACATCCGGAACGGATCCGGGCTGTAGAGCGAGATCAGCTGCCCGGCCGACTTGGACTCGGTGTTGTAGTCCAGCGCGGTCGGCTCATCGGCGTTGATATGCCATTCGGTCACGCCGCTCACCTGCGGCGCGATCGATGCGGACCCGAGCGCGTGATCGAGATAGCCCCACTGGCCGTCGAACACGTACGAGTACGCGGAGGCGCCGAGCGATGCAGCCAGCAGATCGATAAAGCCGGCATTGCGAATCGCGGAGATGGGATCTTCCTTGGCATACGCGTTCAGGTCACCAACTATGAGCACATCCGGATCGCCCGTGCCCGTGGGATTGGTGGCCAGCCAGGCCATGAGCGTGTTCGCCGCGTTGGTACGCACGATGCTGCAGTTCCCCTGTCCGTCTCCGGCGTCGGGCGCGGTGCATGCGGAGCCTTTGCTCTTCAAGTGATTCACGACTGCGACGAAGACTTCGCTGTTCGAGTTCTGCCGAAACGCCTGCGCCAGCGCGGGGCGGTTGCGCGGGCCGCTGTCGCCGCCATTCACAAAAGCAACGGAGTTCAGGGCGGCGGTGGTACCGACCGGCGTCACTTTACCCGGCTTGTAGAGGAAGCCGACCTTGATGGCGTCGGATCCGAGCGCGTCCTGTCCGTTGGCGACATCCGGATTGATGAAGGCGTACGTGCCGGCGCCGCTAGCGGCGTTGAGTCGGCTGACGAGGTCGGCGATCGCGCTCGTGCTGCCGTAGCCGTCATTCTCGATCTCGACGATGCCCACCACATCGGCGTTCATGCCGGTGATCGCGGCCACGGTCTTCACCGCCTGCCGACTGAACTCAGTCGCGTTGTCAGCGCCTCGGCAATCTGTGCGCCCGCCGCCGACACCGCCGTTGCATGCCCCGTTTCCGAAGGTGTTGAAGTAGTTGAGCAGGTTGAGCGCCGCCACCTTGAGCGTGCCGCCCACTGCGGCCGGCGCTGACGGCCGAGGATTCGCGGCCACGAAGTTAGGCAGCGATGCCCCCAGCGCGTTCACCGGTCGCACGCGATACGCGTTGCCGCTGGCCGCATTGCCAGCCCAGGTGTATGTCAGCACACCAACGATTCCCGTTGCGTGATCGCCTCCGCGCATTGTGTTGCTGGCGCTCAGCGGGTTGCCAAAGCGCCCGAACACGATCGGGTCGGCGTTCTGGCCGTTGTCACGGTCGTCGAGGATGATCCGATTGAGGTCGTTCTGCGCCTGCACGGCGTTCGCGGCACCGCCGGGCGCCGCCACATTGGTAGGCTGCGGCAATCGGCTGCTGGAGGAGAGCACCACCTCCCCGAACCGGCCGAGCTGAAAGTGCTCGGTCACGTACAGCGTTTGTGGAAGGCGAATGAGCATGCCTTCGTACCGCTCCAGCGCGGTGGCCGATGCAACCGGCAGCGTGACGTCCACCGGGGGGATTATGACACCGCTGGACAACGCGGCCGGGCTTCCGGACGGCGTGATCTGTGTCTGTTCCTGAAACTCGGACACGACGCCCGTGACGCGTACGCGATCGCCCAAGCTCACGCTGCTGGCGGCGTTACCGGTGAAGACGAAGATGGCGTCCGACGTTGCGGGATTGCCGTCGCCGGTGGGGTCCTGCAGGTAGAAGCCGCGCAGCTCGGGCGACGGACCTTCGTAGTCGCCCACGACAACGCCCGTCGTGCTGAGGGTCTGGCCAGCGAAGGGCGAGGTCAGGCCGCTGCCCTGGATGTCGGAGATTCGAGTGAGCGTCACCTGCGTGCTGAAGTTCCACAGGTAGTCGGCCGCCATGTTCACCGGCGACGTTGCCTGATCGGCCACGTTCGCCGCAGTGAGCGTCACCGTGCACGTCTCGGGGTCGACGAAGTCGGTGACGGGATCGAGGATGAACGTGGTCGGCCCGCCGCTCACGGTGGCCGGGTGCGATCCGCTGACGGTGCAATTGATGGCGAACCATGACCCGGTCACCGTCACCGGCTCGCTGAACGTCACGCTGACGTTGCCGTTCAGGGCAACTGCTGTGGCGCCTGTTGCCGGCGATGTCGAGGCGACGGCGGGAGGAACATTCGCCGTGATGCACGGATTCAGCGTCGACGCGGTGTTCCGTGGAGCTGGCGTGGCGGCGGCGAAGTCCGCGCCGTTCTGATCGGCGTCCGTGCAGCCCGCGCCGGCGCGGACCGCCGCCAGCGTGTTGGAGAGCGCAGGTGCGGCCGCCGTGCCCTCGAAGTAGTTGGCGGTCCCGTAGCCCACGAGGTCGACGATCAGTGCCGTCTGCGCCGTGCTGCACGCTAATGATCCGCCATTGCAGGCGAGACCCGTCGTGCTGGCCACCAGCACGACCTTGCCCGCGGCACCGGCAAGGTTGAGCGAACCAGTGGCATCGGCCGTCGGCAGCGCAATGCCGTTGGTGGTCCCACCACTCAGGCTGACCAGGTAGTACTGGCCGGGCTGCAGGGAGCCACTGAGCACGGCGACGCCATTGGCGCTGAAATTCCCGGTACCGGTTGCGCTGGCGTACTGCACGGACCAGCCCGCGAGTGAGACAGCTGACGAGCCCGCATTGAAGAGCTCGACGAAGTCGTTGCGGTAGGTCGCGCCGGTGTTGTTGCCACCGCCGTACACCTGACTGATCCTGACGGTCGATTGAAAGCCGCCAATGAGCAGTCGCGGCGAGAGCTCGGATGGCGAAGGCGAGGTGGGAAGCGGACGGTCGGCGCATGCCGAGGCGAACAACGCCAGGCTGGCGAGGGAGAGCGAACGCATCGCGCGCATCGCGGGCAGACGCATGAGCATTTGACCACTCAGGTAGGGGGAGAGGATCTCAATCGCGGGCAATTGATGGGCGCGCGCCGCGGAACGCAACCAGTGTTGCCGTGTTGTTTCGGCGTTGATGATCAACCGAAGCAACGGGCAACGGGCTCAGCCACGTGGCGGATGCCAGCGAGCGGCGGGAAGCAATGCTGTCAGCCCGCGCCAGGCACGCACAGACAGACGTCGCCATGCATCGCCGGAAACACAAACGGCGACCGCATCGAGACTCCGATGCGATCGCCGTTGTTGAAGTGGGCCTTGTAGGAGTTGAACCTACGACCTCACGCTTATCAGGCAGACCGTACGCTCACGATGACGCGCAGAGCACGCGACGCTCTATGGTTGTGCGGTCGGCCTCCGTGCGCGGGCTGGGTGTAGGGGACGGGGCGAATGTGGTACCGTGGGTGGAGCAAAACGGAGCATGCGCGCACGAATCGGCGCCGGAAACTGCGCGCGAATTCAAGCGTGCGCTCCAGCCGGCGGATCCGTAGAATTCGGCCTCATCGCTGACCTGGTAGTTTTCAATTTCGATGTAGCCAGCTTGGGGCACCAATTTTAGG
>JANNEV010000226.1:0-8060 GCA_031379145.1 Gemmatimonadaceae bacterium
CCCCGTCCGCGTCCATGGTGAGGAGATCGCTTGGCGCAAACCACGCGATAAACGCTTGCACACGCGCCGACTCCCCGCTGTTTCCCAGCGTCGCATCATCGAACCGGGTACTCGACGCGCTCATCGCCACCAGCGCGGCCAGATGCGCGCCAGCCGAACTCCCCCACAGCGCGACGCGCACCGGGTCAATCGCGAAGCGACGGGCGTTCGCACGCAGGAACCGGATGGACGCCTTGACGTCTTGCACCGCCGCCGGATAGCGCGCGGTGCCACTCAGCCGATAGTCGATGGACGCGACCGCATACCCGCGGGCGACGAGCTGGCGCTGCGGCGAGGTGGCCGCGAGCGCTCGGGTTCCGCTGGACCAGCCGCCGCCATGGATGAAGATCACCAGCGGAAACGGACCGTCACCGGTGGCTGGCAGATAGAGGTCGAGGCGGTGCGCATTGGCGGTGGGCGCGTAGGTCTCATTCAGGAAAAGGCGCTGCGTCACGGCCGGTGGCGGCACGGTGGGCGCGCCGCTCATGGGCGCCCCCGCGACGTCCGCGCCACCGCACGCGTTCACCGCGACCGCGCACAGCAGCAACCATCCGCTCGTCAGTGATCGCATGTGCAACGTGCTCGCGAGAACGGGAATGGTTGCGGCAGCGTGCACCGCTGCGCACGGCCGTCGGGCGTGGAGCGAAACGCGCATGGTGTGATCGCAGCGAGGGACGGATCTCGCCGGGACTGCCAGGGGCGGACCTTAACGATAACGCGCTCGAAGAACCAGCGTTCCCGTCCGCGAGGCGACGATACGCGTTCCATCACGCAGGCGCACCTCAAGCCGACTTGGGTCGTGCGGGTTGAGCGAGACCACCGCATCAAGGTTGATCAAATGGGACCGATGGACGCGCACGAATCGCTCCGGGTCCAGCTGGGACGCGAGGTCGCTCATGTTCACATACACCAGGTGTCGCTTGCCAGCGGCGAACACGGCAACGTAGTCGCCGTCGGACTCACAGTGCGTAATGTCGCTCGTGGCAATAGGTCGCACGGCCCCGCCCTCACGCACGAACAGTCGAGCCAGTGGTCTCACGGGTGCTCGCGCGAAGGCCAGCCGCTCGGCCAGCGGCGTCCCGGTATCCTGACCCTGCCGAACACGCCGGGCGGCGATGTGTGGCTGCGCCCGTTCGAGCGCGCGACGGAGGCGCTCCCGACCGAAGGGCTTGCGCAGATAGTCGATAGCACCGAGTTCGAACGCGGACATCGCGTAGTCATCGTGCGCCGTCGTGAAGATGACGGCGATGTCACCGCCGGTACGCTCCAGCACCTCCACACCGGTCGCACCGGGCATTTGCACGTCCAGCAGTACCAGCTCCGGTTTGAGCGACTCCAGTGCCGACATCGCCTCGATACCGTCGCTTGCCTCTCCCACCAGTTCGATCCACGCCATCTCCTGCAGCATCTCCCGCAACGCGTCTCGCGCCACTCGCTCATCGTCCACGATCAACGTGCGCACCGGACGCTCGGTCATGGCCGCAACTCGGACGGAAAGTGCAGCCGTACCACGAAGCCGCGATCAGGCGCCGTGTCGATCTCGGCACGGAACGCCGCACCATGACGCGCCTCCAGTCGTTGCATCACGGCACGAACGCCGACGCCGCTGCTCTGTCGCGCGACATCCGGTGGCGCACCCACGCCATCATCGCGCACCTCAATGGTCACCGAGTGACCATCGCCAGTGGCGTGTACGCGCAAGCTGCCACCGGCGCGTTTTGGCGCCAGTCCGTGGCGCACCGCGTTCTCCACGAGTGGCTGCAGCGTGAACGGGGGCACCACGCACCCCAGAGCTTCGTCGTCGAACTCGGCCGATACCTGCAGGCGTTCCCCCATGCGCATCTGCTCGAGCCACAGGTAACTCTGCGTGAACTGCCATTCGTCTTCGAGCGACACCACCTGCGCGCGCTCGCGATCCAGCCGAAGCACGTAGCGAAACAGATCGGACAGGCGTTCGAGGGCTTCTTCGGCCCGCGACGGGTTCACGCGCTGCAACTGCGACACGGCGTGCAGCGCATTGAACAGAAAGTGCGGATTGATGTGCGCGCGCAGCGCCGCCAATTCTGCCTGCGCGCGCAGCTTCTCGGCCCGCTCCGCCGCCACAAGCAGATCACGCGACCGCGCCACGCCGCGCAGCGCGTACGAAACAGCCGTGATCAAGCCGTACATGAACACACCCATCAACAGTTGCCATGGCAGCACAAACCGACGCGCGTACACCGACGCCCCGCCGGCAGGTGCGCGCATCAACCACACAATCCAGAATCCCCAGCCCACCGCAAAGAGCAACATCAGCACCAGGTGCAAGGCCACACTGCGCGCTCGGTGGCGTGTTTCCAGCGGTACACGTCCCGACAGCCACCACAACGCGGGCCCCGCCAGCATCGGCGGGAGCAAGGTTGTGGTGGCGTCCCACAGCAGCGCGCTGAGGGAAAGCCCCGGCTCCTGCATCCGGAAGATTCCCACGTAGATCACGATCCACGGCAGGCACAGGGCGGCGTAGACCACCGCCGAACGCAGGGACCGGTTCACGGCGATTTGGCACCGCCCAGCGCTTTCAGCTGCATGGCGGCTTCTTCGCGACCCCACGATGGCGCGAGCGGTCCAGGGGCGTCGGTTGCGAACAGTGCCACCGCACGTGTCAGCAACTCCCTCGCCTTGTCCGCCCCACCACCCCACTCGGCCGGCGTGTTCACCATCGCCTCGCCGATGATCAGCGCCACACGTGGATTCCGTGGACCCAGCTGCATCGCCCTGCCCTGCAACTCACCGACTTGCGGACCCAGATCCATGCCGCGCGACGGGTCGACACCGATCGTCATGCCGCTGACCGACGCCAGCAGGGCAAACGTCTCCGGCCACGCCAGCTTCTCAGCGGACCTGGACAGCTGTTCGAGCGATGTTGCCAGGTGCACCGCGGCAGTGCGCGCGTCATTGCTCTCAAACGCGAAGAGCGCCCGCCGATAGGCTGCGTACCCCCGGTAGTGCGCGACGTACGCGTCGCCAGCGAACGCGGTGGCCGCGCGCTCCAGCAACAATGCGGCGCGCGCGAGCCGTGCGGTATCGCGCGCCGCCGTCGCCGCATCGATCTCCACACGAGCAGAATCGACGAACTTCGCCGCCGGCGTCTGCGCCGAAAGCAATCTCGTGTCCAAGGGGAGCGACACGATGCTGAGCGCGACAGCGCCATACAGCACTCGTGCGCAGCGGGAAATCATGGGAAGGCTCATGGGGTCTGTGTCAGGCTGAGGTTCATACCGAGAAACACACTGCGGTTGTACGAACTCGGCACCGTCCGCCGCTCGGAATAGTCGCGGTTCCAGCTGTATCCGAACAGGTTGCCGGTGTTCAACAGGTTGGTAATGCCACCGAACAGCACCGCGAACCGACCGGCGCCGAATGGCCGTGCACGACTGAACGACAGGTCGACACGCTGAAATGCGGGAAGGCGTACTGCGTTGGGATCTCCGAAAATGGGGATATGACGGAACGTGACGGTATCGAGGCGACCGCCCGCGATATCAGTGAACGGACGACCGGTCGCATAGCGCCACGCCAACGCACCCGTCCATCCGCCTCGCCAGTTGCGCTCACCGACAACGGTCACGCTGTGTGGCACATCGAACTCAGCCTTCGCCTCCTGGCCCGTGTTGGGGTCCGTGCGACGTGTGTGCGCGAGGCTGTATGTCACGCGCCATCGCGAACGCAGCGGGCCGGCATGTCGGGCAAAAACGTCGACACCCTCCGCTCGTCCAGCCAGATCAGCGACGGTGCGATACGCGCGATTGAGTGCCGCCAGATTCTCGTAGCGCTTGAACCAGCCCTCGACGCGCAACACCGACGCACCATCACCAAGCTGCGCGCCGCCGATCGCCAGCATACTGCGTGTCGACGGCAGTACCCGGCGCGAGTCCAGCCGATCGAGAAAGGCGGGATCCACCACCTGATGGTAGACGCCCCACGCTGCCGTCGCAGTCAGATGGGGTCGCGCGACCCACGCCAGGGACACCCGAGGATCAACGGAGTGGCGGGTACTGAGCGATGAGCGATCGCGCCGAGCCCCGACGATGAGCTGTACCGTGCGGAACGGCCGCGTTTCGAGCGAAAGGAACTGCGCGTCCCGCACGCCCACGCGTTCGGAGGCGGTTGTCATGCTCGCTGCGCCAGGTCCGCGGTCGAACGCGAACGCAGGAAAGCGCGAGTTGAATCGGGCGGCCAACCGTTCCACTTCGCCCCCAAGTGTGAGCAGCGCGCGAGGGAATCGCTCGTACGTTGCTGCGCCGCGCAGCTGCTGCGAGCGCAGGGTGTTCTGCAGTGCATACGTACCGAAGGATTCGCGACGCTCCATTCCGGTCGTGGAGAGGCTCGCACTGCGTTGCCAATTGCCGTGCGCGGATTGCCAGGATGCCACCGCAAGGTCGCCCGTACGATGGCTGCGAAACGTTCCGTCAAACGCCGGGTCGGACAACGGCACCCCAAGCCGGTTGTCCTGGCGGAGCGCGAAGAGCTTGAGCTGGTTGGCCTTGCCGTAGTCCCAAACGATGGTGCCACTGGCGACGCCGCCATGGGGCGCCGGCGCAAACGCGCGAGGATTGCCGTTCACCGCGAACATGGTCCGCAGGTCCGTAATTGACAACGTGGCTGCCGCTCCGAACCCGCGACGCAGGGCGAGGCCCCCGCTCATGGCCGCACCGAAAGCAGAGGCGTTGCCGGTGAGGAAGCTTTCGCGAGGACGCCCCTGCGTTCGCAGATCCACCACGCCGCTCAGCGCGTTCCCCCATCCCGCATGAAACCCACCGGAGGAGAACGTGATTTTGTCGAGCAGGAATGGATTGATCGTCCCGGCCACACTGCCCGTGGGCGCTTCGAACTGGTACGCCGAGAACAGTGGTGCTCCGTCCACGAACGTTCGGGTCTCAGTGGCGTCGCCGCCGTGCACAAAAACGCCGTTGCCTTCGTCCACATTCTGCACGCCCGGAAGCGTCTTGATGGCGGAATTGACATCGGCATTGGTGCCGGGCGTCGTCGCCACTTCCAGCGGAGACAACGTGGCCGTGCGCGCGGCGCTGGACGTGTACTGTCCCGCGCTGACGGTAATGATGGCCAGATCCGTAATGGCGGACAGCTCCAAGGTCAGCGACGGTCCAATAACGACCGTTGTGTCCGACGGCCGGAAGCCCACCCGACGTACGGCCAGCCTGACCGTCCTTCCCGTGGTGTCAGTCACGGCGAACCGGAACCGGCCGAGCGAGTCTGTCAGTGCGCCTTCCAGCGTCTGCAGGTCAAACACGTTGGCCGCAGCAACCGGTTGTCCCCGACTGATCACCGTGCCCGCTAGCTGAAGCATCGACGACGGTCGCCCAGTTGACGCGTCCTGTCCCCGGAGTCCTTGGGCGCCGATCGCCAATGCACTTGCGACGAGCACCAAGCACCTGTGCGGACGCAGCGACTGCAAAAACGGAACGGCGAGAACGGGCATTGGGGGCAGAGTCTGAGAAGAGCGCCACAGGCTGACGTGCACCATACGTGGCCTGCGTCAGCTTTCCGTCGGGAATTCTGTGAACTGGTCATTCCACTCGGCGAGCGTGCAACTTGCTCTGCCGATGCAGCGCGGACACCGTAACGGCCTACAGCCTCGGTGCCTTCGACGTGATCGAGGACCGGGAGTCGCTAGCCGGGAAGGACGCACTATCACATCTTCCTCTGCGGTGCCGCCTGCATCCTGGCCCATGAAGTCGAATGGCCGACGTCCCACTCGGCGGACCCCTCTCCCCACCCACGTGACCGCTCCTGACGTACTCCCTGACCTCATCGCCTCACGTTATCGCGTGGAGCGGGAGCTTGGCCGTGGCGGCATGTCGTCCGTGTTCCTCGCGGACGACCTCAAGCACGGGCGCAAGGTGGCCGTAAAGGTCACTCATGGAGACATGGGGGCGTGGGCCGGACGGGAGCGTTTTGCCCGCGAAATCGCGGTGACGGCGCGCTTCTCGCACCCGCACATCCTGACGCTGTTGGACTCGGGTGAGAGCGACGACTCGGCGTACTACGTCATGCCGTACATCGATGGCGAATCTCTGCGGCAACGCATCGAACGGGAACACCAGCTGACGCTCGCCGAAGCGCTACGCATCACGCGCGAAGTCGCCGACGCACTCGCCTATGCACACGCCCAGGGTGTGGTGCACCGGGACATCAAGCCGGAGAACATTCTGCTGTCCGCCGGCCACGCGATCGTCGCGGACTTCGGCATCGCGCGCGATCTCTCCAGCTCGGCGGGCAACAGCCTGACCACGGTTGGATTGGCGATTGGAACGCTCACTTACATGAGCCCGGAACAGTCGCTTGGCGAACCGGTCGATGCGCGGACGGATGTCTATTCGCTCGGCTGCGTGCTGTATGAAATGCTGACCGGCATTGTACCGTACCGCGCCGCGTCCGACATCGCCATGCTGGCGCGCAAGATCAGCGAGCCCGGACCTGACCTGGAAGTCACCGGCGTTTCCCTCTCCATGCCCGTCACCGCGCTGATCCTGCGAGCGCTTGCCCGCGAGCCGGATGCGCGCTTCGACTCCGCCAGCGCGTTCATGGCGGCCATCGATACAGTGAGTGCTGGTGGGACGCTGACGGTGCTCAATACCGCCCCGAAGAATGCGGTCGCCGTCATGCCCTTCGCCGGGCCCTCCGGGAGTCCGGACGACGAATACCTTGGCGACGGCATCAGCGAAGAACTGATGCATGCGCTCACCCGTCTCGGTGGCCTGCGAGTGATCGCTCGGTCCTCCGCCTTTGCGTTTCGCCGTTCGGGTCTCGATGTCACCGAGATCGGGCGCCGCCTGAATGTCAGCCGCATCGTTGAGGGCCGAGTGCAGCGTGCAGGCGCACGGATCCGGGTAACCGCGACGTTGATCGACGCGCCCTCCGCGTTCGAGCTCTGGTCCTCCCGCTTTGATCGGCAGATTGACGATCTCTTCGACATCGAAGACGAAATCGCCATCGCGGTCGCCGCGGCGCTTCGGCAGCAGCTGTCCGATGAAGGCGCGCATGCGTTGCCGGCCCCCGCGCCGGCGGCGCAAGCGGTGACGCGGAGCGCGGCAGCGTACGAGCACTACCGCAAAGGGCGGCATTTCTGGGCGCTCCGCACCAGCGATGGACTACAGCAAAGCGTAGCGCACTTGCAGCTGGCGGTGGACATCGACCCCACCATGACACTGGCGCACGCGGCGCTCGCCGAGACGTACCTGACCATGGGTGTCTACGGCAGCAGCGCGCCAGCGACGGTCATGCCTGCCGCACGCGATGCCGCCCAACGCGCACTCGCGTTGGACCCCGCCTGCGCGGAGGCGCTGTCGGCGCGAGCATGCGTGCGCGCCATGCACGACAGGGACTGGACCGGGGCACGCCAGGACTTCCGGGAGGCGCTGCGACATAACGCGCAGTACCCCACGTCGCACCAATGGTATGCGATGCACTGTCTTGTTCCGCTCGGCCGCTTCGACGAAGCGCGACTCGCGCTGGCCAGAGCCCGGGAACTTGACCCCGTGTCGCTCTCGATCGCCGTAAGCGTCGCTGCGGTCAACTACTACCAGCGTCAGTCGGCGGAGGCAATTGCGGCCAGCCGCGCGGCCATTGCGCTCGACCACCGGTTCGCCATGGGCCACTACTTCCTCGGGCTCGCGTTGGAGCAATCGGCTCAACTGGACGACGCGATTGCGGCATTGGAAGTAGCAGTGAGCCTCGCCAACAACGCGGAGATCGTGGCGGCGCTCGGCCACGCGAGGGCGAGGAGCGGCGATCGAGCGGGCGCCCTGGTGCTGCTCGATCAGCTCCGAGCGCGCGCCCAGTCCGCGTACGTCTCGCCCGTCCTGCTGGCACAGGTCGAAACCGGGCTCGGGCTCTACACCGAGGCCAAGGCGACTCTGCAGAACGCACTTACCGTTCGGGCGGCCGACCTGATCTGGCTCGGGGTGGTCCTGCTGCTGACCTACGCGATTTTTGCCTGGGATCAATACCAACTGCAAGCC
>JANNEV010000236.1:0-1962 GCA_031379145.1 Gemmatimonadaceae bacterium
CACGCGCACGTAGTACCCGAGGTTCTCGGCCGTCGCCTGCAGGTAGACCGCATCGCCACCCGGCATCACGGCGTGCGACCAGCCAGGCGTATCGATGAAGCGTGGATCCGTGAAGAGCACCTCGCGGGTGCCGACGGGCGCATCGGCGGGGCCGTCAAGGCGCACCCGATTGAACGTCTGGCTTGGTGAGCCCTTGCCGCCGACATACGAGAAATAGACCAGCGCATTCGCACCCTGCCAGAGCGGCTCGCGTCCCGCGATGTCCACCGTGTACTTCCGGTCCATGGCCGGCCAGGGCTGCACACTGACAAGGGTGGCCCCCACCGGCGTGTGCGCGATCCATTTCCGGTCCGGCGAGATGGAGACGAAGTTGCTGAGCAGACCCAGTGTATCGACGCGTGCCGGATTCGTCGTCGGATCGACGATCATCACCTGACCGCCGGTAAAACCCACACCGACGAGCAGGAAGTCATCGGCGAGCCAGGAAGACGGCACCATGCCGATCGGCCGCTTGCTCGTCACGAGAATGCGTGGCGCCTCGGGCGAGTCCACACGACGCATCACCAGAAATTCGGTGTCCGGATCATCGAAGTCGAACTTCCGGTACACGAGGCGACGACCGTCCGGACTCCATGATGCGTTGCTGACGTAGAGCGCCTGATCAAGCGATTCGCGTGTGCCCTTTCGCAGGTCGTAGAGCCAGAGCTCCTGCCGCTGCGTGCCCTCGATCACGGCGGCGAGCCGCTGGCCATCGGGGCTCGGCGTAAAGCGCAGGAATGCGGCCGGGTCCACCGCCAGCGATACGGGAGCGCCGCCACTCGGCCGACGCACCAGTCGCCCGGTCGCGGCATCGACGCCGGGCAGGTACACGAGCGCGCCATCGCGCGTGAGGTCGAACTGCCCACCCCCCGTGTAGGCCGTGCGGCGCGCCTGTGCGACGAGCGAGACGGATCGTCCGACGATGAGCGAATCGCGGTTCGTGAACTTCGTGGCCGAGATGGTGCCGTCGAGGCCCATGTACACGACGTACTGATCGTCGATGATGCGGAAGTCGGCGCCGAGGAGGAGCGACGTACCTGCGACACCGCTGGCACGCCGGATGAAGCGCTTCTGGTTCGGCGGGGCGAGCGCCACCACGCTTGCAAACTTGTTCGCGCCGCCGCCACACAGCACATCCGTCGTACCGATCATCTCCGGCATGACGCAATAAGACATCGCGACGGATTTGCTGGTACCTGTTCCGGGGTCGACGAAGCGGAGCGTGCGCCCATCGTCATCGGAAAAGAACAGCTGCCCGCTCGATAGCCACGTTCCGCCGTGTGGGTCCGTCGCGGGCGCGGAGGTGGTGACCTGACCGTCGAGGAGGCTGGCGATTCTCAGGTTGCCACCGGCGACGAACGCAACGCTCTTGTCATCCGGCGCGATCCGGGGGGTGCCCAGCGCACCATCGGTTCCGGCGATGACGTGCGCGTCGGTGCCTGTCAGGCTCCGGTACCAGAGCTGCGACGACTCACCGATCTTGGATTCGTACACGATGAACGAGCCATCGTGTGCGACCGAGAAGTTGCGATAGGTGTCCTCGAGGCGGAGTGGCGAGGTGGGCGGCAGGCCGACATCGCGGACGGCTGCGCTGGTGCGCGTCAGTGCCCATGTGGCAACGCCTGCGGCGCCAAGTGCGGCAATGCCAAGCAGCGATGCGGCCCTCTTCCAGCGGGTGCCGCCCGCCCCTCCTGCCGTCGATACTCCACGCGACGATGCGACAGTGGGCGATTGGTATCCCGTGCTCGTCAGCGCATCCGCAAACGTCTTCGCGCTCTCGAACCGATCAGCGGGCAGCTTCGCCAGCGCAGTGAGCACGGCGCGTTCGATGTGCTCAGGCACCGTGTCGCGCAGCGTGAACAACGACGTGGGCTTCTCGCTCAGCACCTTGGCGACGATCGCCTGCACACTACCGCCGATGAA
>JANNEV010000290.1:0-1523 GCA_031379145.1 Gemmatimonadaceae bacterium
CTCTGCGCCTCGCTCAAGCTTGGCGCGCAAGTGCTGCGGCAGCTGAACGATGCTTCGGAGAACGCGCGCGCGATCGCCTTCGAGAACGAAGCCACGACATTGGCCGCGGAGATGGGCGTGCCGTTCAGCGCGCTGGATGTACTGCCGGAGGCGGCGAACAGTTAGGGAAGCGCCGATGTCCTCGTTCGGCGCCGGGATTGACCGTGCCGCCACCGGGTGACGCGCAGCACTCCGTGGCAGCAGCACGCGAAACACGCGCGCTCGGAGATGGCCCTCAAGGCTCCTTGCGCGCAAGCGTGATGGACTGAATCCGCGGCGGACGAGTGGGGGCGAGCAGGACTCTACCTGCGACCCGCCCGTGCGTGCAGCGCCAGACGAACTCACCCGACAGTGCGCCCGTCGCGGTCACAGCCGCCGTCGTGTCGCAACTGCCAACCTGTTTCTTAAGGCGTGCGAGGTCGGTCTTCCATCTCGTCGCATCCCGGTCCAGCAGGAAATTCATTGCGAAAACGTCTCCGGCGGCGGCGACATCGCCCTGTTCATACATCGCCCCGACCGCGCCGTAAGCACCGGCGAGTGCACTACTGACCGGCGCCAGGCGAGCTTCTAGAAGCCCGGCCCTTTGCAGTGCGATCGCGGCGTTGTAGACCGGTGCCCACACATTTGAATAAGTCCGATTGGCAAACGCGAATATCCCTATGCCGTGCTCCGGCAGCAGCAGCACCAATGATCCATAGCCCGGATAGCCGCCGCTATGCGTGAGGAATGACCCGAGTTCGCAGTCGTCGACGACGAACATCCCCATTCCGTACGTCCAGGCACTTGCGCAGCTTTCCGAAGCACCTAGCGGCGACAGCTTCGTGAAATTGGAACCCTCGCCGAGTTCGCGCACGGTCGCACGCGTGACCGGGCCCACGTTCGCGTCGTCACGAGGTGGCCACGCCGAGAGCAGAAACGCTATCCACTTCGCGTAATCGTTAGCACTGGTCACGATGCCGCCCATTGCACCGAACGCGCCGTGTGCCAACGTGGGTTCGAGGCGCCACGCGTCGTCTTCCCAGCGGTATCCGAGCGCGAGACGATCGACAGGAGCGGCATCGACTAGGAATCCGGTCGACGCCATGCCCAGCGGCTGCAGCAGCGTTTGCGCGATCGTGTCGGCATACGGACGCCCGGATACATTCGTGATGACGCGCCCGAGCAACGCGAAACCAAGGTTCGAGTACTCCATTTCCGTCGCGGGCGCCCGAGTGAACGGCACACCCTCACGCAGCAAGCGGGAGAACTCAGCTTCAGGCATAGGCGTTTGCCGGTCGCCCCAAGGATCGTCGGTCACGAATCCCGCCGTGTGGGTCAACAGGTCACGCACGCGGATCCGTCGCGAATCCTGCGTCGGATAGCTCCAGCCTCGCAGCTCCGGCACGTAAGTCTCCGCACGTGCGTCGAGCTGAAGCTTTCCTTCATCGCGCAATTGCAGAATTGTCAGCGCCGTGAACGCCTTCGTCATCGAGGCAATTCGAAAC
>JANNEV010000609.1:0-1708 GCA_031379145.1 Gemmatimonadaceae bacterium
GTCGCCGCAAGCGGGGAGCGCGCATCGGTGTGTCGCGCACGGTACGGATTGAACCACGCGTGCAGCTCAAGATTGCGAGCGTGCGCCTCGCGTACGGCGAATTCCAACGGATCCCAGTACGGACTCGGGGCGCGTCCCTGCGCACCCGTCAGGTACTCCGACCACGGCTCGATGTTCGACGCATACAGCGCGTCGGCGGCGGGTCGTACCTGGAAGATCACGGCATTCAGTCGCAGCTCCACGGCACGATCCAACAAAGCCAGCAATTCGCGCTGCTGCGCCTCCGTGGAAAGTGTTCGCGCGGACGGCCAATCGATGTTGGCTACGCTGGCCACCCACACGCCACGAAATTCGCGGCGCGTCGGCGGAGGTGTACTCATCATCGCGCTGCCGGGCACACTGCCGGCAGGCGCACCGTTGATCGCACGATCCTCCACGCGAACGGCAGGGGAATTCACCGCTGTCGCGGAGGATGACGACAGGGCGTCGCTGCCCGGAATCACCATCGTGGCGGTCGCGGCCGTTGCCACCACCGCTGATGTCGCCACGGGACGACACGCCATCAGCGCAAACAGCAGGAGCGGCCATCTCACTTAAGTGCCCAGCCCTGAAGTCACGGCAGCGCTTTCCTGTTCACGGAGCATCGTCGCCAGTACCGCTCCCGCGCGCTGCGCCGCCTCAGCGATGCGGGCCGGGGATTGTATGAACGAAATGCGAAAGAACCCTTCACCGCCGGAGCCAAAGCCCGATCCCGGAAGCACGATCACACCGGCCTCCTCGCGCAGACGGTCGGCGAACGCGGCACTCGCGATGCCCTCCGGCAACGGCATCCACAGGTACATGGTGGCCAGCGGCGAATCCGCACGAAATCCGTTGGCGCGAAACGCTGCAACTGCAGCGTCCCGTCGCGCCGAGAACACTCGCAGGTTCTGCGGGACGAACTCCGCCCAGCTCTCAATGGCCGCCACGCCAGCGGCCTGAATACCCATGTACTGCCCGGTGTCGGTGAACGCCTTCACCTTGGCCAAGGCCGTCGAGATTTCCGGCTTCGCCACGGCCCATCCGCATCGCCAGCCCGTCATGTTGTACGTCTTCGAGAGCGAATGGAATTCAATGGCAACATCGCGCGCGCCATCGATCTCGAAAATGCTCGGCGGCACATATCCATCGAATCCCATTTCAGAATAGGCGTTGTCATACACGAGCAGGATGTCGCGGTCGTGGCACACCTGTACCACGCGTTCCAGGTAGTCTCGCGGCGCGATGGCCGCGGTGGGGTTGTTCGGATAGTTGAGATAGAGTACGCGCGTCCGTGCCATCACATCCGGCGGAATCTCATCCAGATCAATGAGAAAATCGGTGCGCGGGCGCAATGCATACACGTACGGCGTTGCGTCGCTCAGCAAGGCGCCGCCGATGTACGCCTGATACGCCGGATCCGGAATGATCCCGACATCCCCAGGGCCCAGAAAGGCGAAGGCGACGTGCGCGAGCCCCTCCTTGCTGCCCAACAACGGCACGACTTCGCTGAACGGATCAACCGACAGGCCGAAACGGGTCTGCATCCACGCCGCCACGGCCTCGCGGTACGGTACATAGCCCAACCCGAAACCGTAGCGCTGCATCGCGGGTTCGGTCGCGGCACGCTGTAGCGCCGCGACGGCGTTGGCCGGCGGATCCAGATCCGCATCGCCGGCGCCGAGATCAA
>JANNEV010000315.1:0-2945 GCA_031379145.1 Gemmatimonadaceae bacterium
GCCTGCGCAGGGCATGGAGGTGCGTGTGTTTCCTTGTGACTACGACCAATGCTGCTTGCTGCACTGCTGCTCCAACTGGCGCTGACGCCAGCCGCCACGCCATCGCGTGTCGATGTGAGACGCCCATCACCGCGTGCTGTAGAACGCGTGACGGATCGTCTCACAGACGGGAAACCAATGCGTGTCTCCCGCGCCCCGGATATCGATGGCCGTGACGACGATGCCATGTGGGGGACCGTGCCAGCCATCACGGAGTTCCGTCAGTTCGAGCCCACAGAGAACGGAGAGCCGACGTTACGCACCGAGGCTCGCGTGGCCTACGATGCCCGCAATCTGTATGTGCTCGTGCGCAGCTTCGATCCGAAACCTGACAGCATCCTGTCGGTGCTCGAACGACGCGATGGCAATGCGCTGTCCGACGACGTGATCATCGGCATCGATTCGTACAACGACAAGCGCACCGGTTACATGTTTCGCCTGTCTGCCGCCGGCACCATGGCCGATGGCTACCTGTTCAATGACGGCGAGGAAGACTGGGGTTGGAACGCGGTGTGGCAGGGCGCCGCCCGCGTGGACTCGCTGGGGTGGATCGCGGAGTATCGCATTCCGCTCAGTCAACTGCGGTATGTGCCGCGCGGCGACAACACCTTTGGCGTGGTGATCATGCGACGCACCGCGCGCCTTGGCGAACGTGTGGCTTGGCCTACGATTCGTCGTTCCAAGACCGGCAGTGTCAGTCAATGGGGAGAGATTCCCGGATTTCGCGACTTGGCCGCACCGCGACGCATCGAGATCATGCCCTACAACGTCGCCAAGTACGGCTACAAGCCGCTCGGCGACGGGACGCCACGCAATGCGGCGCAGACGCAGTTTGGCGCCGACCTGAAGGTGGGCATTACCAGCAACGTCACACTCGATGCGGCCATCAATCCCGACTTCGGGCAGGTGGAAGCCGATCCAGGCGTGCTCAACCTCAGTGCCTTCGAGCAGTTCTTCGCGGAACGTCGGCCGTTCTTTCTCGAAGGGAGCGGCATCTTTCGCTACGATATCGACTGCAACGATGGCGATTGCACTGGTCTGTTCTACTCCAGGCGCATTGGCCGCTCTCCGCAACTTCGTGACCGGTTCGGTGATGCCGCGTCACCGCTGCAATCCGCCATCAGCGGCGCGGCGAAGGTCACCGGTCGCCTGCGCAACGGGCTGTCCATCGGTCTGCTGAACGCCGTGACTGATCAGGTTCGTGGCACGCGGGCCCGAACAATCGAACCGCTCACCAACTACGGCGTGGTGCGGCTGCAACAGGATCTGCGCGGCGGAAACTCCGGCATTGGCCTGATGCTCACCAACACCACTCGGCGGCAGGACGAGTGGACGCGCGACATTCTGCGCGGAGGCGCGATCACCGGTGGCCTCGACGCTCGTCATCGATTTGGCGGCAATCGATTCCAGCTCTCGGCGCAGCTCGCGGGCAGTCGAGTCACGGGCACTGCTGCGGCCATTGCACGCACCCAGCGCTCCAATGTGCATCTGTACCAGCGAGCCGACGCGTCGCACCTGAGCCTCGACACCACACGGACGTCGCTGGCGGGCACGATGGCGCAACTGTCCGTGGAGAAGCAAGGCGGTGGCGTCACCCGCTTCAACGCGAGCGCATGGTATCTCACGCCCGGCTTCGAGATCAATGATCTCGGGTTCCGTACGCGCGCCGATGAGACCGGCGCGTCGGTGTGGCTGGGTATTCGCCCCACCAAACCGTTCGGCATCATGCGTCGAGGTCAGCTCAACTTCAACGCGTACTCCGCGTTCAATACCGGCGGACTTTCCATCGGCAACGGTGGCAACATCAACGCCAATGGGCAGTTCGTGAACTTCTGGAACGCGTATATCGGTTCGGGAATCAACAACGCGTTCACCAGCTATTCGGACCGTGACGCGCGCGGCGGGCCGGCTGTGTTTCAGCCCCGTCGCATGCAGATGTGGACCGGCGTGGACGGCGATAGCCGCAAGCCCTTTGCACCGAGCATCAATGCGAACGGTGGTCGTCGTCTGGATGGTCTGGGCAGCAGTTGGAACCTGAGCCTCGGCGGTCGTTATCGCTTTGGTGGGCAGCTGAACGGCAGTGTGAACGTGGGATACGGTCGCAACATCGACGACCAGCAGTGGATCGGAAATTTTTCCGACGGCAACCGCACCTCTTACACGTTCGCGCGGCTCTATCAATCCACGAGTTCGGTCACCTTCCGGCTCAACTACACACTCACGCCCACGCTCAGCGTCGAAAGCTATTTGCAGCCGTTCATCAGCGTGGGCGAGTACACCGATTGGCGCGAACTGGACAACGGGCGTTCGCGTGATGTTCGCCAACGGTTCCGCCCGTTCCTCTCGCGCGGAGCGCCGCAGGGATTCCGGTTTGGCCAGTTGCGCACGAACAATGTGGTACGCTGGGAGTATCGCCCCGGTTCGGTCTTGTTCCTGGTGTGGTCACAAGGGCGAGACACCTTTACCGGTGGGCCGTCGGACTTCGGCGTGCAGCCGGCATGGGACGACCTGCTCGCGCAACGTCCGCAGAACGTCTTCCTGCTCAAGACCAGCTTCTGGTTTGGTCGGTGAACAACTGGCGGGTGCGGTGTACGAAGCGCGTACCCCATCCAACGGAGACTCGATGATTGCTCGGCCCCTTCGCCGCCGGCTCGCCGGCGGACTGTTCTGCTCGGTCACCGCTGCATCGCTCGCGATCCTGTCGCTTCCGACCCTCGCGCTCGCGCAGGGTCGTGTTGGTGTCATCGGCGGCGCCACATTCTCCTCGCTCGATGGCGTGAAAAGCGTGAACCAGCGTACCGGTACCATGGGCGGGCTCTCGTTCGTACTTCCGCTCGCTGGTTCGCTGGCGCTGCAGCCGGAGCTGCTGGTGGTGTCCAAGGGCAGCACCTCGAGCGCCACCACCG
>JANNEV010000326.1:0-1579 GCA_031379145.1 Gemmatimonadaceae bacterium
ATCGTCGAAACGGGCAACGGCAGCCACCCGACCTCGATTGCTATCCTCCACGTTCTAACGCAGAATCGCCGACCGGCAGATGGATTCAATTTTCAGTTCCACGAAGTAGAAAAGGACACATGCACTATGGTTTACATGCGCGACATGAGTGAAGGTGCATTTAGTCGGATCATGAACCAAGATCTGCCGGACTATGGCATCACTGCGTGTGTGGAGGGACCTCCTCTGTCGACGCGACGAATCGCGATCATCACGACCGCAGGATTGCATCGACGCCAGGATCGGACTTTCACTCTTGGGATGGGTGAATACCGCATTATCCCGGACGACACAGACATGGCCGACCTGATCATGAGCCATGTTTCCAGCAATTTTGACCGTACCGGTTTCCAA
This sequence comes from Gemmatimonadaceae bacterium, assembly GCA_031379145.1. GTDB lineage: Bacteria > Gemmatimonadota > Gemmatimonadetes > Gemmatimonadales > Gemmatimonadaceae > Gemmatimonas. The sequence goes on from JANNEV010000326.1 coordinate 394, forward strand.
CAGGATTTCAATGTCGTCTTTCCCATTGAACGTCTGCGTGAACTCGCGGCAGAAGGGGCCATTGGGTCGGTCGCCCACTATCACTACGCATTCATGGGCGCCACACCGCCGACCGCGCATGAATCCGTTGCAAAAGACCTGGCCACGCTACTGCGCGAGGACGGGGTTGGCGGGGTAGTCCTCGCCGGTGTTTGACCCCAATGCACGCGCGCCGTGAGCGGGCTTGCACATTTTATCGAACGCCAAGGCGTGCCTAGCGTCGTTATCAGCCTGATCCGCGATCACACTGCTCGCATGAAACCACCGAGAGCACTGAGTGTTCCCTTTCAGTTGGGGCGTCCGTTCGGCGCGCCAGAAGCACCCGATTTCCAGCGGCGGGTGCTCCGTTCTGCTTTAGAGCTTCTCGAACGCTCCGATGGTCCGATTCTCGAGGATTTTCCCGAGTCGGATCCCCTCAGTGACAGCGAGGAACGAGAAGGATGGGCCTGTCCGATCAATCTTGCTACAAAGCCGGTGGAACTCAGCGACGCCGACCAGCTAAGGCACTTGTTGAATGCGGAAATAGTGCTTTTGCGCCCGTGGTACGACGAATCGGTTCAAAAGCAAAAAGGGCGTCGCCTGAACGGATTGACGGCACTCTCGCCGGAGGCAATCGTCGATTACCTGGTCGGCTATCTGGATGACCCGCGCATCCCGTCCTTCGTCGAAGGCGAGTCCATGCCGCGTGCAATTAAACTTTGCGCTGACGACCTCAAGCATTTTTACTACCAGGCAGCCATGGCACGCCCAGCGGGGGTGACGGGCATAGCACTCGACAACTGGTTTTTCGGCGAGACGCTCGCCGGCGAGCTTCATTTCGAGCTACGGCGCTTGCTGCTGTCGATGGAAGATCCCTCGCTGCGCCGTGTCGGTGAAATCAGCCTCGTTCCTCACACCATGCTGCATCATTTGCGCGACTGAGCTACCTCACTACCGGCAGATACCATTGCTGGTATATAGGTGGGGCCTTGCCTGTCCGATTGAGCGGCAATGCGAAGTTGCTACTCCTATATATGAACGTATTGAAAGAAAAACTAATGCGCATCTTGATCTCTGTTCTATTCGCGGGACTTCTGTCCGCACCTGCAATGGCGCAGCCATATCCCACAAAGCCCATTCGATTGATCGTGGCATTTGCGCCGGGTGG
>JANNEV010000328.1:0-11434 GCA_031379145.1 Gemmatimonadaceae bacterium
CCGCTGATATTGTTGCCGAGTTCGCGGAACGCTACACCGAACAACCCGCACCGTCACCCACGCCGACGTGAACAGATGACCCTACCGCATGCCGTTGCTGTCGGAATGTCAGGAGTGCCGTGCCGCCCGCCGACTTGGCCCGGGAGAGAGAACGCCGCAACAGGCGTTTCGCGCTTGGCCAGGCGACTGGCGCATGCGTGCCTGCTCATACCCGGCGTTGTATTCGCCCAGACCGCTCCGTCCACGACGCTGCGCATCCCCGGCCTGCGCGCGCCCGTCACACTCACGCGTGACTCCGCCGGTATCGTGCACATTGCTGCGCGCAACGAGCACGATCTCTTTTTCGCCCAGGGCTACAGCGCGGCTCGTGACCGACTGTTCCAGCTGGAGCTCTGGCGCCGTCAGGCCACAGGTACCATGGCCGAGGCCCTCGGACCGCGATGGGTCGCGCGAGACCGCGCGTCCCGATTGCTGCGGTATCGGGGAGACATGACGCGAGAGCTGATGCATTACCATCCGCGCGGCGTGTCCATCATCGGCGCCTTCGTGGATGGCATCAACGCATACGTGACCCGCGTGCGGCGAGATTCGACGCTCGTGCCTCTCGAACTCCGATGGCTGGACATGACACCCGGCATGTGGACGCCGTCCGTCGTGATCTCGCGCCACAACGCACTGGCCTCCAACGCACGAGAGGAGACCGGCCTCGCGCGTGCCGTCCGGGCCATTGGTGATGCCGCCGTTTCGCGCCGTCGTCGATTCGAACCTGCGAGCACGCGACTCGCTCTCGATTCGGCGATCACGCGCGTGCTCGATGCTGGCCCGGACGACGAACTTCTGCGCGTGTACGACGCCTTCAAGAACGCACCGATGTTTGGACCAACCGACGTCCAGGCTGCCGTGCGCGGCGCGGAGGTTCGCTCCGACGTGTACGAGACGGCTGGCGTGCGCTCGCCTCGGGCGCCGACTCTGCGCAGCGAAACAGGCACGACCGCCGAGCCCATGGATCCGTGGCAGAGCAACAACTGGATCCTCGCGGGCTCCAAAACCGCATCTGGCCTTCCCATGGTGGCCAATGATCCGCATCGGAGCATTACCACACCATCGCTGCGCTATCTCGTGCACCTGACGGCGCCAGGATGGAACGTGATCGGTGGCGGCGAGCCGGCGATTCCCGGCGTGGCAATCGGGCACAACGAGCACGGGGCGTGGGGGCTGACCATCTTCGGCATCGATACGGAGGACCTCTATACCTACGACACGCAAGCGGCTGACCCGCGCAGCTATCTGTTCCGCGGTGTGCGCACGCGCATGCGTGAAGAGCACGACACGATCCGAGTGCGGGGCGGACCGTCCGTGCCAGTTACCTTGCGGTTCACGCGACATGGCCCAGTGCTTTTTGAAGATTCCAGCCGGCATGTGGCAGTGGCATTACGCGCCGCGTGGGCGGAGGTTGGCGGCGCGCCCTACCTGGCGAGCCTCCGCATCGATCAGGCCACGACCTGGTCCGCGTTCCGCCACGCGTTGTCATTCGCACGGATGCCGACGCTGAATTGGGTCTGGGCGGACACCTCCGGCGCTATCGGCTGGCAGGCGGCGGGCATTGCGCCCATTCGCAAATCGTGGGATGGCATGGTACCCGTACCCGGCGATGGCCGCTTCGAGTGGAGCGGTTACCTGCCGATTCGCGCGCTCCCACATGCAGCATCCCCCGCGATCTCGTACTTCGGCACGGCGAACGCGATGAACGTGCCGGCGAACTATGCGCGTACCGATGCCGTCGCGCGGAGCTGGGCAGAACCATGGCGAATTCAACGTCTCACCGAAGTGCTCGATACCACGTCGCACGCCGACGTCCCGGCAATGCAGCGGCTGCAGCACGATGAGACAGCGATGGCCGCTCGCCTCCTCGTTCCGCTGTTGCAGCGTCCGATGGCACGCGGGGCGGCGGCCGAGGAGGCGTATGACTCGCTTCGCACCTGGAATGCCGTACTTTCGGCGGCGTCCGTCGGCGCGGGCGTGTACGCCATGTGGGAGCGCATGCTCCTGCGAGCCGTTGCCGATGTCGTGGTGCCCGGACCGGCGCGCGACGTGATGAAGTCCGTGCCTCTGACGCGCGTGGTGCAGTGGATGACTACGCCCGATTCACTGCTGGGGGACCGCCCGGCGGCGGCGCGTGATGCCCTGTTGATTCGCACGTTTGCTGACGCAGTCGCGGAACTCACGAGGAGGCTCGGCCCTTCCGTCGCCGGTTGGCGATACGGACAGGAGCGCTTTCATCACGTGCGCATTGCGCATCCGCTTGACGCTGCGGTACACGATTCCCTGCGCGGCTGGCTGTCGCCCGGGCCGGCGGCACGCGGTGGCTACGGCAATTCGCTCAACGCTACCGGCAATGGCGACAACCAGACGGCGGGAGCGAGCTTGCGCGTGGTCATGGATCTGGCGAACTGGGACGTCGCGACGGTCACCAACACACCGGGACAGAGCGGTGATCCGCGCAACGTACACTACCGCGATCTCTTCGGACCGTGGTCCCGTGCGGTGTACGCGCCACTCCCGTATTCGGCGAGCGCGATCGCCCGACGGACGGAGAGCGTGGAGCTCCTCCGTCCGTAACGGGCAGTTCACACCGACTATCGATTACCGCTCGGGCGCTCCAGCCGCGGCGCGAGTCACGGGTGGGTCTTTCGGTTTCTCGCCCTGTAACCAGTAACCGAACCACTGCCGCAACCGCCCCAGCCGGTCCACCAGCAGCCACGGCTCACCGGTGCGCGAGAGATCGTGCGTGGAACGAGGATAGCGCACCATTTCCACTGGCACGCCCTGCTTCTTCAGCGACATGAACCAGATCTCCGCACTTCCCATCGGCGTGCGGTGGTCTTCTTCACTCTGCACGATCAGCATCGGAGTCTTCACCTTGCTGACATAGCGAATCGGGGACAGCGTGTCGTACAGTTTCTGATTGTCCCACGGCTTGCCGTAAAACTCGAACTCCGTCAGCCCCTGCGCGTCACTGGATCCGTACCAATATGTCCAGTCGGTGATGGTGCGATCGGTCTCGATGGCCTTGAAGCGCGTAGTCTTTGTCGCGATCCACGTGGTCATGAAGCCGCCGTACGAGCCCCCGGTGGCACCCATCCGCGTGGAGTCCACATCGGGGCGCTTGGCCACGATATCAACGGCTTTCATCAGGTCGTCATAGTCTTCCAGGCCCCAGCGACCGCGCGTGCTGTACGTGAAGGCCGCGCCGTAGCCGCTCGATCCGCGCGGGTTCGTGAACAACACGAACATGCCCTGCGCCGCGAGGTTCTGCACTTCGTCGAACCAGCCCTCCCCGTACGCCGAGTGTGGGCCGCCGTGGATGTAGATCACCATGGGATACCGCTTGCTCGGCTCATAGCCATAGGGCTTCATGAGCCAGCCCTCGATCTCGAGATTGCCCACGCTCTTGTAGGTGAAGCGCTCCGCGTCGCTCCACACCACGTCGGCGTTGACGGCATCGTTGAATCGCGTGAGCTGTCGTTCTCCGGAGCCATCCGCGTTCGCTACAAACAGCTCGGAGGGCCTGGTCGTGGATGTGGCCACGTAGGCCATCGTCTTGCCGGCCGGATCGAAGGACACGCCGCGCAACTGTCGACGACCGCTCACGACTTCCTTCGGCGCCTGCTTCCCTTCTGCGTCCGCCTTGAGCACCGCCGAACGGCCACCGATTTCCGCCGTGAACATGAGATCCCCGTTCGGCAACCAGTCCAGTCCGGACGGCTCGAACTGCCAGCTGCCGATCAGATTGCGCGGTGCACCAGCGCCCGGCGTGACGACGTACACTCGCGCCGACTGTGTGCGCCCAGGGCGACCAATGAACGCCAGCGACTTTCCATCAGCCGACCAGGTCAGGTCACTTTCGGCTCCCATCCATTCAGCGACCTTGGTTGGCGTGCCCCCATCGCTGCTAGTGACGTACACGTCCGAATCATTCCGCTCCGCTTCGTCGCGCAGCTTGTTGTACGGCAGCCGGGCGATGGAGTCGCGTTCGAGGTCCACGATGGAATCCGGTCGCAGCCGGGCATCGGCGATAAACGCGATACGCGAACCATCCGGCGAAACGATCGCCGAACGATGCGAGTATGCGGTGTTCGTCAGCATCCGTTTCGTCGTGTCGCCCGAGGCCTGCCGCCACAACTGCGCGGGGCGCCAGACACGCGCGGTTCGCCGACCTGGCACGAAGCCGGCCCCATTCACCTTGTAGGACATGTCGGTGACATGTCGACCATCGAAACGTGCAGGATCGAGTGGCCGGGTGATCGCATCAAAGGTTGGATGCGCCATCGGTTGCATGCGCGCAAATGGATCCGCCGCGCGCGGCGCCGAATCCACGCGAGCGGGCTCGGCGAACACCGCGAAGGCTCCGCTCCGCGGCATCGAACCGCTTGGGTACGTCTCCAGCTGGACCGCCTCACCCGCGGGCTCATCCAGACGAATGGCCCACACGTTGCCCTTTCCGCCGGCACGCTGCGACGTGAAGAACAGATACTTTCCGTCTGCCGACCAGCGCGGACTCGAGCTCTCCGTACTCGGCGACGTCCATCGCGTTGGCTCGCCCCCGTCAACACCGACGACCCAGACTTCGGAGTGGCGGCGGTTCTCCGATTCCTTCACACTGGTGACGGTCATCGCGACGCGCTTGCCGTCGGGCGAGACGGCTGGTCCGCTGACGCTGTTCACTCGATACCAATCGGCGAGCTGCATGGCCCGCGGCCCCTTGGGCAATCGCGCGGACTCCGCGCCTTCATTTCCAGTGGCGGCGGTGCGCTGCGCGTGCAGCGCCATCGGACTCGACGCGGCGAGGGTGCAGGCCAGAAGCGCGCTGGAGAGCGCGGACGGGAAATAGCGCGAAACGCGATCGAGGAGCATGGCGGCGGTGTCGGAATGTGGAGCCGGGAGGCAACGCGTGCGGGAGATCCAGGCTCGACGCGGAGGGGGTGGCGGAACGTTGCGCGCCGCGCCGCCGAGGTGCAACAGGAGAGATCACAAATCGCGACCCGCTATTGCGCGTGTCGGAAACTTCAGTCTTGCGTGCCGTAACCTCGCAGCATAATCTGACGAAACGCGCGGAGGAGCGCCGCGTGTGCTGCAAAGCGTTCAGGGGGCTCGGTCTCGCGACCGTAAACGTGAACGTGTGTTTCCCGCTGGATCTCGGTTTCCGCCCGAAGTCCCACACTTTTTGTCAGGAGGTGATCATTTGTCTACATCCAGTCCCTTTGCCGGCTCGGCCTGGGCAAGCGATCTCCTGATCGACGCCCGGTAACTCGGGTTCCGGTTCGGGCATCGTCTCGAGCCGGCACAGGACAACAGGGCCGTCGCGGATCTCCGCGGCGGCCCTTCGTCTTCCACCCCCTGTCCAACCTGCGTATGCCTTCCGCGCGCAAATCAACGCGACTCTACCCCGCCGACCGAAAGCTGATCGCGCGGTTCGAAGATCTTCCAAACGTAGGCCCGGCTACTGCGTCCGACTTCCGCTTGCTCGGTATCCATACACCAGCGGAGCTGATTGGTCGCGACCCAATCGCGATGTACTGGCAGTTACGCGAGCTCACGCACTCGACGCAGGACTCCTGCGTGGCCGACGTGTTTTTGGCGACGGTGCGATTCATGGAAGGCGCGCCGCCGCTGCCGTGGTGGCACTACACCGTCGAACGCAAACGTATCCTCGCGCTCTAACGCACGAAGATTGTTTTCATCATGCCCATATCGGCGTGCGGCTTGCCGGTGCCCTTCAGATGTTCTGGCGTGAAACAGAGCAGCGCATACTCCCCTGGGCCAAGATCCATCTTGGTGGACACCGCCCGGCCGGTCGCGATCGATGACGTACCGCCCACCACCCGAGCGGGAGGCTCAAGACGTTGACCATCTTCGTACCACTTGAGCACATCCAGCGCCGTCTTACCCGGATTCAGCTTGAAGAGTGTGACCTCATGCGACTGCGGCCCGGTGTTCTCGATGCGCCACGTCTGAATGCCGACCACGGGTGCCTGACTGAGCGTGAAGTCGTAGTCTGAGAGCGTGACCTTGACGTCCCCCTTGGGCACGACCGACTTGCCCGTCGTTCTCCCGGTCACCTCGAGTTTGCTGTACATCCCCTGCATGTAGTGCAGGGAGCCGTCCGCTGATCGAATCCAGCACCACACCGCGTAAGTGCCGGGCGCGAGGATCATCTGCGTCTCAAGTACCTGGCCGCCGACGGCGGAGGTGGGGCCACCCTCTGCCTCACGCCAGTTCGTTGACCCGATCTGCTTGCGAAGCCCCTGCATGAAGTCGGCCAGTGTCTGACCGGGATTCATGCGTGCGAGTTGCGCGTGATGCAACGACTTACCCGAGTTGCGCAGTCGAATGGTGACCAGTCCGGCGGGTGCAGTGGCCGGTACTTTGAACGCGAAATCCATCGCTTCGAGTTCAACGACGGGGACGGCGGAAACCACGCGAGCGGGCGGCTTCTGCGCACCAATTCCCAGGAGCGGCATCGAGAGAACGGCTCCGATACGTCGCAGTGTTTGTAGGTTCGGCATCTGGCTGGCGGGGTGGAGGAAACCTCACGAGAACCGCAGACACTCGTTCTGCTCACTGAATTATGCGGCGTCCCAGCCCTGCGCGATAGCTTCCCCCGCGGACGAAACGCTACTCCTCGCTGGTGTATGCGGACATGTCGTGCCCCAGCGCTCGAAGCTTGAGCGCCATGTCCTTCTTCTCCACTGCCTTGTTGTAGGCTTCCACAGGTTCCACCGATCCGTTCTTGACCAGCGTGAGCAACGCATCGTTGAGCGTTTCCATGCCGAGCTTCCGCTGGGTCTGAATAATGTTGTTGATCTGCACCGTCTTGCTCTCGCGAATCATCGCGCTCACCGCCTTGTTCACAATCAGGATCTCGCGCGCTGCCACGCGACCACCACCAATTTTCTTGCACAACGTCTGCGAGATGACGCCCTTGAGCGACTCAGCGAGCATGACCTTGATCTGATCCTGACGATCCGCTGGGAACTGATCCACAATACGATTGACAGTGGAGGCCGCGGTTGAGGTGTGCAACGTGCCGAACACCAGGTGCCCGGTCTCTGCAGTTTCCAAGGCAATGGCAATGGTTTCCAGATCTCGTAGCTCGCCCACCATGATAATGTCCGGATCCTCCCGCAACGCGGCGCGAAGCGCGCTCTTGAACGACTGCGTGTGCACACCCACCTGCCGCTGCGTGATCAGGCAGGATTTGCTTTGATGGACAAACTCGATCGGGTCTTCGATGGTGATGATGTGATCGTGTCGGGAACGGTTGACCAGGTCGATGAGGGCACAGAGCGTGGTGGACTTGCCGGAACCCGTGGGTCCAGTGACCAGTACGAGCCCCTTGGTCAGATTGCACAGTTGCTGCACTTCCTGCGTCACGCCCATCTCCTCGACGGTCACCGTCTGCGACGCAATCGTGCGCATCACCGACGCAACTCCGTTCCGATCCTTGAAGACGTTGACACGATAGCGGGACACGCCGGCAATTTCGTGCGCGAAGTCAGTATCCCACTGCGCCTCGAACTCCGCCTTGTTCTTGTCCGGCATGATCGCGTAGAGCATGGCGAGCAGCGTCTGCTCTTCGATCACCTGCTCTCCGTCCACGCGCACCAGGTCGCCGCCGCTTCGCAGAATCGGTGGCTCTCCGATCCGCAGATGCAGGTCGGCCGCCTTTCGCGTGACCTGAAGACGAAGCAGCCGTTCCATCGCGTCACGCGCCGCGGCGGCATCGGCAAAGGGCCCAAGGACCTGATCCGCAGCACGTCGACGCCACACGCGCGGCGCGGCGGGTGTCTCAGAGAGGGCCGCGTCGTGGACCGCCGGAGTTCCGACGTGATCCGAGCTGGGAGGCTCCGCGGGGGAGGTGGTTCCGGCAGTCTTCGGCGTCGCTGCTTCGTTGACCGCCGCTCGTCGGATCGCGATCCGGAGCGTCGGGGCGGACGTATCCCGGGCCACCAGATACGACTGGCCGTTGAGTACGTAGCCAAACTGTACGTGCGTGCCATCGGCCACCGCCGCGCGTTCGGCGGGGGCGGCCACTTCGGCCACGAGCGCGAGTACCTGCTGTCGAGTGAGCACCTGCTGCGAAACGGGTTGCGCCCCCGCCGAGGTCAGGCAGCGAATGGGTGCATCGGCTTCCAGCACGACAGCAGTCGCGGCTCCTCCGTCGAGCCGCGGCAATACACGATCAAGTTGAGGCATGGCGGTGTGAGAGACGCATCGGGGCCGATCCACGGACACCGCCACAGGGCACTGTGACAGGTCACTGTCCGAATGACGAGTGCCGGTGGCTTCGGTCAACTACGCGCAGAACGGAGTGCCGTCCAGTGCACCCAAGTGGCCCGTGGTGAAACGGCCACCGCTCACGAGCCCGGCAGAGCGAGCTCGGCGCGCTCCCGGGTCCACGCGGGCAGTCGGCAGGCCGTCATGCTCTTGCGTGGAACCTTTTGAGGGTGAGAGTTAGTAGCATTAGGGAAGATCAATTCTCCCCGATGGTGTCGGCTTAATCTGCCGAGGCGAGGCCTCATATGCATAGCAAGACTGCGCTGCTGTTGGGCGCTCTCACAATGTCGCCGCTGGTGCTCGGCGCTCAGTCCCGTGGAGACGGCTTTCTGTTTGGCCGACCCAGCGCCACGTTCACGCTCCGTGGCGGATTCGCCAGTCCCACCGCGGGCGGAGACGTATTTGCGTTCACGTCCAAGCAGTTGACTGTCGGCCGAGGCGACTTTGGAAGCGGTGCTATCGGCGCCGATCTGGGTGTACGCGTCGCCGACCGGCTGGAACTGCAGTTTGGTGCGTCGGTCACTGGCCGCACCGTCAATTCGGAGTTTCGCGACTGGGTGGACAACGACAACCGTCCGATCGAGCAGCAGACCTCGTTTCGCCGCACACCGCTCACCGCCGGGCTCAAGTACTACCTGTCGTCACCTGGTCGCACCATTGGTCGTCTGGCTTGGATACCGTCAAAGTTCACCCCGTTTGTCGCCGCCGGGGCCGGAACGATGTGGTTCAACTTCTCGCAGTCCGGGGATTTCGTGGACTTCAAGTCGCTCGATGTCTTTCGGACGAACCTGAAATCAAAAGGCTGGGCTCCAATGGCCTACGGATCGGGCGGCGTGGAGTATTCGCTGACGCCGCGCATTGGCTTGACCTCCGAGGCCCGGTACGAGCGCGCGAGCGGAACCATGAGCCGCTCGTCATTCGAAGGTTTCGACCGGATCGACCTTTCCGCACTGACCGCCAATGTTGGCCTTTCCTTTCGGTTCTAGGAGCGACGCCATGAGTGTTCTTCGCACCTCGGGCAGTTTCAGCCGCGCTTTCGCGCTTGTCGCCACTACGGTGGTTTCCACGCTCTTGGCGAGCGCTGCTCCCCTGGCGGCCCAACGGGTTGATGCGCGTTGGCGGCCATTCCTCGGCTGCTGGAGCGCGGGAACATCCGCTCCGCGAAATCTTGATGGATCGCCGACGGCCGCCAACGCCATTTGTGTGGCGCCGGCCACGAGTGGATCCGGCGTGGAGATCTCCACCATCGCCGACGGCAAGACCACGCAAAGCGATCCGCTTGTCGCGTCTGGAGCGCAAGTCAGGCGCACACGTGACGGCTGCGATGGTTGGGAAATGGCCACGTGGTCGCAAGACGCGCATCGCGTGCTCTTGCGGTCGGAATTCACCTGCCCGGGCGGCGACGTGCGTCGGTCCAGCGGCATTCTCGGCTTTTCGCCTGCCGCTGAGTTCCTGCAGGTGCACGGCATCAGCGTGGGTGGCAAGCAAGCCGTTCGCGTGGCGACCTTTCCGGCTCTGGAATCCGATTCGGTGTCCTTTGCTCTGAGTACCGCGCGATTCGCCGCCGCCGCTCCGATCCGGCTCGACGATGTGCTGGAGGTGGCCAGTGCCGTCGATCGTACGGTCACGGAAGCATGGCTCTCCGACCTCGGGCAGCCGTTCACGCTCGACGCGCCTTCGCTCATCAAGTTGGCGGACGCCGGCCTCGAGCCGCGCGTGATCGATCTCATGGTCGCGCTCTCCAATCCGAAAGCGTTCGTGGTGCGCAAATCCACCGATGGGATGGTGGGTGGTGTCGATGCCGCGCCCTCTCGTGCGCTGGCGCAGTCTGGCCGCCGGGGAGCGATGCCCGTTGATGCCTACGGCAACATGCTCATGGACTTCGGCATGATGGGTGCTGGCTTCGGATTTCCGCTCAGCTATTTCGACATGATGCGGCTTGGCCTCTATGGCAACGGATTCGGGCGGAACGCATTCTTCAACAATGGCCTGTTTGGCAACGCGTTTTTGGGTAACGGTTTCTTCGGAAACGGGTTCTGGGGCAACGGGTTCAACGGCGGATTCAATGGCGGTTTCTACGCCGGCAATGCACCCGTGACGATTGTGCCGCGTGCGGAAGTTGAAGCGCAGGGTCGTGCGATCAACGGCGGCGGGTACACTCGGCCGTCCAGCGGGCGCTCGTCGCGCGACGCGTACCCCACGTCGAGCGGGCGGGCGGACTCGCAGGGTGGCTACTCCGGCGGCAGTTCATCCAGTAGCTCGGCAGGCAGTCCGACCGGATCGGGCGCCAGTGGTGGGTCCTCTGGCGGCGGTGGTCGGACCGCGCAGCCGCGGCCGCCGGGGAACTAGGCCCGCACTGCCCGCGTACGCACGCGCGGCACACGCATTCAACAAGATGGGCGCCGCGCAATTCAGCGGCGCCCATCTCGCTTCAATTGTCTGCGATTCCATCGGCCCGACACAGCTGCGCTTGCTGAGCACCACCGCACCCTACGGCCGCCCAACTCCCGCCAGCGAGCTACGGAGCCACACCCGCTGCACTTCACGCTGGCTCTCATCAAACACTTCCCGACGATCCAGCACCGCCAGTGCGTCGGTGATCGCGCGGCGCGCACAGCTGTCGTCACGCCGTTGCACGCAGGCATCCGCGAGCAGGGTGAAACCGGTGATCTCTTCAGGGTAGGCCTCAATCAGCCGCTTCGCTGCGGCACTCGCGCCTTCGGCATCCCGGCGCGCAAGCGCGGTTTTGGCAATCAGCTCCAACCACTTCGCGCTCGCGGCCACGGGATACCCGACCCGCTGCGAGATAACCACGCGCTCGCGTTCAAGTCGAGCCGCGACATCGCCGAGCTGTTGCAGCATACTGTCGGCAGCGGCGAGTGGCATTTCCCACACGGAACGGTCAAACACGAACCGCAGCGACGGCGGAATGGTCGCGAACGGGGTATCGGTATGCCCAAGCCCCTCTCCGTCCACGCGCAGCACGCGCCACCGCGTTGGCGCCGAATCGCGAACGAACGCATGCAGACGCTGCGTTGGCGCCAGCAATCGCATCTCCCGCGTTCCCGCCGACAGCACCAGGTGCCGTACTCGCGTG
>JANNEV010000355.1:0-2501 GCA_031379145.1 Gemmatimonadaceae bacterium
GGCCTGCGACGTGGACCACTCCTTGATCAATTGCTCCAACGAGTACAGCCCGGGGCCACTCGGCAACGCCTCGTCATCGACCTCGGCCTGCGCCAGGAGCCGAGCCAGCGTCTCGATCACGACGCTGCTCTCGTCGCGCAACCTTGAGAGCCACGGGCCTCGACGCTCCGGGGGCAGCTCCAGCGCCTGGTCCAGCAGCGGCCCCACACGAGCGTACAGCACAGGGTCAAGCGGCGGCGCGTCGGACATGGAGCTCCGGATCGGAGAGGGGAATCGACTGTCCGCCGGTACGAAGGATCCAACCAGCGATCCAGGCGAGCGGGACGACCGTGTCACAGTAGATCGAAAATTCGATCCTGGCTACGACATCGTTTCTGTATCAGGAACCAGGCGCGTCCGCATTCGCTGTCCCGACCCTTATCTTTCTTCCGTTCTCTGGCGCCGTCGGGTGAGGGTGAATCGTTCCCACACCGCCGGTGTACAGCAGCGGTCGACCGCTGTGGTCAGTTCGTGCGAGTGCGCGAGCTCGTCGCGGCTCAGCCACCAATTCATGTTCTCGTTCCGCCGTTGGTCCACGAGGTCATCGTTGCGCGCTCCGATGCGGTGTATGGCACTCGGGGTCGTCGGTGGCCTGCTGCTCGGTTTCGCACCTGTCTCCGTGCACGCGCAGCCAGCTGGCGCGGTCGTCGCGCCGAGCACGGTCATGCGACTGCCGGCGGACGCGATGAAAGTTCCGTTTTACGTTGGCGAGAAGCTCGACTACGACGTGAAGTTCGGTGCGTTGAAAGTCGGCAGCGCCAGCATGGAGGTGCTCGACATCACCGAGGTGCGCGGGCACGTGAGTTGGCATACCATGTTTCTCGTTGGCGGGAGCATTCCCTTCTATCGGGTGAATGATCGCTACGAGTCCTGGTTCGATGTCGTTTCGCTCACCTCGCATCGATTTTTTCAGGACATCGAGGAAGGCAACTACAAGCCGAAGCGGCACTACGAGATGTTCCCGGAACGCGGGATGTACCAGCTGAACGACCACCCGGAACAACCGACGGTGTCCAATCCGCTCGACGACGGCTCGTTCCTCTATTTCGTGCGCACGATCCCGCTGGAGGTTGGGCAGAGCTACGCGTTCTCCCGTTACTTCAATCCCGAGGCGAACCCAGTGCGCATCAAGGTCGTTCGACGCGAGACCTTGCAGACACCTGCCGGGACGTTTCGGACCGTCGTGATTCAGCCGACGTTTCGCAGCAAGGGACTGTTCAGCGAGAACGGAAAGGCCGAGCTCTGGATCACCGATGATGACGCGCGCATGATGGTGCAGCTCAAGACCCGGTTGTCGATTGGGTCACTCAACCTGTATCTGCGCGCGCACAACGCGAAGACGGCCGCTAATCGTTGAAGTGCAGCTCATCGTGGGTGTAGATCGTGATGCGTTCGGCGCAGGTTGCGTCATCATGTCGGGGCGTGTTCAGCCAGGTGCTCACGGGATGTAGCTCGAGCGGACCCGCCCACGGTTGGATGAGCGCCTGGGCGCTGGTCGTCGGGGTGTCGGGATGCAGCCACTGGTCGGCGTCGACCGCCGCGATCATCTGTGGCATGCGATCGTGTACGCTGGACATGGCGCTATTCGCTGCGGTGGTGATGATCGCGCAGGTGGCCAGAGGCTGTGCAATGGGGTCATCCTTGGGCTGCCATTCCTCCCAGACGGCGCCGAAGAGAAACGGAGCGTCGTCCGGCAAGCGGATGCACCAGGGCTGCTTCGTCTTTTGTCCGGGCACCACTTGCCACTCGTAGAAGAGGTCAGCGGGAATCAGGCCGCGCCGGTGCCTGAAGGCGCTGCGAAAGGTGGGCTTGATGGCCACCGTATCGCCACGCGCGTTGGCGAGCTTGTGGCCCACGGACGGGTCCGCAGACCAGGCTGGAACGAATCCCCACTTCATCAGCCGCGCCCGGCGGCCTCCAGCGTCCTGCGAGACAACCGGTACGGCCTGTGACGGCGCGACATTGAAGCGTGGGCCGAGAGGCGGCAGCGGGATCCCGAGGCCGAGGGCGCCAAATCGCGCCGGATTTCCAAAACCATAGCGTCCGCACATCAGGGAGAGATAACGCAATCACTTGCCCCTGACGCCCCCTCTCCGATAGGTTTTCAGGTTCTACTGCGCCGGGTATCCTCGGCGCCCCTCCTCCTGCGGAACGGCACTGCGGGGGGCATCTCAAGACCATAGGGAGGATTGCCGAGTGGCAAAGCTCAAGATCCGCCGCCAGTCATCGCGGCGGTACGAAGCGGTATACATCTACGACACGGCGCTCGAAGACACGACCATCGTCGAGAAGCTCGACAAGGTGCAGGCACTCCTGGATCTCAAGGAGCCGGCCGAAATCGAGCATTGGGGCCGCCGCGCGTTGGCCTACAAGATCGGTCGCCATGAGAATGGCTATTACATCATCACGCACTTCACGGCAGAGCCGAAAGTACTTCCCGAGTTCGAGCGGGCGCTCAAGCT
>JANNEV010000369.1:0-2894 GCA_031379145.1 Gemmatimonadaceae bacterium
TTGCCGCAGAACGCGAGCGTTAGGCGGCGACACACACAGGAGACCAGAGAACCGCATGACCGGACCCAATCTCCGACCACCCGACAAGAGCATCGGCGATCACGCGCATACTCTAGTTAAGGCCGGCCTCAACATTATCCCTGTTTTCGGCGGCACGGCCGCCGAGCTTCTTGGCGCTGTAATCTCGCCGCCCCTCGAACGTCGCCGGAACGAATGGATGCTGATGATTGCCGACAGCCTGTCACGGCTCGAGGCGGAGGAACCTGCACGGTTCGCCCGGCTTGCCGAGAGCGACGAGTTTGCAAGCGTTGCAGTTCACGCAGCCCAGGCGGCGATCCGTGCCGCCGAGAGCCAGAAGCGACGCCTGCTTGCAAACGCAGTTCGCAACTCCGCGCGCGGAATCGACATCCGGGGTGATATACAAGTCATGTTCGTCCGCTTCCTAGACGAGCTGACCGCGACGCATATCGCGGTGCTGGCCACATTTGCTGCGAAGGAGAGCGGAGTCTGGAATGCGCAGGGATACAGCGACCTGCAGGCGCTCATTTCGGATACGCCTGGTCAGCAGCCAAACGCTGAAGAGTTCTTGCTTATCTGCCGCGATCTCGACGCTCGTGTTCTGATACGCTTGTCCGACTATCTGGCTGATGTCCCAGGCCTAGTTGAGCGTCCCGTCATCGTGGCCGAATCTGACGAGGACAGCCGGCTGGCCTATGTAACCGGTTTGGGTAAGTCCTTCCTCGCCTTCACCGATTCGTGAAGTATAATGCAAGCTGCTTTGCGGGTCGTTGCAGCCGCTGGAGCGGGCCAACCGACGCTGGCTCCGTCCGGCCCGCGCGACTGCTGAAATCGGGAGATAGGCGGTAATCCTCCCAGCACCATGAACGCCTCGTGCCAAAGCAATCGAGCGCATTTTAGCGCGTTGTCGAGCTACTCGCGAGGCGACGTTGACCTCGAGCTGCGCTGGATGCTCAGCGCCGGAGCGAGCGATTCAGTATCAGGCATTCCTCTGAGGTTGCTCATGCAAGTGCTGGTCACGCTGTCGTTAGCGCTCAATGTGGTTGTGTTGGTGGCCGTCTGCGGCGGGCTTCTCGTGAACGCGGACTGGGCGCGCGCCAGCTACGGGCCGGCGACCCCGGCCCGCGGGATCCTGCTCTCGGTATATCTCGCGCTGGGTTTCGGGTCCGGGGTGCTCATGGTCGTCCGGGATCCGTCCATGATCGCAGCGGTCTTGGGGGTGCAGATCGTCTACAAAGTCACGACCCCGCTGACGGTGGGGACGCTGCGGCATCCGGTGGTGGCGAGCAATCTCGCGATCGCGGCGTTTCACAGCCTGACCCTCGCGGCGGTGTGGCAGGGGCGTCACTGAGTGGGTGGGCTCCGCGGACGGGGCCAGCCCCGCGTCGCCGCCTAACCTTGCGTTGCTCTTGACAGGGCCTTCAAAGATTGCACGCTTGCTCGCTCCGCTCGCTGCGTGCAACTTGTTGAAGGGCCCTGCAAGAGAACGCGAGCGTTAGAGTGCGGCTGCGTCGGCGGAGCAGTGCCAAGCATTACGGCCAGCGGCCCGTGACGGATCAGTCGGCCGCGCGCGCGGGACGAACGCCCGATGCGACGCGCTTCGACGGAGTGCGCACCTGTGCGGCCTTCGGCCCGGCCACAGTCTTCTTTGGCCGACCGCCCTTCGCGCCGTTCGCGCGCGACGTCGCGGCCTTGGTCGCCGAGGTGACTTGGCCCAGCATGCGCGCCACATCGCGCTGTCGCTCGTCTGCACCGACGGCCGAGAGCAAGAGCCCTGCGACGCTCAGGTCCACGTCCAGCGCCTCCCAGCGGAGTGCGCTTCCGCCGCGGTTGACCGCCACCGCCGCGCGCTGCGTCGGCGTCGCGCCTCGCAGTTCGGGGATAGCTCGCACGGGAAAGGCGAAGAGGAAGCCGTTCGTCAGCTCCAGGACGATGCGCTCCGTGCGTCGATCATAGCGGGCGCTGGTGGCGCGCCGTCCCTGCTTCCGGTCTTGCGCATCGCGCGCACGCGCAGCGGGGATCTGTGCCAGGATGTCGGCGTCGCTGATCGCGGCACTAGCCATGGTATCGTCTCCACGCCGCCTGCAGCGGCTCAATGTGCGCCTCCACCAGCCGGAACGCCGCCACCACATCGGCGGACTTCAGGCCGTGGATTGTCCGAATGGCGAGCGGGGACTCGCCGTCCGGCAAACAGATGACCACTTCCCCGCCGCCCTTGTGCACATGGACGTGCGGCGGCCCATGTTCCCGGGGCGGGAGCAGGACGCGCACTTGGAATCCGTTGGCGTCCAGCACCGTGGGCATGGCGAAGGGTAACCGAGCCGTTAGGTTTATGCAAGCATCCTCGTCAGGCCGGCGCGGCGCGTGTGGCCAGACCGTCCCGGGGAATCCGCCGCACTCTAACCTCGCGTTGCTGTTGACAGGACTTTCACGGATTGCGACCGGTTCGCTGCGCTCACTGGTCGCATCCTGTTGAAAGGCCCTGCAGCAGAACGCGAGCGTTGAGGCTGTAGGAAAAGCCTCAGCGCGCGTCGCGTGAAAGCGCCGCGTCACGGAAAACCGTTCCGCGCAATTTCTACTGAACAGTGTTTACCGTTTGTCGTGCTGATTCTGTCGTGATGACGTCATGCGCGATGGCGCGCGCGGCTCTCGCTCCGCGATTTACGCGGCATACCCCGCGTGGGTGAGCTTCTCGATGTTGTGCACGAGGCAAAACAGCAGCCACTGGCCGTTGACCTTGGTGCGCCCGCGCAGCGTGAAGCGATCGAGCCGCTTGTTGTAGCGCACATTGGCGAACACCGGTTCGACGGTGGCGAATCGTCGCCCGTATTGCTCGCGCCCCTCAGGCGTATCGAGGCGCTGCTGCATCCGCATGG
>JANNEV010000388.1:0-3187 GCA_031379145.1 Gemmatimonadaceae bacterium
GCGAGGCACTTCCGTACGCGATGACGATCGAGGGCAGCACGACTACCGACACCGGCAACACCACCGTCCCTGCGTTGAGCGATGACACCGTCACGGTCGCCCCGTAGCTCCCCGCGCTCAGCGCTCGCGGGTTGGCGCGCAATTGCAGCGCGGCACCATTGCTCGTCAGAGTCGCCGACAGCCAATCGCCTCCGGTCGCTCCCGTGACGGTGGGTTGCACCAGTTGAGGAGCGGAACAGCTACCCACGGTCTCCGTGAGCGGGAGTACATCCAGTACGACCGGCCCCGCGACGAGCGCTGTGAGTGCACGCGAGCTTGGGTTGACTGCGAGACGCGGTGGCCGCACGCCATCGCACGGCACCACGACGGTGGAGATCGACGGCACACCGTTCGACGAGAAGGTAAGCGTGCGCGCGCCCGCCGACCCCAGCACCGCCAACGCACGGAAACTCGCCACACCTTGCGTTGCTGTGGTCGTGGCGTCGGCAAGCGCTCCACCGCCCGACGTGATGGTAGCCGTCACCGCATTGCTGGCAGTCACCGATATGTTCCCGGCGATATCGCGAAGCTCCACAATCGGCTGTTCAACGAAGGCGCCGTTCAGTCCGCCCCCGGCGGGCGCCGCACGCAACACCATGACGGCCGGCGCTCCGGGTCGCAGCACCAATGGTGCGCTCAGAATGCCGTTGGATAGCGTGGGCGTACTGAACAGGATTGTTCGGCTCCCCGCTACACCGACGAGACTCAGATTCGTGAACGTGGCCAGGCCACCCACTGCATCCACGGTCAGGGCGCCGTTGAGCGAGCCGCCGCCGGTGGCAATCCTAGCCGTGACCGGCAAGGTGGCGCTGGTGAGGTTGCCAGCGGCATCGCGGAGCTCGACGACGGGCTGGACGACCCAGACACTCCCTACCAGCGCCCCATCGGGCTGCGTTCGAATCGTGAGCAAAGCGACCGCACCGGGGCCAAGCGCTACCGTGGCATCGACGGACTGCACCCCGGCGGCGCTGAACCGGAGCACGCGTTCGCCAACGAGGCCATCCATCGCCAGATCCGTGAACGTCGCGATACCGGCGCTCGCCGGTACGGAGAGGGTGCCAAGCAACGCTGTGGACCCGGAGACCACCGTGACGGTGACCGCAAGCGATGATGCGATCGCCAGATTCCCGGCCTCGTCGAGAAGCTCGACCACTGGCTGGGTCGTGAATCGAGCGCCGGCCGCTGCACCCGCCGCCGCCACTCGCAGCCGTAGTCTCGTCGGGGCTCCGGGAGTAACCGTCACGCGCACCGAAGCGACCGCGCCCTCGTATGCCCCTTGGATGCTGGCCGTTCCCGCCCGGAGTCCGGTCACACCCCCCGCAGCGGACACGGTCGCGACGGCGGCGTCGGTCGTGGTCCAGACCACCACAGGACTGCGCACCACCGCACCCCGACGATCGGTCGCGCGAACGGAGAGGATCACCGAAGCGCCCGACACGACTTCCACTGTCGCGCCGGTCGAAATCGAGAGCGTCGGCGCAACCGGTGGAGCCTCGGGTGAACCACCGCACGCCAAGAGGCCGAGAAGCACCACCGAGGCGCCGATGATGCACGACCACATTCGACGCATCGCCGCACGTATCGTCATGGCGCGGAGCAGACGACGACAGGGAGCGCGTTCGACCGACCGTTCCGATTGGAAACCAACAGCGAGTACGTGCCGCCCACCCAGAGCATCGGCGCGGCACCCGTCCGAGATGGCGGTCGATCCGGAATGCGAACGTGCAGGAACGTGCCATTGGAGTCGGCACGAATGCCGGGGAAGGTCCACGATCCGAACTCCACGGCGTTCGAGTCACGCACGAATCCAGCCCCTCGCACACCAAGCGCAGCGGGCACGCCATCCTTCATACACAGCGACGCCGGCGTGACCGCGCGAAGGACAGGAGCCGATCGAGTCGACGAGACCCCGACAGCGCGACAGGCGCCAGCGGCGCTGCAGACCAGCAGCGTGCCGAGCGCATGCGCGCGGACACTCGCAAAAAACCCGGGCGGGATACGAGGCGACATATGGCAATAATACCTCCATGTGCGGCGTCGCCGGCCCATGCGCGGACTC
Organism: Gemmatimonadaceae bacterium; assembly: GCA_031379145.1. GTDB lineage: Bacteria > Gemmatimonadota > Gemmatimonadetes > Gemmatimonadales > Gemmatimonadaceae > Gemmatimonas. The sequence continues at coordinate 2,099 of JANNEV010000388.1, forward strand.
GCGATGGCGCGGACCACTCCGAAACCGCTCCTGAGTTCCGCTCGTACGCAGCACCAATGCCAGACTCCCTCCCGCTGCCCGCGAGCCTTCCCGCCGATCCAGCCTCAGCCCGTCCGGTGATCTCGGCGTTTGCCAGTCAGAAATTTCGTTTTTTCGCCTTTGTTGCAATGCTGCTACTGGGCTACGTGCACGGGTACAATCTCAACGCGCGCTATCTGCAGCCGTCATCCACGGTGGATGAGGCGTTGACGGTCAATACCTTCGTGCAGTACCTGCTCGCCAATGGGCTTTTTCGATTCCGCATACCGATCCTGTTCATCATTTCCGGATACCTGTTCGCGCTGCAGGATAACCAGGCCTTCGCGCCCAGAATCCGAAAGCGCGTGCAGACACTGCTGCTGCCGTACGTGCTCTGGAGCGCGATCGGGCTGTTGCTGACGATGGTGCTCGAGCAGTGGCCCGGCACGCGCGAAGCGGTCCGCGACGCACAGCTGTCACCATTCGGCGACCTGCGCGTGGCCCAGTACGGCCCCAAGGAGATCCTGGTACACCTGTTACTCGCGCCAGCCCCATTTCAGCTGTGGTTTCTCCGCTGCCTGTTCGTGTGCAATCTGGCGTATCCGCTGCTGGTGCGCGCGCTGGTCCACCCCAGAATCTGGCTAGGCGTGTTCACACTGTTGTGGTTGCTGAACGTGAATCTCTGGTTCGTGGAGAGCGAAGGATTGCTCTTTTTCACGCTCGGCGTGTGGCTCTGTCGCACGGGATACGACATCAACTCCCGGCCACGCTGGCTGCGGATAGGGCCGATGGCCCTCGCCTGGCTCGCTCTCGCCGGTGTCAAGACCTGGATGGCGTTCCAGGGCAACGGACCGCTGGTGCCAGTCATGTCCCTGCTGCACAAGGTGGTCGTTGGCGGCGGCATGCTGGTGATGTGGTACGGCATCGACGACGTCGTCCGGATCGCGATGCGGCAGCGCTGGTTCGTATGGATGAGCCAATTCTCGTTCGTCATCTATGCGCTTCACGTGCCGATGCTCAACTACGCGTTGAGCTGGGTCTTTCCTCGGGTCAAGGCAATTCCGAACTATC
>JANNEV010000409.1:0-1564 GCA_031379145.1 Gemmatimonadaceae bacterium
GTGCTGATCGAAACCCACGGCGCGCGGCGCGAAGTGGACGCCATTGCCGCGCACCCACGCGTCGAATCGCTCTCGTTCGGCTTGATGGACTTCGTGTCGGCCCACCGCGGCGCCATCCCCGCCACGGCGATGGGCGCCGAAGGCCAGTTCAAGCACCCGCTGGTGCTGCGCGCCAAGCTCGACATCTCCGCGGCCTGCCATGGCCATGGCAAGACACCGTCGCACTGCGTCGTCACCGAGTTCAAGGACATGGCCGCGTTGTCCGCGGCCGCCACGCGCGCCTCGCGTGAGTTGGGCTACACCCGCATGTGGAGCATCCACCCGGGCCAGGTGCGAACCATCGTCGATGCGTTCGCGCCGAGCGCGGCCGAGGTCGATCAGGCGATCGAGATCATCCAGGCCGCGCAGGCCGCGAACTGGGCGCCGACCCGCCAGCGCGACACCCTGCACGATCGCGCCAGCTACCGCTACTTCTGGCAGGTGCTGGCCCGCGCCCACCGCACCGGGCAGACCTTGCCGGCCGAGGTGCGGGCGGCGTACTTCAGGCAAACCACGGCCTGAATCTCAGCCTTCGAGGGTCAGGCCGCCCCGGCGGAATCGCGAATGCGCAGGGTGGGCGCGAGTCGAAGCGTCTGACGACGCGCGCCCGGATTCGCAATCCGTCGGGTCAGGAGGCGCACCGCCTTGGTCCCGAGTTCCTCAACCGGTTGCGCCATGACCGTCAAGCGCGGAGAAAAGACGTCGGCCCAGTCGAAGTCATCAAAGCCGACGAGCGAGATGTCCTTCGGAACGCTCAAGCCCGCTGCGCGCAAGGCTTGCATCGACCCGATCGTCATCAGGTTGTTGCCCGTCACCAAGGCCGTGGGGCGCTTGTCGAGCGACAACAAATGTTTGACGGCCTCGCAGGCCGGCTCGATCCTCGACTCGCCGCTCCGGACCAAGGCAGGATCGAACTTGATGCCTGCCGCCTCCAGGGCGAGGCGATAGCCTTCGAGTCGTTCAGTCGTCGTTGACAGGCCTGCCGCACCGGAAACAAATGCGATGCGCCTGTGGCCCAGCCCAATGACGTGCGACACCAAGGTCTGCGCCGCATCGCGGCTCTCCACACCCACCTGATCAAACGTCGCCCCGACAAAGCGATCCACCAGGACGGTGGGCACGCCCTTGTCACGCAGATAGTTCAGAGCGCGATGCTGCGGGTCGGCGGTCGGCGGTCGGCGGTCGGCGGTCGGCGGTCGGCGGTCGGCGCGATCAGGATTCCATCGACACGCCGCTCGTGCAAGGCCTGCACCACTTTCAATTCGTAGTCAGAGTTCTCGTGCGTGTCTGCCAACAACATCATCAAGCCGCTGTTTGCGCACTCTGCCTCGATGGCCTGCACCACGGTCGCGAAGTAGTGGTTCGACAGCGCCGAGATGGCGACGCCGACCGTCCTTGTCGGCGCTCCGGCCAAGGCCCGCGCCAGGTGATTCGGCGAGTAGCCGACCCGCTCAATGGCTTCCAGAACAGCGCGCTCGGTGTCGGGTTGAACCTTGCGTGTCTTGTTGATGACATGCGAGACAGA
>JANNEV010000438.1:0-6515 GCA_031379145.1 Gemmatimonadaceae bacterium
TTCGACAACGCGCTCAAGGTGCGCGAAATCATCCATCGCACCATCAAGCCCGGCGGCACGGCGGCAGACATGATGGAGCAGCTGCGTGGCGAGATCGTGAAAGGCGGCTTCCGCATGCAGGGCACGTTCAACGAAGTCACCAACGATGGCAAAGTCGAGGTGATGATCGGCTGCCACTCGGTGGGCGACCGCGGACATGGCAGCGGACCATCCATCGCTGCATTCAATCCGCGGCAGCTCACGTTTCCGATCAAGGCGTTCAACCCGTTCTCGATTGAGCTGTTCGCCTGGACACCCGCTCCGGAATGGAATGGCGCGAAAGTACGTATTCCACTCGAAGACGATGCGATCGTGACCTCCCGCGGTGTCGAATGGCTGTACCCGGTGAATACCCGAATTCTGCTGGTGCGGTAAACATCGGCGCGTTGGGCGCGCGCGTGGGCGGCGGGAACTAACCGCCCACAGCCAATGGCACGCGTCGCGTGGGTTTCCCGGTGAGCGCAAACAATGCATTTGCCACCGCTGGCCCGATGGGCGGCGTACCCGGCTCGCCAACACCGGACGGCGGCTCGGCGGACGCAACGATGTGCACGTCGACCACGGGCATTTCCCGGTGGCGCAGCACGCGGTATGAATCAAAGTTTTTCGACATCACGCGTCCGCGATCAATGACAATCTCACCATAGAGTGCCGCGCCGAGTCCGAAGGCGATGGCGCCTTCCATTTGCGCTCGCACGATGTCGGGATTGACCACGACGCCGCAGTCGACCGCGCATGTCACACGATGGACACGCGGGGCGCCGTTCACGAGCGAGACCTCCGCCACCTCCGCGACGTACGATCCGAACGACTGGTGTACCGCGATGCCGCGTGTCCGGCCGGCAGGTAGCGCGGAACCCCAGCCGGATTTTTCGGCAGCGAGATTCAACACCGCGAGACGGCGCGGGTCTTTGACCAGCAGTTTGCGACGAAACTCAAGCGGGTCCGTTGTGGCGGCCTTGGCCAGTTCATCCACGAACATTTCCACCGCAAACGCGGTATGCGTGTGCCCCACCGAACGCCACCATTGCACGGGAATCCCGAGTTGGGGATAGTGCGTGTCGAGAAACACGTTCGGCACGGCATACGGATGATCGGCCGCTCCTTCGAAGGACGAGGAATCCTTGCCGTCCTTTGGCGCGAAGACGGAGCCGGCTAGCACCGACTGGCCCACCACGCGGTGCCACCACGCCACGGGCTCGCCGCTGGCATTGAGACCGCCACGAATACGGTGGAGCATGGCCGGGCGAAAATAGCCCGCGCCGATGTCGTCCTCGCGTGTCCACACCAGTTTGATCGGCACACGACCATCAATGGCCTTGGCGATGCTGGCGGCTTCCATGACGTAGTCGGACTTGGGATTGGCCCGTCGCCCGAAGCTGCCGCCGGCAAACAGTGTGTTGATCTGCACCTGATCCGGCCGCATGCCGAAGAGCTCCGCCACCACGCGCTGGTCGACAGTCTGGAACTGGCAACCGTTCCAGATCTCAGCGCCGTCTTTGCGCAGGGCGACCACGCAGTTGAGCGGTTCCATTGAGGCATGCGCCAGATACGGAAACTCGTACTGCGCCTCCACACGGACGCTCGCTGTGCGGAGCGCGGCCTCGGCGTCTCCGTCATTCCGAATGCGCATGCCGGGGGTCTCGGCCAGCGCCCGAAACTTCGCCATGACTTCAGCCGTGCCGAGCGTATTGGCCTTGCTCAGGTCCCACTCAACGGTCAACGCCTCGCGTCCTTGCCGAGCGGCCCAGAACGATTCGGCAAGCACCGCGACACCCGTGGGGATTTGTACGACATCCACGACGCCTGCCACGGTCTTGGCTTTCGTGGCGTCGAAGCGCGCAACGGTCGCGCCGAACTGCGGTGGGTGCGCCACGACGGCGGTGAGCATGCCCGGTAGCTGCACATCCTGCGTGTACGTGGCGGCGCCCATACTCTTGGCCGGCACATCCACACGCGACGCGACCCGTTCCTTGCCGATGTATCTGAAGTCTTTGGAATCCTTGAGCGAGACCGTCTCCGGCACAGCGAGTGTGGCTGCCGTCGCTGCCAGTGATCCGTAGTCCGTACGTCGCCCAGTGGACGCATGCACCACCACGCCGGGCTCTGTGGTGAGCTCCGTGACCGGCACGGACCATTTCGCCGCCGCCGCGGCCATCAGCACCGCGCGCGCTGTGGCCCCAGCCTGACGATGCTGCGTCCACGAATTGGCGATGGCGGTGGACCCACCGGTTCCCTGCATGCCGAATGCCAGGTTGGCGAACCGGGCGGCATCGGCGGGCGCGGCGCGCACCGTGACACGGCTCCATTCCGCATCGAGCTCGTCCGCGATAATCGTTGCGAGACCCGTGTAGGCTCCTTGTCCCATCTCGGCGTGCTTGGAGAACACAATGACGCTGCCGTCGGCGTTGATCTGCAGGAACGCATTGGGTCCAAAGCCCGGGGCATGTTGATCGCGGCCGCTCGTGCTGCTGTCGACGGCGTTGGCGGTGTGTGGCGCCTCGTCCGGTGCGCACGCGGACACGGAGACGAGGAGACCCCCGCCGACGGTCAGACTTACGCGAACGAAATCGCGACGGGTAATGCTGTTGCTCGTGGATGTCATCTCAGCCTCGACGCAGCTGTGCAGCGCGATGAATGGCCGCTCGAACCCGCTGATACGTGCCACAACGACAGATATTGCCATTCATGGCGGTATCGATGTCGGCATCCGTTGGCGCGTCGTTCCTGTCGAGCAGGGCCGCCGCCGACATGATCTGGCCACTCTGACAGTAGCCACATTGCGGAACCTGCAGCTCCACCCATGCGCGCTGCACCGCGTCGCTGCCATCGGGCGAAAGACCTTCGATGGTGGTGACCGGTTGCGTACCGACGGCCGATAGCGACACGGAGCAGGAACGCACCGGCGCTCCATTGACGTGGACCGTACATGCACCGCACTGCGCAATGCCGCAGCCGAACTTGGTGCCCGTCATGCCAAGCGTATCGCGAAGCACCCACAGCAAGGGCGTGTCTGGCGCGGCGGTCACCTCGCGCGCGGTTCCGTTGACCAGCAGTGTTGTCATTGCGTGACTCGGAGGAGCGGGTTGAGGACTGATTCCGGAGGTGCTTTCATCTGCACTGTGACTCGCCATTCATATCGTTCGCGCGCGCGCGCCCACTCAGCGATCCGCCGCAGCCGACACGGCGCTATCGCGTGCTACATACATCTCGGCGAACTGTCTCAGGGAGGACAGCGCCAGCGTTGATACAGCGGCGAAACGCATGCCGCCGCGTCGCCACATGATCACATGATGTCCCGCCTGCTGGCCATCGCGTATGGTTTCGTCCGTTGAGTCAGCCGCCCAAACAAACAGATTGATGATGTGCGAGCGCCGACGGTAGACCAACGCCGCTGCGGAATGGCCGCCAACCACATCCAGTCGGCCACCCAGGAGCGGAATGCTGTCGCTCGTGAAGTCGAATACGGGCGGCGAGATATCGATCCTGCCTTCGAACCACGGCTTGACGGTGTGGCGATCGGACGACTCCACGTCCATGAGATGCCCGGGCATGAGCGATCGGACGTGGTTGGCCACAAGCTCTCGGTTCCGTGACGTGGAGGCCGAGGACGAACGCAGCACGCCGATCACATCACGCGTGCCAAGCACCGACAGCGCCAACGTGGCCGCGATGGCGGCCGTTCGCCACCGCCGGTGTACCCACGGCGTGGCCGCCGGCACGTCGAACCTGTCCGGTGCGACGGGAAGCGTCATGCGCACGGCCGTTCGTACTCGAGCTCGCAAGCGATCACTCGCCGGGTAGTACGTCAGGCTGGAGGTCATGTGTCTGGCGAATCCACGATGTGCATCAAGCGCGGCGCGACATTCGGCGCAGCCAGCCAAGTGCGCCCGCAGGGTCTCGAGTTCAACTCCCTGCAGCTCACCGTCGGCGTGTTGCTCGATCGACGCGAAGTTACCGGCGCAATGCATCTAGCCCGCCTCCACCGGTGCGGTGAGCAGAACTCGCAGCTGCCGTCGCGCACGCGACAGCCGCGACATGACGGTTCCGATGGGCACTCCGGTGACCACGGCGATTTCCGCGTACGACATGTGCTCCACCTCGCGTAGTATCATCACTTCGCGAAACTCCATGGAGAGCACGCGAACGGCCGAATCGAGCTGCTCCCACGCCAGGGTCTCGTGCAACGACGCATCCGTGTCGGCTATGGTCAGTTGTTCAGCGTGCTTCGGTGCATCATCCAGCGATATCATTAGTGCCGAACGCCGCCGCCGCATGACGTCGTATGCGACATTCCGCGTGATCGCCAGAAACCACTGTCGTCCCTCCGTGCCGTGAAATCCGACGAAGTACTGCAGTGCACGAAGGCAGGCGCTCTGCACCACATCTTCTGCATCGACGTCGTTGCCAGTGAGGTGCCTGGCGAGATTGAATGCCGCGTCGAGATGCGGAAGGATCACTACCTCGAACGACGACGGTTCGGCGGAGTCCATCAGCGCGGATAGGCCGCAGCACCCCGACCGCACGTGCGGGCGAAGAATCGGTTGGTTCGGGGTCTGCTCGTGCCTGAAGTCATGGGCCTCTGTGTCACTACTCGCTCTGACGCGCGATTATTCCCGCCAGCGCTCCGCGCGACCGAGCGACCGGTGCGACGCGATCTGGAAGGATCGGGAATATCAGGTGAACTCGCTCGGTATGGTCAGCTACACGAGCGGGGCCAACATGGTCCCTGCGCCATCGCATGGAGCACGCGAAACCTATGAGCGACACACATCGAGCACCCGATGAGTGGGGTGACATTGGTCACACAAACGGCGACACATCGCAGCACCGGGATCACCACGACACCGTGGACCGACGAGGTTTTCTGAGCTGCATGGCGTGGGCGGGAACCGGAGTAGCTTGGGCCATGCGCGGTGGCGTTCCCACCGCGTTCGCGATGGACACCATCGGCAGCCTGCCTGACGCGGAGCGTCGGTCAATCCTGTTTGCGCAGATCAGCGATAGCCACATCGGCTTCAGCAAAGGGGCCAATCCGGACGTTGCGGCCACGCTGCAACGCGCGGTCGATCAACTCAACGCACTCCCCGTGGCGCCGTCGCTGGTGCTGCACACGGGCGACATCACGCAGCTCTCAAAGGCCGAAGAGTTCGACACCGCCGAACAGATCATTCGTGGCATCCGTACCGATCGCGTGTTCTATGTCTCCGGCGAGCACGACGTGTTGACAGACAATGGCGCCGAGTACCGACGCCGGTTCCACCGCAGTTCGTCGCCGGGATGGTACTCGTTCGATCATTCGGGTGTGCATTTCGTCGGACTGGTGAATGTGCTGGAACTGAAGGCAGGCGGACTCGGCGCGCTTGGTGCTGCACAGCTCGAGTGGCTCACGCGTGATCTTCGCCCGCTTCCAACGAGTACCCCGATCGTCGTTTTCGCTCACATTCCGCTGTGGACCGTGTATCCGGAGTGGGGTTGGGGGACCGACGATTCAGCACAGGCACTGTCGCGGCTCAAGCGGTTCGGATCGGTGACGGTCCTCAATGGCCATATCCATCAGGTGATGCAAAAGGTGGAAGGGCATGTGCAGTTCCATACCGCGATGTCCACCGCCTTTCCGCAGCCGGTACCAGGCACTGCACCCTCCCCGGGTCCGCTGACCGTGGAGTCCGCTCGACTTCGCTCCCTGCTTGGCACCACGACCATTCGCCTGGTTCCTGGTGCGCGTGCGCTGGCCATTGTCGACCAGACGCTTGATGGCACACGCGTGGACGATTCGGTGACGGCGGTACCACCCGCTGTCGCGACACGCACTGCGCCCACGCAGCAGCTCAACCGCGCGTCACAGTCGCCGTTTACGGTCCGCATTGACAACTTCCAGTTTACTCCGTCCGCGATCTCGGTGCCGGCGGGAACGACGGTCACGTGGCGGAACCACGACGACGTGCCGCACGTGATCGCCAGCAGTGACGGACGCTTCACGTCGTCCCGTGCACTGGACACAGAGCAGGAGCACTCGGCCGTCTTCAAGACACGGGGCACCTTCCGGTACTTCTGTTCCTTGCACCCGAAGATGACGGGAATGGTCGTGGTCGCGTAGCGACGTATGGCGACGCCCAATGCCCCGCCGCACACTCGACGGAACGGCGTGCGCACGGCACATTCGTCGGCGCCCCCATCGGCGTGTTCGGATTTCACGCGGCTGGCGCGGGGCATCGTCAGACCATCGGCACCGAGGCACACCTGCATCTGCTGATATGACTGGGCTGTTGTCAAGAGGAGTTTTCAGTTCGCCATATGTCGGTGTTGTTGTATCGTGAAATGCGGAGAGAGGACACGGGTGCCGATGGTGTCTTCGACGATGAATCCTGCTGATATACGCCGGTCAGCGTGTTGCCACGCCGGAGCGGCAAGAATTGGATTCGTCTGGAGTGCGCTCATTCTAGGATCGGGGATTGAATCGTCATGCGGACCGA
>JANNEV010000456.1:0-3613 GCA_031379145.1 Gemmatimonadaceae bacterium
CGTGGCGTCTGCCTGCACGGATACATCGTCGGCCACTCGGCGCGAGGCAAGCGCGGACCACAGCGCCTGTGCCGCGCGCTCCTGACCGGCACCGGCTACGCCGACCACGCAGACCGCCGGACGCGTTTCGGTACGCTCGGCGATCGCGAGCACGTCTGCGATAAGCGCTTTGATGATGTCAGCCGCAACGGACTCGTGGCCAGGCTGTAACGACGTTGCGCCCCCCTCCGTGCGAGCGAGAACGTTGCCATTGGCGTCGGCGAGGACTACGCGGGTGTGCGTGCCTCCGCCATCGACTCCGACAACAAGGGGCATGGGGTCGAGCGGTCCGGCACTCATGCCCGACGCTCAGAAGTGGTGCGCTTGACGAGTGGCGCCAGGTGTGTGTAGGACGAGAGCATGCCGGTAATGAACGTTATGGTGAGTCCAATCAACACGTACCATGGCCACGCGATCGTCGCGACTCCGCCGAGCGACGACATCGTCGACGGGTAGGCCGAGACGATCTGTTTGGCGAAAACAACAAACGCCATGCAGCCGATGCCGACGCTCATGCCGAGAATCGCGTCGCGCTGATTGGCTCTCGACCAGAACATGCCGAGGAAGAAGCCGCCGAGCAATCCACCCTGCGTGAATGAGGCGATGGACAGCGCGATCACCACGACCGGGGTGCCATTCTCCTTGAACATCAGCGCCCCGGCCGTGAGCACGATGCCCCAGGCCAGCGCGAACAGCTTTCCGACTTGCAGGGTACGCGGATCGTCCGGACTCCGTCCAGTGAAAGGCAGGTAGATGTCGTGCGTCGATGCGGCGGCGAGCGCGTTGATCGCGCCGGAGTGCGTGCTCATCGTTGCTGCGATGATCGCGGCGACGATGAGCCCGATGAGTCCGTGTGGCATGCGTTCGATGATGTAGGTCGGGAAAATCTGATCGGCCGCAGCGAACGGCCGCCCGTCGTACAGCACCCACAAGCCGAGTCCGACCATCAGGAACAGCGCCATCTGCGCGAACACCGCGAAGCCGCTGCCAATGATCGCTACCTGCGCCTGCTTGAGCGACCGGCTGGAGAGGAGGCGTTGCACGATGATCTGATCCGCGCCATGCGACGCCATTGCCAGGAAGGCCCCGCCAATGATGCCGGCGAACATCGTGTGTGGGCGATCGAAGCCGGTGTACCAGTCGATGGCCTGCAGTTTGCCCGCGGCACCTGCGCGGTCGACAATGGTACTCCATCCACCGTCCACCGCCTGTCCGATGAGCACGAGCGCGCAGATGCCTCCGAGCACATAGATGCTGGCTTGCAGCAACTCCGTCCACACCACGGCCTTCATGCCGCCGCGGTAGGTGTAAATGACGGTCAGGACGCCAAGCACGACGATCGCGGCCGGCATAGTGTACTGCTGCGGAAGCACGGGGCCAATGATCAAGGCCACCGGAATCGCCGTGGCAAAGACGCGGACGGCGTCAGCCATCGCGCGCGTGATCATGAATACAATCGACGTGAAGCGCCGCGTGGCGAGCCCGAATCGGGTTTCGAGCAATGCGTATGCCGTGACCAGATTGCCTTCGAAGTAGCGTGGCAACAGCGTGAACGCCACCACGATTCGACCGACAATGTATCCCGCCACGACCTCGAGGAATCCGAGATTGCCCGTGTAGGCGAGTCCGGGAATGCTGATGAAGGTGAGCGCCGAGGTTTCACTCGCGACGATGGAGAACAGCACCGCCCACCACGGAATGGCACGCTCTGCCACGAAGTACTCGTTGGCCGACTTCTGGTCTCGCCCGATCCACATGCCCAGTGCGGTGGTGCCGCCGAGGTACGTCAAGAGTACCATCAGGTCGAGCAGATTGAAGCGTCCGGTCACGACGTGCGTTGGCTAAACGATGACATAGGCTTCCATGGCGAAGTACTCCGCCAGTCCGAGACGATCCAACTGAGCCGACGTGGCCTTGTTGCGCTGCTCCACCCGCTGCCAGAATTCGCGAGCATCCTGTCCCGGAAACGGAGCCGAGTCTTTCTGCGATTGATGCTTGAAGATAGCCTGGATCTTGAGCGTCAGCTCTTCCTGAGAGAGCGGCACCAGGGTGGTGGCTTCAGTAATCGGCCACTCCTGCCACGCGCCACGATACAGCCACACTTCGGGGCGCGTCGAGGGGGCGTCGCCGTACACTTCGAGCAGGGCAGCATCGATCGCTTCCTTGCACATTCGATGCGTGCCGTGGGGATCAGACAGATCGCCGGCAACAAACACGATTTCAGGCAGCAGCTCACGCAGCAAGTCAGCCACTTTCTTCACATCGGCCGGGCCGATCGGATCCTTGCGAACCTTCCCTGTCTGATAGAACGGCAAATTCAGGAATCGCGCATGACTTCGATTCAGGCCCATGACTTCGATACCGCTCACCGCTTCTGACTCACGGATGATCCGCTTGATGTTCTGGACCTCCGGGATGTCCACTTGTCCAGCTGACTTGGACTCCAGGAATCGGTGAACGGTGGCGGCCAGCTGCGGCACCGCGCTTCCATCACTGATGCGCTCGCTGTCGAGGCGCTCCAGAAAGTCCATGTATCGGCGTACGTCATGGTCGAACACGGCAATGTTGCCGCTTGTCATGTACGCCACCGTCATGTCATTCGCGTTCTCCACGAACTTGCGGAGAATGCCACCCATGGAAATCACATCATCATCGGGATGCGGTGAGAAGCAGATCACGCGCTGTTGACGCGGCAGCTTGCTCTTGCCCTTGATTTTTGCGCCGAGCACGTTGAAAACCAGGCCGTTCACCGCACCGGGCGAACCGTGCCGCGCCACGAGCGAGGACATCTGATGGTCGGCGTAGTCCTGCAGCGTCAGCTTGAGAATGGCTTTGCCCGTCACCCCCGCGAGCCAGGTGACGGCGCGCAGCTCCAGGGAGTCGGTCCACACCACTTCATCGAGGAGCCAGGGAGTGGCCACGCGCGTGAGATCCACCGCCGCCGAGTCATCAACGTAGAAGGTCGTGGCTGGATGACGCTGCAGAAATGTGGCGGCGACATCGCGGTCGATCTCACCCTCAACCGCGCGCTTGACCACGCCGGACTTGTGCTCGCCAGTCGCCAGAATGGCGATTTCTCGCGCCGCGAGAATGGTCGCGATTCCCATCGTGATTGCTTCACGCGGGACGTTCTCCTCGCCGAAGAAGTCCGCGGAGGCATCGCGGCGCGTGACGTGATCCAGGTGGATGATTCGCGTCCGGCTCGTTTCGCCGGATCCCGGCTCGTTGAATCCGATGTGGCCGGTCTTGCCGATGCCAAGCAACTGGAAGTCGATCCCGCCCGCCTCGACGATCGCCGCTTCGTACGCTCGGCAGGCGGCGTCGACGTCGCCGCGCGACAGTGTCCCATCGAGCAGGTGCACGTTGGCCGGATCGATGTCGACGTGCGAGAACAAGTTCTCCCACATGAACCGATGGTACGAGTGAATGCTCGCCGGCGGCATCGGCCAGTACTCATCGAGATTGAAGGTCACCACATTCGCGAAACTCAGTCCCTCGTCACGGTGCAGGCGAATGAGTTCGCGGTAGACACCGATGGGCGTGGATCCGGTGGCCAACCCTAGCACGAGCGGAC
>JANNEV010000503.1:0-9558 GCA_031379145.1 Gemmatimonadaceae bacterium
GTCCGAGATTGGTTGGCGCTTCCATCTGCACCAGAAAGACGGCCGCGTTCGGTTGGCGCTCCCGCACCGTCGACAGCAAGGCCAGCAGGTTGGCGAACGTGGAATCCGGATCGACTCCCCGCAGCCCGTCGTTGGCGCCCACTTCCAAAATGACCGCCGCTGCGGGCTGCTCCAGCACCCAACCGGCGCGACGCAGGGCACCCGCCGACGTTTCGCCGCTCAGCCCCGCGTTCACGATGGCAATCCGGAATCCTGCGGAGTCCGCCTTGCGTTGTAGTAGCGCGGGGTACGCCTGCTCTGGATCCAGCCCAAGTCCGGCGGTCAGGCTCGTTCCGAGCAGCACCACGCGGCGCGGTTCGGCGGTGGCGACGGCGGCGGCTGTTGCCCCGGCGCCTGCTGTTCCGGTTGATTCCCCTACTTGAGACGACGGGCCGCCGGCTGGCCGGTCAGCCCGACAGCCCGTGATAGTCGCCACTGTCAAGACGCATCCGAGGGCGACGCGCGTTGCCCATTCATGTCCCTTCTGCTTCGATCGCATGCTTGTCGCCCGCGGGTTGACCAAGGAATACCAAAGTGGCACGCAACGTCTCGTCGTGCTGAATGATGTCTCGTTCGAAGTGCCGCAAGGCGCGTTCGTCTCCGTGGTCGGTCCATCCGGCAGCGGCAAGACCACGCTCCTCGGCCTGCTCGCGGGTCTCGACACGCCAAGTCGCGGCACAGTGTCCTTTGATGGAACCGACATCGGAAGCCTCGGGGAAGATCAACGCGCCAAACTGCGTGGAGAGAAAGTTGGGTTCGTGTTTCAAAGCTTTCAATTGATCCCCACATTGACTGCGCTGGAGAACGTTCAGGTACCGCTGGAGCTGGGCGGCCGAGTCTCGGCGCGCGACTCCGCCGCACGCGCGTCTGACCTGCTCACCCGCGTGGGTCTCGGCGACCGAACACATCACTTCCCGCAACAGCTGTCCGGCGGCGAGCAGCAGCGCGTCGCGCTCGCGCGCGCCTTCGTCAACGAGCCGCGGATTCTGTTCGCCGACGAGCCCACGGGCAATCTGGACGGCTCGACTGGCGAACGCATCGTGGAACTGCTCATGTCGCTGAATCGTGAACGCGGCTGCACCATCGTGCTGGTCACGCACGACTCTGCGCTGGCGGCTCGCACGCAACGCACCATCCGCTTGCGCGACGGCGTCGTGGTTGAAGACGTGCTGCACCCGGCTTTTGACGAAGTGAGGGCCGCGACGGCCCGTGCCGGCCTCAGCTCGGCGGCCCGGTGACCAGCCAAGCCCTGCTGCGACTGGCGTGGCGTGAAAGCAGAACAGCGCGGCGTCGGCTGGCGTTGTACATGTCTTCCATTGCGTTCGGCGTGGCGGCGCTGGTCGCCATCGATTCGTTTGCGGGAAATGTCACGCGATCCATTCGGGATCAATCTCGAACCCTGCTGGGTGGTGACCTGTCGATGCAGGCAGGTCGGGTGTTCCCGGCCGTCGTCGACACGCTGCTGGACTCGCTCGCGACCCAGAGCATCCCCTCGGCACGCGTCACGACCTTCGCCTCGATGGCGCTGACGCCGCGCACAGGCAACACGCGTCTGGTGCAGGTGCGGGCGGTCACGCCGGGGTTCCCGTTCTACGGCGAGATCGAAACCAACCCCGCCGGGCTCTGGGGCGCCGTGCACGAATCGCCGATCGTCTTCGTGGACGCGTCGTTGCTGGTGGCGCTGAACGCCGAGGTGGGCGATTCGCTCCGCCTCGGCACGCAGATGTTCCGGATTGCCGGTACGCTTGGCAATGTGCCCGGCGATGCCGGCATTGCCTCAATCATTGGCCCGCGTGTGTACTTCTCGGCGAAATGGCTCAACGCCACCGGGCTGCTCCGATTCGGCAGCCGCGCCGAGTCCAAGGCGGTGCTGCGTCTCCCGCCGGCGCTATCGAGTACCGCCGCCGCAGCAAAAACACGGTTGGCCCTGCTCCGTCGCGTCGATCCCGTGGCGGCCGCCGCGCTGGAGCGCCGCGAGGCCAGCACACGGCGCAGTGCCGCCGGCGACGGAGGGAGTGATGCTCCGGATGAACCGGTGCGAACTCCCGTTGACGTAAGTGCGGACTCCGCACGCGCGTCGAGCGATTCGCTCCGGCCAATCAGGGCGGACAGTACACGTGGCGTGTTGTCCGCGGCGCCACCGGTGCGTGTTCGCATACGCACCGTTGCAGACACCGAGCGCGATTTCACCTCCGCCGTGGCCCAGCTCGCCGATTTTCTGAGCATCATCGGGCTCATTGCCCTGCTGCTGGGCGGCATCGGCGTGGCAAGCGGCGTCAACGCCTTTGTCTCCTCGAAGATCGACACGGTGGCCGTGCTCCGTTGTCTTGGCGCAACCAGTCGGCAGGTGTTGGCGCTGTACGTCGTCCAAGCGGGCGTGATGGGTTTGGTGGGTGCCACCGCCGGCGCAACCCTCGGCGTGGCGGTGCAGTTTCTGCTGCCAAGAGTGGTCGCCGACTTCTTGCCGCTGGACGTGACTATCGCACTCGAACCAATTCCGCTGGCGCTGGGGCTGGCCACCGGGGTCTGGGTGTCGCTGGTGTTCGCCATGCGGCCTCTGCTCGCGTTGCGGCGCGTCTCTCCGCTGCAGGCCATTCGGCGTGATGCCGATGCGCAGGCGTTACCGCGCGAGTGGAAAGATGTGGCGCGTCTCTCAGTGGACGGGCTGCTGGTCGGCAGCATCGTGGCGATCATCGTGGCCCGGGTCGGAGACTGGCGCGACGGGTTGATCATCAGCGCATCCATCACCGGCGCCGTGGCGGTATTGTGGGTGTCGGCGTCGTTGCTCATTGCCGCCGCGCGCCGCATCACGCGCCCATCATGGCCGTTCGAGTTGCGCCAAGGTATCGCGAACCTGCATCGGCCCGCCAACCAGACGCGGGCGGTGACGCTCGCGCTGGGTTTCGGTGCTTTCCTGCTGAGCACCGTGTATCTGGTACAGTCCAACTTGCTGGGGCGCGTGCAGAGCAGCGCAGACGCTTCCGCCGGCAACCTGTTGTTTTTTGACGTGCAGGACAATCAGGCGGCGCCCCTCGACTCCATGCTCAAGGCCCGGGCACTGCCAACCGTGCAGCAAACGCCGATTGTGACCATGCGCGTGGACGCGATCAACGGACGCAGCGTGGCGACCCTGATCGCGGACACGACCGTTCGCCGGGCAGGCTGGGCGCTGCGCCGTGAGTTCCGGTCGACGTACCGTGAAACCATGGTAGAGTCTGAAGCTCTTGTGTCCGGCAAGTGGTTTGCCGACAGCACCCGTCGTGCGCAGGATCGCGCCGCTAATCCGACGGCGCCCTTCCCGGTGTCGTTCGAACGCGACGTCGCGAAGGATCTGGGCGTCGGCGTGGGCGATACGGTGACCTGGAACGTGCAGGGCGTCCCGATACGCACGGTGATCGTGAATACACGCACCGTGAATTTCGCGCGATTCGAAGCCAACTTCTTCATCGTGTTTGTGCCAGAAGCGATTCGTCAGGCACCGCAGCAGTTCGTGGTCGTGGCGAATGCGCCGAATCCCGACGTTCTTGCCGCGGTGCAACGCGACGTCGTGCGGCGATTCCCGAACATCTCGAGCATCGACCTGTCGCTCGTGCGCCAGACGATCGGCTCCATCGTCAATCGCGTGACGCTGGCCATTCGTTTTCTGGGCATCTTCTCGATCGCGATGGGCATTCCGGTGCTGTTCAGTGCCGTTGCCGCGACGCGGCGCGCGCGACTGCGTGAGGGCGTCCTGCTGCGCACGCTCGGTGCATCACAAGCACAGGTCGCTCGGGTGTTGCTGGCCGAGTACGCGGCGCTCGGCGCGTTGGGCGCACTCTCAGGCATGGTGCTGGCCTTCGGAGGTGCCTGGGGGCTGACGCGCTTCGTGTTCAAGGATCCCTTTGATCCGGCGATCGGACCCGCGTTCGCCATCGCGGCCGGTGTCCTGCTCCTCACGATGGGGATTGGATTGCTCACCAGCCGAGACGTGTACCGCACGACACCCATGGCCGCGATTCGCGACGCCTAGCGCCGCGACGCCCTACTGCCTTCGCACCACGCCGTGCGCGGCTGGCGCGTTGTCGCCGGGTTTCATGCTGACCCAGACGCGTGACCCGACCGCGGCGCGCAGGGCGGGTGGCACGACGGCCAGTCGTTTGCGTCCGGACCCGTCGGTGAGTGACAGCGACCAACCACCGTCCTGCTCAACCAGCATCCCGTCGAAGGCCGGCACGCCGTTCATGGACCGTACGATGTAATCGGACACCACCACATCGCGAGGCGACACGAGGAAGCCGCGCACCACGACCTCGGCGCCAACCATTCTCGACATCCCCGACGCGGCCATGCCACTGAGAGTGACTTCACGCTGGCCATTGGCCGTGAGCAAGATCACTTGTGGCACAGGTGCCGCCTGCGACATCACGAGAACTCCGCGGACGGTATCACCTTTTGCGCGCGTGCGGATTTCCTCGGGCGCCAAGCCCGCTGGAGCCTCGGCACGTGACGCCGCGCCGCGGCCAGCGCTCACGCGAGTCGCAGTTTGGGCGCTGCGCTTGGCCGACGCCGGTTCAGGGTCAAGCGACACCGCGCGCCTGGCGGAATCGCTGGTCTCGCGTACACTCGCTTCAATGGCCATGCGGAGTGAGTCGAGCAGCAAGGCAGTCTGCGTTGCCGGCATCGAAAAGGAGTCGGCGCGCTGCACCAGCGAATCAATGCGCGCAGCGTCCGAGGGCGATCGCGCCGACTCCCCGCCGCACGCAGCAAGAAAACCTGCGACTGAGCCAACGAACGCGCCGACGGCGGCAAGTCGCGCGCGGGAGGGAGAAGCGGAAAGAGGCATGATTGCCAAAAGTACGTGCGAACAGCCTGACGTCAACGCAAAACGGCGACCACCTGTCATTACACCGCTTCCGATGGACCGGTCCGAGTGCGTAAACGTCGCGCCGGTGCCAGCACCGTGACATATTGGCCACCAGCCACTTTCGTCGCGCAGGTGCGGACAATTCGCGTGGGGTGTCACGGCGGCACATCACTATCACAGCACGGGCACAATCAGGTGACCACGACACTGGCAGTGCGTCATCCCCGTGTAATGCTCACCCCTCATTCAACTGACCACGCTATGCACGCATCGCACCTCGGCTGGAGCGTGGAGAACGGCCGCGGTGTGGAGCTCGCAGCCCACGGCGAGTGGTCTGCGGCCGCCGAGGCGTTTTCGGCAGCCAGCGATGCACTGGCCGACGCGCACGCCGAGCAGGGCACGCATGACGCTCTGGCGCTCGTGCTGGGCAATCTGGCCAATGCAACGTTCCGCGCCGGACGCACGGACGATGCCATCGTCGCAGCGCAGCGCGCGTGCGCGTTACGCGTCGCACTCCTGGGCGAAGATGCCATCGCCGTCGCGCGCTGTCGATCCGATTTGGCGGTGATGCTGTCCGCCGGCGGACGCTCGGAGGAGGCCTCGGCACTGCTGTCGCGCGCGATCGCCGGCATCGAGCGCTCCGTGGGCGACGAAGACCTCCGACTCGTTCCGTTGCTCGAGAATGCGGCACGCGTCGCGTTGACGATGGCGCACGCCGCGTCCGCCGAGCCGCTATTGCTGCGCATGCACGCCTTGCTCGACGCGCATGGGCTCCCGGTGGATCGCGCAGTCGCGCTGCTGGAGCGCGTGGCCCGCGCTCGTTCGGCGGCCGGGGATCCGCTACCCACGTCGACGCTTCCGGCAGAGGCCAGCGACACTCCCCCACCGGCAGAAGCGGAGACTGGAACGGACGACGACGTCTTTCCGATGCCGATCGAGTCACCTGCGATTGCGACGCTGACTGCGCCGCGTGAACCGTTTGCGCCGGTGGACGACCAGCCCCTGCGCGATGCCGTGGCCCTGACCGATGTCTTGTTGCGGACAACTCCGCGCGGCGTGCCGATCGTGCCCGAGAAGGACGTCTTGTCAGCGCTGCCGCCGTCCTCGCGTGTCGGTTCGCTGGAGGCACTGCGCGCCGTGGTACCGTCCGCGCTCAGCGACGCGTTTCCGTTCGAGCCGGAACTGACCGACGTGCTTGCGCAGGAGCTTCAACGTGACCTCCGCGCCACGCTCCCGTCTTCATCGCTCGGCTTTGCCGTCGAGTACGGGTTTACTGGCTACGAAGAGCAGCATCGCGCGACCGAGGACGAGGTCGGTGCGGCGGCGGACGTACTCGTGGGTGCAGTGGAGCACGTTGAGCCGAACTGGCGCGCGGCGCCGCCCGTTCCGACACCGCGTTCCGTTCGTGTGATTCTACCATCACCGGTGAACGGCATGCCGGTCGTGTCCGAGCTCGACGAGTTCGGTTCGCCGACCATGACCACCGACAGCAACGATCTGCATGCGTCAGAGCGCGAGTCGCCGACGAACCCCCGAACCGAGCGACGTCCGTTCGGAGCCGCACTTCGCGCCGGTCGGGCAACCGCACCGCAGAGTTCGCATGGCGTGCTTATCGCGGCGGCCCTGACGCTGGCCGCAGGGTCAGCCGCAGTGTGGGCGTACCTCCACGGCGGATTCTGACGCGCCTTCGAGAACGCGCCGAAAAACTGTGCTCCCGCTAGTTCTTGTGCCGGAACGTGATGCGTCCGCGCGTGAGGTCGTACGGTGAGACCTCGACGGTGACGCGATCGCCAGCGAGCACACGGATGCGGTTGCGGCGCATATTACCAGCCAACGTCGTCAGCACCTCATGACCGCTCTGGACGGTCACGCGAAACGTGGCGTTCGGCAGCAACTCGGTGACGGTGCCTTCAAGTTCGATCGCGTCCTGCTTACTCATGTATTCACTTACCTCAAACTGCGACTCGGTGTGGCCCACGCGCGAATCGAGCGGGCACGATCCGCGAAATGTAAGCGTCGGCGTGTCCTGCGGGCCACCCAGCGACCGATTCAGGGTGCCGGAGTGAGACCAAACGACGGCATATCGTCAGCCAGTACATCAGCGCTTGCGACGCACCCGCGCCCGCCGCTGTTCGCGGGGCGAGCAGTGCTGGTCATCGGACCGGGGTGGCTTGGGCGCGTCGTTGCGGAACAGCTGCGGATGGCGGAAGCGGCCGTATGGACGGTACGTCGAACACCGCCCGCCCAGCCAAATCGAGCAGAAGAATCCGGAATCTTCGAACTGGCGGGAGATGTGTCGAGCGAGGCAGACCGGTCCGGCCTCATTGGGCAATTACCCAAGGTCGTCGACCATATCGTGCTCTGTGTGGCCCCGTCGCGCGCCCGCGGCGACACCCATCAGAGTGCCTATCCTGCGGCCGCACGCGGAGCGGTGTCGCTGGCCACCACGCTGGGGGCGCGATCCATCCTGTACACCTCCAGCACAGGTGTGTACGGTCGAACGGACGGGTCACTGGTGGACGAAGGGTCACCCGTGAGTGACGCGGACGAACGCCAAGACGCCTTGGTAGAGGCGGAGAGGGTAGTCCTGGATGCGGCGGCGAGAAACGTCATGGGCGCCGTCGTGCTCCGCGCCGCTGGTCTGTATGGGCCCGGCCGGGATCCCGCACGGCGATTTCAGACGCCCCCCTCCACGAAGGCGGAGGGCGATTCCTGGTGCAATTTCACGTGGCAGAGCGATGCCGCTGACGCAGTGCTCCACCTCCTCGAGCCGACACGGTTCCACATCGGAGCGCACCT
Organism: Gemmatimonadaceae bacterium; assembly: GCA_031379145.1. Lineage (GTDB taxonomy): Bacteria > Gemmatimonadota > Gemmatimonadetes > Gemmatimonadales > Gemmatimonadaceae > Gemmatimonas. Next base: position 7,682 of record JANNEV010000503.1, read on the forward strand.
GTTCAACTGCGCCGACGGCGCTCCCATGCGAGCTCGCACGATTGCGTCAGCGCTGGGAGTGATCAACTCGCCCGCGGCCGAAGCCGACGCCACCACCACCAGCACCCGTCGTGCCCCGTCTCACGCTGGGGCCGCTGGGCGGAGCAATCAGCGTATCGACGTCACCCGACTGCTGGCCACCGGCTGGACGCCGTCCGTTCCCACCGTACTGCACGGACTGAGACTGCTAGGACACGAGGTGGTTGTGGAGCCGAGTCCGTGACTTCGCCCACGCCAACCAGCATGCCATACGGTCCGGCCACTGCGAGTGTTCGACGTTTTCTGGTGCAATTGGCGGCGCTCGATCTCAACGCGCATGACACGGTCGTTGCACGATTCAACGCGTGTCTTCCCACTCGACCATTTCACGCTGCGGAGCTGGAGCTCGGCGAGGTGGTTGAGCGGAGTGGCCGCGCGGACGCGCGAGACGCATTGGCCGGCCCATTGATGCAACTCGTACGGCAGCGCGACACTGACCTCGATGCGGCGACACCCAACGATGCGGAGACCTCGCCGAATGCAATACCGCTCGACCCCATCGCCGAACCCGCGCTGTCCGCCCTGCTGGCTCTGCTGGTACGGGACCTCTTACCGAGCGCCTCGTTCAACATCCTGTACTCGGCATTCGATGAGGTGATCCCGCAGGAATCCCTGTTCGACTCTCGACCCGGCGAATAGTCCTCAGGATACCGTGTCTGCGCGCGGCTCGGCTACGAGTGTGAATCGTGGTATCACCGCCTCGAAGGTGGTACTGTCATCACGCAGGAAACGAAATACGCCCTCCATCCAGCCGCTCGGTGCCTTGAGCACACAGAACGACCGGTACTCGTGCACCTTGCCCGGCATGAGGTGCGGCTGCTCTCCCACGACGCCTTCGCCCTCGACCACGGTATCGCCCACGGCTTCATCGTGAATCACCCAGCGGCGGGTGCGGAGCTGCGCACCAAGGTCGGCGGTGTTCTCGATTCGGATGTCGTAAGCGAAGACGTACTGCTCCAACATTGGGTTGGAGCGATCGCGCAGATACGTGGGGCGCACTGAGATGCGAATGCCCGACGTGATACGATAGAAGAACGGCGAACGATCAGAACGCATGCGCGCGACCTCGCTTCGCGGGAGCAGGAGTTGCCGGACGGGACGGAGGCATCACAACATTCACAGGGGCGCTCTCCACGCCCGCTCGATTGAGCGCGGTGACCGAAATTACCGCCGGATCCAGCCCCGCCGGTAGAGTCCATGCGGTCGTCGTTCCGGGCAGCAGGGTGGATGACCAGCCGGTCTGGTCACGAACGCGAACATACCACTGCCAGGCCGCCGATCGTCCGGCAGAGGACAGCGACAACACTCGCGCCGAAACCCCGATGCCGAGCCGAGCCACCGGGAGCGGTGGGGCCACGACGTTGAGCCACGGAGACGACGGAATCAGCGCCTGATCCGCATACGGGCCCGAGGCCAGCGCGTCGTTGACCGACGCCTTGTTGAGCAGAAAGTGCTTCATGGAAAAATGCACATTCCCGGTGGCGCCTTCCTGCGCGCGCGTGACACGAATCTGCTCAATCAGCTCTGAAACGGGAAAATCACTGCGTCCTGCGCCACCAGCCCGCGACGTGAAGTTACCGGGCCACAGGTGTCGGTTTCGCGCGTTCTCTCCCGCCCACCAGCGCAACAGGACCGGATATGACTGCTCGACCTTGGTGGTGGGCCAGTACAACTGCGGCGTGAAATAGTCGACCCATCCCTCACGAAGCCATTTGCGCCCGTCGGCGAAGAGTTTGTCATACGCGTCGAAGCCGCGAATCTGTTCCGGATACCCCGGACGACAGATGCCGAACGGGCTG
>JANNEV010000512.1:0-2945 GCA_031379145.1 Gemmatimonadaceae bacterium
CAACCGCGCCGCCAAACGTCTGGACATCGATCGCGCCGGTTTTCGCGATACCTCCGCGAATGCGGACCGGGCCGTCGATGGTCTCGATCCTGGCGGTGCCGAGCGGCTGGGTCGAGAGTGTCACCGCACCGCTGACGGAGGTGAGCTGGGCCTCTTGAATTGCACCCGAAATGTCGAGCCGGCCAGTCGTGGTCCGGGCGCGTACCACCGGCGCCGAGACGGCAATACGCACGCTGCCACTGATGGATTCTGCAGTGATGGCGTCGGTCTTGCCGGAAATGTCCACGTTGCCGGCTGCTGAGCCAACATCGAGCGTGGAGGTGAGCCCGAACACCGTGACATCGGCCGCGCCGCTGCGAATCACGAGGCGCGAGGCTGAGGGTACCCGAACGCGGATTTTGGAACGCCCTGTGGTCAACGTTCCTTCGACACCCAGCTTGAGACCGTTCACGGTGCCGCCTCCGAAGAGGCTCTCGCCCGCTCCCAGCGTAGCGTCGAGCGCCACCGAATCACGTGACCATCCTTCCACCAGTAGCGTGCCCGACGGCGCGTGAATCTTGATGGCGGCATTCGGTGATGCGCGCCATCCTCTGCTGAGCACGACCTCCTGCGCGAGTGCCACGTGACTGCTGGCGCACTGGCACCACAGCATGCCCAGCACGCATCGCGACACAAGCACGCGCGGCATGTTGAGCCGCTGCAACCACGCGGACCAAGCGACACTGGCCCGCATCACAGTTCGTCCAGCAGCGACATGGCGTGTCGCAACAAGGACTGCCGCTGTTCGAGCAACGCGTCGACAGCGGCCCGCGCATCGCGGTCGTTCGGATCTTGCGTTACTGCCGCGCGCGCCGCGACAAGCGCCCGGTCGGTCAACCCAATGGCCTCATCGACGGCCGATTGCGCCGCCTTCGGCCAGCGCGCCGAGCGCACGGGATCGCGCACGGCCTCGCGCCAGGCGCGGGTCTGCTCGATCAGCGCGATCACACGAGGGTTCTGCCGATCGCCTGCCGAGAGTCCCTCCAGGTCGTCCGGCGACTCAAGACGAATCGATCGCACGGACAACGCACCGATCGCCAGCGCGAGCGCTGCGGCGATGCCTGTCAGCGCGATCCAGCCGCGTGGCGCTCGCTCGCGCCGACGCTTCGTAGCCTGTTCGTCCACTGCTGTCGGGAGCGCGCGCCGCAGCTGTGGCCACAGATCCGCCGGCGGCTCGCGTGTTTCAGGCAACGCACTGAGCGCGGCCTTCAGTCGTGGATCCGGTCCAGGGTCCGGCTGGATGCTCTCGCGCGCGCTCATCGCTCGAGCTCCCGACTCAGAAGCAATCGTGCCCGCGACACCTGTGCCCGCACTGTACCCGCAACGGTGTCGGTGGCCAGCGCGATCTCGTCGTAGCCGTAGCCCTCCACGTCTCGCAAGACGAATGCGGTGCGCATGCGCGGGGGGAGCGCTGCGATCGCTCGCTCAAGGTCGATTCGCACGCCCGGTTCGGATGATGGTGCGGCAATCCCGGCCAGTTTCTCGAGCTCCTGCTCGGAGGATTCGCGCGCATCGCGCCGGCGCTGAGCACGTAGCGCGCCCAGGTGTGTGTTGACGGCTATGCGATGCAACCAGGTGGCCAGGGCGCTCTCGCCACGCCAGTGCGGCAGCCCACGCCACGCCTGCAAGAACGTGTCCTGGAGCAGGTCCGCGGCGCGCGCATCGTCTCCGGCCAGTCGCGAGAGAAGCGCGAACAGTCGAGGGGCGTGTCGATGGTACAGCACGCCGAACGCGACGTCGTCGCCGCGCTGCGCCTTCGTGACCAGCGACCGCTCGTCAGCGTCGACGGCGGGCGACAATCCGGATGCGGAATGTGATGTCGTCGTCAACGAGATCGTTGCCTGTCGGCGATTCACGATAGGTCAGTCCCCACCGGCTTCGGTGAATGCGACAACTGGCGTTGGCAGCCCCGCTCGCTTCCCGCGGTTGGACGCGGACATCGGTATGGCCGTCGCGCCCAGATGTGGATGCGGTTGGCGCTGTGCGGTGACACGGTTTCGACAGCGCTTCATGGTGTTTGGATGTCATGATACGCGCATCTGCGTAGTCGCTTCACAAGATCGTGCTTTCGGCGTGGCCTCGCCGAGGGCACGCCCGTGACTCCGATGCCGCTACAGTGCGTCACCACGCAGGATGCTCGCCAAGAGCGCCGTGTTGATGTTGCCGCCCGACACAACGCACACCACTTTGCCGCCGCCCGCTTTTCCGGCCAGCGCCGCCGCCACCGAAGCGGCTCCGGCGCCCTCAGCCACGATACGATTCCGCTCAACGAGCAGGCGAATGGCCTGCGTGATCTCGTGCAGCGAGACCACCAGCGACCCGCGCAGCAGTTCGCGCGCCAGTGGCCACATTTCGGCCAGCACGCTCTTGCCGCCGATGCCGTCGACGAAGCTGGGCGAGTACGGTACCTGTTGTGGCGAGCCCGCTGCGAGCGACGGTGCCAGCGGTGCTGCCGTATCCACTTCGCAGGCGTACACGGGCACGTGCGGCGCGACGGCGCGCAATGCCGAAGCCACCCCGCAGGACAGCCCGCCACCTCCGTACGGCACGACCACCGCGTCCACGTCCGGGAGATCCTCGACGATCTCAAGGCCAATGGTCGCATTTCCTGCGATGACCGCTGGTGCTGACACGGGATGGATGAAGAATCCCGGCACGCCAGCGTACTCGTGAGAGACGATGACCTGCCACCACGCGTCGAACGGGACCTTGATGACGGTGCCGCCTAGTCTTTCGATGGCCTCGAGCTTCGTGGCCGGCGCGTGATCAGGAACGATCACGGTACACGGGATTCCGAGCCGCCGTGCGCTCCACGCGACCCCTTGTGCCATGTTGCCGGCGCTGGCGGTGAACACGCCGTCCGCGAGCTGCTCCGTCGTCGCGAGCGCCATCGCGTTGGCGGCGCC
>JANNEV010000635.1:0-2407 GCA_031379145.1 Gemmatimonadaceae bacterium
GTATTCTGATCTGGCACTGGTTGGGGCTCTATGACTACGGGGAGCACTTTGGCCGGATTGCGGCCACGATCGGGCTCACGCTGATCGGCATCGTGACCTTCGGCTCCCTGACCGGCTCGATGCTGCCGTTCGTGCTCAAGCGCCTCGGCTTCGACCCGGCAAGCGCTTCGGCTCCGTTCGTGGCGACGCTCGTGGACGTCACCGGAATCAGTATCTACTTCAGCGTGGCCTATCTGGTGCTGAGCGGCTCGCTGCTCAAGTGATCGCCGTCAACCCGGCGGCGCGGCGGTCTTTTCGGCGCGCCACACTGCTGGTCGTCGTGAGCGCGTGTTGTTTTGGATCGGTATCGCCGCTGACTGTTGTGGCGCTGCGGGGTGGGGCGTCGCTGGAGTGCGTGCAAGCGTGGCGCTATGGTACGACGGCCCTCGCGCTCTGGGCGTGGGCAGCATGGCGTCGTTCGCCAACACCGGTGGACCCGTCGCTGCGTTGGTGGCGCCCACAGACCTTGTGCATCGCCGGTGGAGGGCAGGCGTTGGTGGCCACGCTCGCGCTGTCGGCACTGCGATGGATTCCGGCTGCGACCGAGGCGTTCCTGTTTTACACGTTTCCAGCGTGGGTGGCGATCATCACGGCCGTCCGCGGCATTGAACGGGTGGACCGCCGGAGGGCGATGGCGCTCCTGCTGGCACTCGGCGGCATTGCGTTCATGGTGGGCGCGCCGAGCGCGGCATCGTTCAACCTGACCGGCGTGTCGATGGCCTTGGCGGCGGCACTCGTGTACGCCTGCTACATCCCCGTGCTGGGCGCGCTGCAGCAGACGCGTGCAGCGCTCGATGTCTCACGTTCGATCGCGGTGGGGGGCACCGTGATTTTCACCGTGTGGGCGTTGACGACGCGATCGCTGTTTGCGCATCTGGACCTGTTGACCGTCGCCTCCAGCGTGCTCCAGGGACTGCTCTCTGCCGGGGCGTTTCTGGGATTCCTGGCCGGACTGGCGCATCTCGGGCCGGTTCGGACCGCCATCACGTCGACGGTGGAGCCCTTCTGGACGGCGCTGCTGGGCGTCCTGCTGCTGGCGCAACCACTGGCGGCCGGAACACTCGTGGGCGGGGCCGCCATCATGGCCGCCGTCCTGCTGCTGCAGCGCCCGGTCGTGTCCTCAGTCCCATTACATTCGTCCTGAACGCGTCAGGGCGACCGTGCCGGTCGCCCGTTTACCCGAGGAGTGGCATGGCGAAAATACTGGTGACCGGCGCAGCGGGCTTCATCGGCTATCACACGAGCGAGCGGCTGCTCGCACGCGGCGATGAAGTCGTTGGCCTGGACAACGTCAACGACTACTACGATCCGACGCTCAAGGACGCTCGGCTCGCACGGCTCATGCCGAAGTCGGGTTTCCGTTTCGTCCGTATGGAGCTTGGCGATCGCGCCGGCATCGACGCGCTGTTCAAGAACGAAAAATTCGATCGCGTCATCCACCTGGCCGCGCAGGCCGGCGTGCGCTACTCCCTGACGCACCCGCACGCGTACATCGACAGCAACCTCGTCGGCTTCCTGCACATCCTTGAGGGCTGCCGTCATCACGGCGTCCAGCACCTGACCTACGCGTCGTCGTCCAGTGTGTACGGTGCCAATACGGCAATGCCCTTTTCCGTGCACCAGAACGTCGATCACCCGGTGTCGCTGTACGCGGCGACGAAGAAAGCGAACGAGCTGATGGCGCACACGTACAGCCACCTGTATGGACTGCCGACGACGGGGCTTCGCTTCTTCACGGTGTATGGGCCGTGGGGCCGGCCGGACATGGCCATGTTCCTGTTCACCAAGGCCATCCTTGAGGGCCGGGCGATTGACGTGTTCAATCACGGCAAGATGCGTCGCGACTTCACGTACATCGACGACATCGTCGAGGGAGTGATTCGCACCAGCGATCACGTGGCAGCGCCAAACCCGGAGTGGAACTCCGACGCGCCCGATCCCGCCACGAGCAAAGCGCCGTACCGGATCTACAATATCGGCAACAACAATCCGGTCGAACTCATGCACCTCATCGGCACGATCGAGCAGCAACTGGGCCGAGTGGCGACCAAGAACATGCTCGACATTCAGCCTGGTGACGTGCCGGCCACCTTCGCCGACGTCGAGGCGCTGGTTCGGGACGTCGGATTCGCACCCCAAACGCCGATCGAAGTCGGCGTGCGCAACTTTGTCGCATGGTATCGGCACTACTACGGCATCGCGGACTGAGACTGCTATGAAAATTGCCATGATTGGAACCGGCTACGTCGGACTGGTGTCCGGCGCGTGCCTGGCGGAACTCGGCAACGACGTCATGTGCCTCGACGTCGATGCGGACAAGATCGCGCGTTTGAAACGCGGGGAAATCCCGATTTACGAACCGGGCCTC
>JANNEV010000519.1:0-4827 GCA_031379145.1 Gemmatimonadaceae bacterium
CAGTGACGAAGCAATCTCTTTTTTGCGGGAGATTGCCGCGCTCCCTACGGTTGCGCCAGCACAAGCGTCGCGTGTGCTGCCCAGCCCGGCGTCGGTGTTGGGCTATGCACCTGGCACCGCACGAAAGTTGCCGACGTGGAAGCAAGTGACGGACTATTTCACCGCGCTGGACAAGGCCAGTCCACGGGTGAGCGTACGCACGCTTGGCAAGACAACGCTTGGCCGACCCTTCCTCGTCGCGTTCATCGCCGATGCAACCACGCTGGCGAACCTCGAGAAGTATCGACTCATTCAGCGCAAGCTCATGGATCCACGGTTGCGCGCCAGCGGCGAACTTGAGTCGCTGCTGGCGACCGGAAAGAACGTCATCCTCATCACCTCCAGCATTCACTCCACCGAGGTCGGTGGCTTCACCACGCCGCTCGTCCTCGCTGACCGGCTCGCACGCGCGGACACGCCCGAGGCCCGCAGCATACTGGCAAACACCATCGTGATGCTCGTGCCCAGCCAAAATCCAGACGGCGTGGACATTGTCGGTGACTGGTATCGCTCGACCTTGGGAACCCCGGCCGAGGGCACCGCCCCTCCGGAGCTGTACCACAAGTACACCGGGCATGACAACAACCGCGATTGGTATGCGTTCACGCAGCGGGAGACGCGGTATACGGTCGACTCGCTCTACACGCCGTGGAATCCACAAATCGTGAACGACGTGCACCAGCAGGGCGCCAACGCGGGAAGGATCTTCATTCCGCCGTACATGGATCCGGTCGAACCGAACATTGATCCGATCCTCACGTCGAGTACGAATGCACTGGGCCTCGCCATGGTCGCGCGCATGACCGCCGAAGGCAAAACCGGCATCGCCTCCAACGCCGCCTACGATCAATGGTCACCGGCGCGTCAGTATTCGCTGTACCATCGCGGCGTCCGAATCCTGACCGAGACGGCGAGCGCCCGCCTCGCGACCTCGGTAGACCTGCCGTTCGAGCTGCTGAGCACCGGTCGCGGCTACGATGCGAAAGTGACGAGCTGGAACTTCGCGTCCATCTGGCCCGGCGGCACCTGGTCATACTCCGACATCGTTTCGTATCAGGTCAGCGCGTCATGGGCACTCCTGCGCGAAGCCGCGCAAGGGCGACGGCAGTGGCTGGAGAGCTACGCGGCCATGGGAAGCCGAGCACTCGCTGCCGATCATCCGTGGACGGCAACCACAGTCCCGAGCGCGTTCGTGATTCCAACGGCGCAGCGGGACACACAGGCACTCCAACGCATGCTCTGGACCTTGCAGCACGGGCAGGTGGAAATTCGCACCAGCACCGCGCCGATCGTTGCCGAAGGAACGATGTACCCAACGGGCAGCTATGTGGTGCAGGTGGCACAACCGTTTGGTGGCTACGCGAAGACAATGCTGGAGCGCCAGCAATACCCCAATCTATTCGAGTATCCCGGGGGACCGCCGAAGCGACCGTACGACGTCACGGCGCACACCTTGCCCCTGCTCTTTGGCGTGCATGTCGCCGCCATTCGCGAAGCCGTACGGGTCTCCGCATCCACGGTCGCAGCGGTCAGCGAACCGACATATCGCGTCAACGGTCTTTCTGACACCAAGGCACGTCGCGTCGCAATCTACCGCAGCTACAGCGCGTCGATGGACGAGGGCTGGACGCGCTGGCTCTTCGACGCCAACCGCATCCCGTTCACAAGCATAACCGACAAGGACGTACGCGCCGGCGCGTTGAACAATCGTTTCGACGCGATCATTCTGCCCGACCAGAACGCAGCCGGACTCTCGCGAGGGCTCGGCAACATCTACCCGGATACGCTTCGAGGTGGGTTGGGCACGGCCGGCGCGGCTGCGCTGGATGACTTCGTGAAGCAAGGCGGTACGCTGCTCGCGTTCAACGATGCGAGCGAATACGCAATCGAAGCGCTCAAGCTGCCGGTGAAAAATGTGCTGGCGGGCGTGCCGAGCAACGCGTTTTATGCGCCCGGCTCACTGCTGGCCGTGCAGCCCTCCGTTGGCCATCCGCTCGCGTCAGGGGTGACCGCACCCGTTCCTGCAATCTGGTTCGAAGACAGTCCGGCGTTCGACATCGTCGACTCATCGCGGGCCACAGCCGTCCTGTCGTATCAGGCGAGCGGTGATCCGCTCCTGTCAGGCTGGCTGCTGGGCGGCGCCAAGCTCAACGGCAAAGCCGCCATGGTCGATGTGACCTCGGGCAAGGGTCACGTCGTGCTCTTCGGATTTCGGCCGCAGTATCGCGGGCAGTCCATGGCCACGCAGCCGCTGATCTGGGAAGCGATCATGCGGCTGCGCCAGTAGCGGTGACCGTTACTTCAGGTTGGTCTTGAAAAACGCCAGGGTCTTGTTCCAGGCATCCTCGGCCGCCGCCTTGTTGTACGACTGACCGGTGGGATTCGCAAACGCGTGGTTGGCGTCGGCGTACACCGTCACGTCCACGGCGCGACCGGCGGCCTTCAGCTTTGCCTCCATAGCCCGCACGCTGTCCACCGGGATGCCGGTATCCTGGCCACCGTACAATCCGAGCACCGGCGCGCTCAGGCGCGCCAGCTGGGACGGGTTCGTGATAGGCGCCCCGTAGTAGATCACCACGCCATTGATGTCCTTGCCGCCAACCAGTCCCGTTCGCAGCGACCAGTGCCCGCCAAAGCAGTAACCGATTGCCCCGATGGACGTGGCGCCCTGCTGCTTCAGATACGCGATCGCGTCGAAGATGTTCTTCTCGCCGATTGGCACGTTGGCCATCGCGGACTGATACAACTTCATCGCCGCATCAGGTGTCGTGGCCACCGTGCCAAACATGTCAACGGCGAGCACGGTATATCCCTCTCCGGCATAACGTCTCGCCACCGCCTTGATGTTCTCGTTCAGCCCCCACCACTCGTGCACCATGAGGATCGCGGGCTTGCCGGGCAGCGCCTTGGCCGCCTTGGCCGGCCTCACCAGAAACCCGTTGATCGCCTTTCCATCTATGGTGGAATATCGAACCGTCTCCTGCGAAATCGCCTGCCGGGGCGCAATCAGCGCGGCCGGAGAGGGCGTCGTGGTCTCGGCGCCGTGCGCGTGGCGCATGGCTGCAGCGTAGTCGGTCGTCGATTGCGCGGTGAGCGTCGACATGGGAAGGGCCATCGCGGCGAGGGAAAACATCGCGGCCCGCACCGACCGGCGCGCGCTTGTGTTGAGCATATCCAATCCTGAAAAAGAGAGTAGCAACGCGCCTGAATGCTACAGCGCACGAAAGAACAGCTGCACCGGTCGGGAATCTGGCGTCAACACGACCAAGCGATCGGGGCCAAAGCCCAAGCGCTCCAGCAACCGGACCGAGGCGGCATTGTCCGGATCGGTAATCGCAGCGATTCGAGACAACCCATGCACATTCCGCGCTCTCTCGATCACCACGTCCGACGCCTCCCTCGCGTACCCCAGACCGCAATAGTCGGGCAGGAACGCGAAACCGAGATCCGCGTCGTCCAAACCCTCGCGCCTGACCAAACCGCAGATCCCCATCGCCACGCCAGTATCGCGCGCCTGCACGAGGTAGAGTCCGTATCCGTGCGCGCCGTAACTGGTCATCGCACCGTTCCTCACGTACGCGGCGGCATCGGAGACCGTCCGTACACCCCGGTCGCCGATAAACCGATGGAACGAGGCATCGTTCAGCAACATGAGCATGAACTCCGCGTCGTCTTCGGTGAGCTCACGCAGCAGGAGACGGTTGGTCAACGCAATGGCCTCGTGCCGCGACCACGCTGGTTGCGGCCCGGAAGCATTCGCGTTCACCGCACTATGGCGCGCAGGTGAATGCCCCGCTGTTGGCGAGGGCGGTGACGACCTGCAGTTGCGCATCGGTCGTCGCCAATCGTTTCGCCGCGCGCAGCGGTGCACAGGCCCGTGCCGGATCATCGGCCATCACATTGGCCTGCACAAGCAACACATACGCGCGAATGCTGTCCGCCGCAGTGGCAAGGCGCTGCAGAGCTCCCTGGACCTGCGGAATCGCCGTGCGCGCCACTGACGCCGCATCGGCCTCATCGGCCGCGGCGATCAACGCACGGTTTACGAGGTCGAGCGAGCGGCGCGCCTCGGCTACCGCTTCCGTGTTGCCCGCCCCTCCCGGTGCTGTTGCCGGTGCCGCAACAGTCGCACCGCCGTTTCCGCCTCCAGACACAGGCGGCGGCAGAGGGACGCCTGGCGCCGCCACACCCTTCGCGGCAGACGCCACCGGTGCGGCAGGCGCGCCGCCACTGCCCGCTCGCTCACCTGCGGGCAACGCCGCCTGTCCAGCCGCCGGCGCACCCGCCGCTGGCGGACCAATCGCGTCCGTTGTGGGGGCCGCGACGGCCGGAGTATCAGACTGGGCGCCGCTCCTGAGGAATACCGCCACGGCCGCGACAAGGACCACACCAACCGCCGCAGCGACTACGCCCCTTGAGGAGCTCCGTTTCCCGCCCTCCGCGACGGCGGGGCGGGTAGCATCGGGTGCGTTCGACGCGCCGATCATCGGCGACAGAACCGCTGCCGCCGACTTGGCCGAGGGCGCGGTGGACTTCCCAACCGCGCCGACAACAGGCGGCGTGGGGTTCGCGGTCGAGGTCGCCGTACCCACGACTCCGCTCGAGAGTGGTGTTCGGGACCGGAGTACCGAGGCGCCGATCCACTCTTCCGTTGCCGCCACGACAGCATCAGCGAAATCCAGCGCGGTGGCCGTGCGTGCATCAGGCTCGCGGGCGAGCGCACGGGTAAACGCCTCCTGCAGGGCCGCAGGCCAGGCAACCTCCGGGACCGCATCGGCGAGCGTGCGT
>JANNEV010000525.1:0-2770 GCA_031379145.1 Gemmatimonadaceae bacterium
ACACCCCGGCGCTGGCTGGCTTCCGCATGAGCCAGTACACCAACACCGCCGGCGCTCCAGTCGCGCGAACGGTGGCCAGCGGACCGTTCTCCGGCTTGTACTCACTGAACCAACCCATCGACATCTCGGTGACCGCACGCGACTCTTCGGGGAATCGGGCCACGGCCGTTCTTGCCGTCAATGCGCAGACCATTCCGCTGTTCCAGTTCGGCGTGTTCTACGAAAATGACCTCGAGATCCTGCCTGGCCAACCGATGACATTTGCCGGATGGGTGCACACCAACGGCAATCTGTATCTCACATCGAACAATGTCACGTTTCAGAGCCAGCTCACCACACCTGACAGCGTCATCTGGAATCGCAAGGATACGAACAACCGACTTGCTGGTGTTCGCATCAACAACGCAGCTGGTACTCCCATTCAACTCGACTTCGATTCACGAAGCCTGAGCGGCCCGGCGTTCGTGACGCGCAGCCAACAGCGCTTCAGCGGTCGTCTGATGACCTCGGCGCATGGTGTCCGCTCGCTCAAGCTGCCGTTGCCAACCAACACGCCACCGATCACGCTGGTGCAACCGCGCCTGGTTGGCGACAACCAGATGGTGCAGGACGTCAAGATGGCGTGGAAGGCCGATTGGTACATCACCGTGGACGCGAGCATCTTCGCCACGGCTGACACGAACGCGATGAAGGCCAACTTCTGTGCCAGCCTGACGCATTTACGAACGGGGGCGTTGGAAGTGCCTTCGGCGGGTGCCTGCGCGCGGATGTTCAAGCCTCGAGCCAACGCGTTCTACGAGGGACGTGAGGACCTCCGCCCGGACCTGATCGACGTGCACATGGATTCGCTGCGCATCTGGTCGGACAGCAGCCCCACGACGCGGTCGCCGAGCATCATGTACTTCAATTTCGTGAACACCAATGTGGGAAACACCAGCGACTATGCGGCCGTGCGCCTGCGTCAGGGCGCGCGACTACCCTTGCCTCGCTCGAACGCTGACACTGGTGGCGTCTCGATTTCCACCGAACGCCCGATGTACGTGCTCGGCGACTGGAACACGGTTGTCTGGCGCCCGTCGGCGCTCATGGCCGATGCGGTGACGTTTCTCAGCAATCCCCCCAACGCCAGCATGGACGCGCGCACCTCCTGGCCCAGTGGCTCCCGATGCAGCGGCGCCAACGCGGGCTGGTGTGATACGCTGCAGACAGCCATGGCGCAGCGCACGGCACGCACCACGACCGTCAACGCCGCAATTCTTGCGGGCCATTCGCCCACGCCCTGCGACTACGCTCGCGTTGGTTGCGGATCTCCCGCGTACGGCGGCGGTCTCGAGAATTTCCCTCGGTTTCTTGAGAACTGGGGCGGCGTCACGTTCCGATACACAGGGTCGCTCGTATCGCTGTTTGCGAACGCGTTCTCCGTCGGCCTGTGGGGCAACAGTGCGAATGTGGGCTACGCGTCGCAAGGCTACTACTCGCCGCCCACGCGCGCCTGGTCGTTTGACGTCAACTTCCGTTTCCCGCAACGACTACCTCCTGGAACGCCATCGGTCGGCACGGTGCTGCAGACCGCGTTCCGTCCGCTCTACTGAGATACGCATGCAACCTATTCCGGAAGTCTCGCGTCGCGCTCGCATGGGCTTCTCGCTCATTGAGCTGCTGACCATGGTGGCCGTCGTCGGCGTCATGATGTCCATCATCGTGCCGCGCATGCGCATCTCCGAGGCAACGGAGGTGCAGCTGGCGGGCATGCAGTTGGCGCAGGACCTCGACCTCGCCAGAACCCGCGCATTGTCCACGCGAAGCATCTCCGAAGTCGCGTTCACGGCTGGCAGCAACGCGTCGTACGCAGGGTACCTCGATGTTGACGCCGACAGCACGATTTCTCAGACGACCGCTGAAATGCAGGCCCTGCAGGCGTTCGGCACGCGCCCGTTGCCGGCACGGGTCACGATCGGTCGCGTGAGCGTGCCAAACGTGCCCGGAGACGCCGGGAGTGGTGCGATCACGTTCGCCAACGCGCGCGTCGACTTCGATACGCGCGGGCTGCCGTCGCCCATGGGCACGTCGGGCGTGGTCTACCTCACGCACACGGTCGACCCCACCGCCGCCGTGGCCGTAGCCGTGACGCCGTCGGGCAATGTTCGACTCTGGACGTGGAAGAGCGGAGCCTGGCAATGAGCACGCGCCGCAGGGCCAGGCGAGCTGCAGCTCCAGCGGTGCGTGCACGCGCGCGCGGTGGCTTCACCATTATCTCGATGCTGGTGGCCATCATCCTGCTGGCGGTGGGCCTGACGTCACTGGCCACGGCGAGCGGCAACACCGTAAAGATGCAGACACTCGCGCAGAATCGCACCAACGCCATCGCGATTGCGCGCAGCTACATGGAGGAGGTTCGCACGCGTGACCCCTGGACACTACAGACAGAGTCGCCGAGCAAGCTCGACGCGGATGGACAGGTGACCGTCTCGGGTGCATTCACGCGCACGATGACTGTGGCCGTGGTGCGGCAAAATCTGCTGCGTATCGACGTGGCGGTCGACTACCCGCGCAGCTCGCAGCCGGTCACTCTCACGACGTCCTACTTCCGTGGAAACGGACTGGCGAACATCCCATGAGGCCCATCATGACCAACACTCGGCGCCGCCGCTCCGGCTTCACTCTCGTAGAAATGCTGATGTCGATGACCATCGGCATCGTGGTGCTCACCGCCGCGACCGGATTTTCCATGCGCAGCTGGCAAACGCGTCGTGGCTGGACCGTGCGTGAA
>JANNEV010000535.1:0-22453 GCA_031379145.1 Gemmatimonadaceae bacterium
ATATATATATATATATATATGTTCTTTGAGGGCCCCCCCACGGCGAATGGACGTCCCGGCATCCATCACGTGTTCGCCCGGACAATCAAGGACCTGTTCTGCCGCCACCGGGCGATGCAGGGGTTCTTCGTGCGTCGGAAGGCGGGCTGGGACACGCATGGCCTGCCGGTCGAGATCGAAGTCGAGAAGGAGCTGCAGCGCGAGGAAGCGGAGCGTCAAGGCGTTGATGTGTCGCTCATCGCCAAGCTCGGCGGGAAGCAGCTGATCGAGCAGACCGGAGTGGCGGCGTTCAACCGTCGGTGCCGCGAGAGCGTGTGGAAGTATCGCGAGGAGTGGGAGCAACTCTCGCAGCGTACGGCGTATTGGTTGGACTACAGTGATCCGTACGTCACGTACTCGAACAACTATGTCGAGAGCGTGTGGTGGGCGTTGCGGACCTTGCACGCGAAAGGATTGCTCTTCAAGGGGCACAAGATTCTGCCGTACTGTCCCCGGTGCGGTACGTCGCTGTCGAGCCACGAAGTGGCGCAGGGATACGAGGACGTTGAGGACCCCAGCGTGTACGTGGCGCTGGACCTGCTCAACGCGGATGGCGAACCGACTCCGGGTGTTCGACGCCGAATCCTGGTGTGGACGACGACGCCGTGGACGCTCGTGTCGAACACCGCGCTGGCCGTCAATCCTGAGCTGCACTACGTCGAGCTTCGCAAGCGGAATGCCAGCGCGGACGTGGACGCGTGGACGATCATTCTCGCCGAAGCACGTGTTCCGGCTGTCCTCGGGGGAGACTGGGCCGATCGCTGGGAGCAGATCGGTGCGCTTCACGGTGAGGCGCTGGTTGGGCTCCAGTACGCGCGTCCGCTGGACTGGGTGCCGTTCCCGGATGAGGGTCGGCATGAGGTCATCGTGGCCGAGGACTTCGTATCGGCGGACGACGGCAGCGGCATCGTACATATGGCGCCCGCGTTCGGCGCCGACGACTATGCGGCCGGTCAGCGACACGGACTCGCGTTCCTGCAACCGGTGAACGCTCGTGGGGAGTTCAACGCCGACGTGCCGGAGGTCGGCGGCGTTTTCGTCAAGCAGGCTGACGCCCGCATCATCGAGGTCTTGCGGGCGCGGGATGTGCTCTGGAAGGCCAGCACGTTCGTACACTCGTATCCGCATTGCTGGCGTTGCGGTACGCCGCTGCTGTACTACGCCCGCGGGTCGTGGTTCGTGCGGACCACTGCGGTCAAGGCGGATCTGGTCGCCCGCAACGGGCTGGTGAACTGGAATCCGTCCGAGATCGGCACTGGACGCTTCGGTGAGTGGCTGGCCAACAATGTCGATTGGGCGGTATCTCGCGATCGGTATTGGGGGACGCCGCTCCCGGTCTGGGTGAATGACGAAGATCCGTCGGAGCTCGATGTAATTGGCGGCTTCGCCGATCTCGCGGCCCGACTCGGTCGGCCGCTGCCGGAGGATTTCGATCCGCACAAGCCGAGCATCGATCAGTACACGTGGCCCTCGCCTTCGGGTCGTGGCACCATGCGACGCGTTCCGGAAGTGATCGACACCTGGTTCGATTCGGGATCAATGCCGTTCGCGCAGTGGCACTATCCGTTCGAGAACGCCGAGATGGTCGCGCAGCAGTTCCCCGCGGATTTCATCGCCGAGGGCGTGGACCAGACGCGCGGTTGGTTCTATTCGCTCATCGCGATCGCCACTGGACTCGGTGATGCGTTGCCCAACAATGCAGCCGGATCGGCCGCGCCGTACAAGAGCGTGGTGGTGAACGACCTGGTGCTCGATGCGACGGGACAGAAGATGTCGAAGAGCAAGGGCAACGTCGTGAATCCGTGGGAGGTGCTGTCGCGTCACGGTGCGGATGCCGTTCGACTATTCCTCGTGTCATCGAGTCAGGTCTGGGTGCCACGACGCTTTGACGAGACGGCGGTTCGCGAAACCGCGGGGCGTTTTCTTGTGACGCTTCGCAACGTGTACAACGGCATTTTCGCGCAGTATGCCAACTTCGGATGGGCCCCAAGCAGCCAGGATCCGGTGGCGGCTGATCGCGCGCCGCTGGATCGGTGGATTCTGTCGCGTCTGACCCGAGTGGAACGGGAGGCCGACGCGTACCTGACGAACTTTGACGCGACGTTGGCGGCGCGTCGCATCATCCAGTTCGTGGACGAGGACGTATCCAAATGGTATGTGCGGCTGTCGCGCTCCCGCTTTTATGACGTGAGCACGGCCGACAATCGCGCGGCGTTCGCGACGCTGCACGAGGTGCTCAGCGTGACCTGTCGGTTGTTGGCTCCGTTCGCGCCCTTCATGACCGACGCGGTCCATCGCGCTTTGACCGGAACGTCTGTGCACCTCGCCGACTACGTGCGCCGTGCACCAACGCCCATCGATGAGCGCCTGGAAGGGGCGATGCAGGACGTGCGGACGCTGGCGGGGCTCGGTCGCGCCGCGCGGGATGTCGCCGACGTAACGGTGCGGCAACCACTGCGGTCGGTGCAGTGCGTCGTGCCTGGGGATCCGACCGCAGCCGCGGCGCTCGGCCATCTGCTGGCGGCCGAGCTCAACGTGAAGTCGGTCGAGTTTGTGACGTCGACCGATGCGTTGGTCTCTCTGGAGGCAAAGGGGAACTTTCGCTCGCTGGGAAAGAAGTTCGGAAAGGAAACGCCGCTGGTAGCGGCGGCCGTACCCGAAATGCCGGCGGAACTGCTCCGTGCGCTGGCGGCGGGTCAATCCGTGACAATTCAGGTTGCCGGTTCCGCGCGCTTGATTGAGCCGGATGATGTCGCCATCATCCGGCGCGCATCCGGCGCCGCGGTGGTGCAGGAGGACGGTGGGTACGGTGTGGCGCTGGATCCAACGGTGACTCCGGAATTGCGGGCCGAAGGGTTGGCTCGTGAAGTGATCAGTCGGGTACAACGTCTGCGGAAGGAAGCACAGCTGGACGTGAGTGATCGAATCCTTGTTGCCGTGTCTGGCGACGCGGAGTTGGAAAGCGCAGTGGCCGCCCATCGGGGCCGCATCGCCGACGAGGTCCTCGCCGTTCGGTTGTTTGTTGGTGAGGAGGCGGGCTCGCCATTCCGCGATAGCGGTGATGGCTCCACGTGGACAGCGACACAGGTGGCGGACGTCGAAGGGCGTCCCGTCCGACTCGCGCTCACTCAGGAAGGGATGTGATGGCCGGATCGAATGCAGCGAAAAAGCCGAAGTCCATGCCGAAGAAGCAACTGGCCTACTTCGAGAAGCGATTGCTTGAAGAGCGTCGGCGGGTGCTCAAGGAGCTGGGGCATCACGGAGACACCTTTGGCCCGAATGGCGATGCCTCGGACGGGGACTCAGGCGCGTACTCCTTCCATATGGCCGATCAGGGGACCGATGCCATGGAGCGGGAGAAGGCGTTCCTCTTTGCGTCGCAGGAAGGGCGCTTTCTCTGGCACATCGATCAGGCGCTGCGTCGGTTGTACAAGTCGCCGGAGACGTTTGGCAAGTGTCATCAGTGCGGTGAGGAGATCGCGTTCGAGCGTCTGGATGCGCTGCCTCACGCGCGGTTCTGCTTCGCGTGTAAAACACGCGAGGAAGAGTCGAAGAAGGGCTAAGGGACACGTCTCGTGAAGGCCCTTCTATCCGTGCCGACTGTACTGACGCTCCTCCTGCTCGATCTCATCTCGAAGCGGGTTGCCGTCGCGACGCTTCCGCCGAACGGCATGCCGCACGTAGTTCTGGGCGATGCACTGCGCTTCTCCCTGGTCTACAATCCGGGAGCAGCGTTCGGATTGTATCTCGGCGGGTACTCCCGCTGGATCTTCATGGGACTGACCATCGGCGCGTTGGCCATTCTTTGGCGGCTCTACCAACAGGCGTCGTCGGACGACCTGTGGCGCGTACTCGCGATCGCACTCGTGTCGGCTGGCGCGCTCGGGAATCTCATTGATCGCATCGCATCCGAGCGCGGCGTGGTGGATTTCATCGACGTGGGCTGGGGTCTGCACCGGTGGCCGACGTTCAACGTAGCTGACATGGCCGTCAGTGGTGGCGCGTTTCTCCTCGCGTGGGTGTTGTGGGGTGAGGAGAAGCGTGCGGGTTCGGAGGCTGCCGTCGACGCTCCGATCGGGGACTCCACGTGAGCGTCTCGACGCTGCCGGAGGGGACCGCGGCGGCATCCTCGGGACGTGTCGCCTCAACGACGCCCGCTTTCTGGGGAATCGTTCTTGCTGTGACGCTGCTGGACTTCATTACGAAGGCATGGGCCGCCGATCGTCTCGTGCCGCGTCACGTGCCACACCCGATCCTCGGCGATTTCCTGCGCTTTACGCTAGCTTACAATCCAGGTGCGGCTTTCGGCATGCATCTGGGGCCAGCCTCGCGATGGATCTTTGCGGTGCTGAGCGTGATCATCGTGGTGGTCTTGCTGCGGTCCACGGCCGACCTGACGCGCTCGTCGCGTCTCGCCGCGATCGGCGTCCCGGTGGTTATCGGCGGCGCAATCGGCAATCTGCTCGATCGCATCCGTTTTCGTGACGGCGTCGTGGATTTCATTGATATCGGAGTGGGTAACGTGCGCTTTTGGACCTTCAACGTTGCCGACTCTGCGGTAACCGTGGGTGCGGCGTGCCTGGTTCTGGCATTGTGGCGCCAGGATCAGGACGCGACTCGATGAGCACGTCCATAGAGACTATTCATCGCTTCCAGGTCGGCGACGACGCCGGCGAGCGCCTCGACCTGGTGGTTGCACGACAGTGTGAGACCTCGCGCACGCAGGCGGCGACTCTCATCGCCAACGGCCTGGTAACGGTCAACGAGAAGGCGCTGAAGGCATCGTACCGAACCGAGTCGGGAGACCGCGTCGAGGTGATCGTGCCGGCGCCGACGGGTCGCGACATCATTCCCGAGCAGATCCCGCTCAATGTCGTGTATGAGGACGATCATCTTGTCGTCATCGACAAGCCTGCGGGAATGGTTGTTCACCCGGCGCCGGGTAACTGGACAGGAACCCTGGTGAATGCGCTGATGGGGCGTGGGGAGCCGCTCGCCGAAGGCGGAGGCATCGATCGCCCAGGGTTGGTGCATCGGCTCGACAAGGAAACATCCGGCCTGCTGGTTGTGGCCAAGACCGACGTGGTGCATCGCGCGCTCAGCGCCGCGATCGCCGCTCGTCGGGTCACCAGGCGGTACGCCCTGTTGAGCTGGGGGCACCTGAGAGAAGACACCCTGCGCGTGGACAAGCCGATCGACCGAGACCCCAAGGATCGGACGCGGATGGCCATCGTGGCCGACGGGAAGCACGCGCGGACGGATTTCGTCCGGCTTGCCCGCTTCGATTCGGTGGATCTCCTGCGCGCGCATTTGCATACGGGCCGAACACATCAGATCCGCGTACATCTGAATTCGGTGGGGCATCCGGTGGTTGGTGACGATACTTACGGTGGGGGCGGAGGACGACGACTCGCCGAGTTGCCGCCGAAACGGTTCTTCCTGCACGCGGCATGGTTGCGATTCCGTCACCCGGTGACGGGCGACCTCGTTGATCTGCGCTCCCCGCTGCCCGACGATCTGCGGCGCTCCATCGCTGCGATGAGCGGCATGCCGGAACTCGCAACGCAGGATGCTCCGCTCGATGTCTTCCGCTTCTACCAAGCCGACGAGCCTTCCGCTCCCGACGCCGATCTCGCCGCTGAGCGCGATACCGAGCGCGATACTGACGACTGAGCGACCGTCGGTCGGCGCTGAGTTCGGGGAGTTGGACGACGACGAGGCCCGGTCGTTTGACCTGACGGTCGCCACCGGGGGCCAGTTCTACGCGATTCCGGTCTCGCAGGTGCGAGGAGTCGTACGCGGTATCCGGTTGACCCGCGTCCCGGGGGCGGCGGACGTCACACTGGGTATCGTGAACGTGCGGGGTGCGGTCGTCACCGTGTTGGATCTTGCGGCGATGCTGACTGGGGTCCGTGCCGTGGACGCGCCCTCGGTCGTCCTCCTCGAGCACGGGACACGCCTGATCGGGCTGGCCGTGCAAACGGTACATGACGTACGCATCGCGAGCGTGGCGGAGGACGAGGCCGCTGTCGCCGATCGTCCGAACCTCGTGCCGTTGGACGCCGCCGCGCTGTGCGCGCGGCATCTGCTCTCTTCTGAGGAGATGCAACAGTGAGCCGGACGGTATTGATTTGCGACGATGCGCTCTTCATGCGCACGATGGTGGGGGAAATCCTGCAGCAAGCGGGTTTCGAGATCGTTGGCGAGGCGGAAACCGGGGTGCAGGCCGTCGAGAAGTACAAACTGCTCCGTCCTGATCTGGTGACGATGGACATCGTGATGCCGGACATGGGGGGCATCGATGCCGTGCGAGAGATCACCAAGCTCGATGCCGCTGCGCGCATCCTCATGTGCAGTGCGATGGGGCAGCAGGCGCTCGTAGTCGAGGCGATTCAGGCCGGAGCGAAGGACTTCGTGGTCAAGCCGTTCCAGCCGAGTCGTGTGCTCGAAGCGGTGACGCGCGTGCTCGCCGCGTAGGTCTCGCGACGGGCGAGGCAAGGTCTCCGAACCGGCCCCCGGAATGGATCAGGCCAAATACGCGCAGTTGTTCCGCACCGAGTCGCGCGAGCACCTCGAGGAGATGGATGCGGCGCTGCTCACTCTGGAGCATGCGACCGACTCGGTGCACGTCGCGTCCCTGATTGCGACGCTGTTTCGCGCCACGCATACCATCAAGGGTATGGCTGGCTCGATGGGCTACATGGACATCGAGCGCGTGGCACACGCCATGGAGTCGTTGCTGGACCTGCAGCGCGCGCGCGCCCGCGCGCCCGAGCCCGATGTCCTGGCGCTGCTGTTCGACAGCACCGCTGCGCTGCGCATCACGCTCGATCACGCGGGTTCCGACGTGGACCTGACTGCCGCGGTGCAGCAGGTGTTGCTCCGGTGCGCTGCACTGTCGCACGAGACGGAATCCGTCGCGCGGCCGACGGTGCGTGGCGGACTGCCGCGCTCCACGGACGCGTCGGCCGTGATGGCTGATGGCGCAAGCGCCGATGGCGCAAGCGCCGATGGCGCGACGGCGAGCGCGACCGAGCGAATCGTCGACGTGCGCCTGAGCGCAGACTGCCCGCTCAAGGGCGTGCGCGCGATGCTGGTGCTGGCGCGCCTCCGGCACGTGGCCACGGTGCTGGCGGTGACGCCACCGGAGCACACGTGGCAGGAAGCGCGCTTCGCGGGCGAGGTGTCTTTCAGGATTTCCAGCAGTGCCGATGCATCGCAGATAGAACAGGCGATACGCGGCGCCGGCGAAGTGGCGCGTGTGTCGGTTCGCAGCACGATCGCGGTGTCGCGAGTCGACGAGGCTACGCGCACGGTGCGTGTTGACCTGCGTCGTCTGGATGCCTTGCTCGATCTGGTTGGTGAGCTGGTCATCACACGCGATCGGCTGGTGCGCGAGCATGATGCCGGTCCAGAACAGGGGGCTGGACGGGCGCTCGCGCGCGCGGTACAGGATACAGCGCGACTGGTCACGGCCCTGCAGGACGAGGTGATGCAGGCACGGATGGTGCCATTGGGTCAGGTGTTCGATCGATTTCCACGACTCGTGCGCGATATCGCGCGCGACCTGGGAAAGAAGGTCCGCCTCGAGACGGAGGGTAGAGAGATCGAACTCGATCGATCGCTGCTCGACGCTATCGGGGATCCGATCGTGCACCTCTTACGCAACGCGCTCGACCACGGGATCGAGGAGCCTGCGATTCGCGAAGCGCTGGGGAAATCGCCAACGGGAACGCTCACCTTGCGCGCCGCCCGTGATCGCGCGGCGATCGTGCTGCGAGTGGAGGATGACGGTCGAGGGATCGATCGGGCCGCGATCCTGATCCGCGCGCACGAGCAAGGGCTGGTGGCCCCGCAGGTCACCACGCTGGATGACGAACGGCTGCTCGCCGTGTTGGCGCACCCCGGGTTTTCCACGTCGCGCGCCGTCACGTCCATCTCGGGACGAGGCGTTGGCGTTGACGTTGTCCAGCATAGAATACGTGCTCTGGGCGGCTCGTTGTCGCTCGAGACGCTGAGCGGAGCAGGAACGGTCTTCACCCTGCGCTTGCCAGGTACGCTGGCGATCATTCGCGCGCTCCTGGTGGAGGTGGACGCGGTGACGTACGCGCTCCCCGTCGCCAACGTGGTCGAAGTGGCGGATTACACCACCGGCATGAACGTTACATCGCGGGCGCCTACGGAATTGCAACTGCGTGACGAGTGCTTCGCGCTGGTGCATCTGCGCGAGCGTTTCGGCTGTCCGAGCACTGCTGACGAACAGTGCGTGGTTGTGGTTGAATCGTCCGGGCGACGTGCCGCGGTGCTGGTGGATCGCGTACTCCTGCAGCAGGACATTGTGGTCAAGCCACTCGACGTGGCACGCGGCGGCGTCGCCCTGTTCAGCGGCGCGACCGTGCTCGGTGACGGTATACCCGCACTCATCGTCGATGTAGGCAGTCTCTGCTGAGCCCGAGCGCGACTCTGAATTCGCCCGGCGCAGGCGCGGTGAAGCCCGAAACGAATGCGGAGTGAAGTATGGAGGCGATCCGGTCGCTCAAGACGATACAACTCGATGCACTTCGCGAGACCGCCAATATCGGGGCCGGGCACGCGGCGACGGCGCTCTCCCAGATGACCGGCAGCACCATCATGATCAAGGTGCCCGCCATCAGCATTGCCAGCATGGACGACCTGCCGGCACAGTTCAGCGATGACGAAGAACCCGTGGCAGCCGTGTTGATGCACATGCTTGGCGATCTGAGCGGCCGCACTCTCCTGGTGTTTCCTCGGCCCACCGTCATGCGCCTCGCCGAGCTCATGTTGCGACGCCCGGTTGGTTCGTCGTTGGCCCTCGGCGAGCTGGAAACATCGGCGATCAAGGAGGCGGGCAACATTCTCAGCGGCGCGTACATGAACGCGCTGAGTGATTTTCTGGGCATGCTCCTGTTGCCGTCGCCGCCAACGCTGGTGATCGACATGTCTACGGCCGTCCTCAGCAGCGCATTCTCCGAGTTCGCGCCGGATCCCGACGCGATCATTTGTGTCGAGAGTGAGTTCATGCTCACGGAGACTGGACACACGCTGCGCGGGTTCTTCCTGCTCCTGCCGGACCCGGCGTCGCTGCAGGTGATGTTGCGCGCGTTGCGTCTGGCGTGAGCCTGGAAGTCCGACGGTGGAGATGAGCTTGGTCGCCCCTGGTGCGCGGGATGTGGATTTGTTGCGGGCGATGATCGATCATGTCGATCAGCAGGATCCGGGCGCATTCAACAACCTCGGTGTCCTTTACCACAGCAAGGGTTTGCATCCCGAGGCCGTCGACGCCTTTCTGCGGGCGCTGACGCTGGACCCGCGTATGCGGACCGCAGCGCGAAACCTCGAAATCGCTGCGACGCACGCCGGGGCGTGCGACGCGCGCCTGGCGTCGCTGTCGGCGCGCATCGACGCCGACGCCGATGACATAGGCGCGCATCGGGAGCATGCGCAGTTGCTGCGATTGATCGGTCGTCACGTCGAGGCACGACGGGAACTGGATGCCCTCATCGCCGCCGACCCGGACGATGCGGACGCGTTGTTCGAACGCGGACTGATTGAACAGCGCGCCGGCGACCTGCGTCGCGCGCAGCGCTGGTATGAACGGGCGGTGAACGCCGCTTCCGGTGATCCCATCCCGCGGCTACATCTGGCCGAGGTGCTGTACCAGCGGGGGCAGAACGAACAGGCGCTCGATGCCCTCGATCAATTGCTGACGCAGTTCCCGAGTGTGGCCGACGCACATTTGCTGCATGGATTCGTTCTCGGGGACATGGGCAGGCACGAACTGGCGCGTGAATCGGCGCGGCGAGCTGCCTCTCTCAATCCGGCGCTGCAGACGCTGCAACCGGACCTGTCGCTGGACACCGATGCGTTGGATGGGCCGTTGCCGGCCGCGAACGTTCACCCGGCGACGCCGGGATCGGCGGAAAGCGCGTTGGCCCGATACGGTCTTGGACTCGCTTTTCGGCAGCGGGGCTACTTCGCGGAGGCGCGTCGCGAGTTCGTCCGCTCACTCGCGATGGGCGAGGATGCGGAACTTGCACAGCATGCAATTGCCGAGCTGGATCTGGTCGACGGGCAACATCAGGCGGCCCTGAACGCGTATGACGCCCTGTTGCTGGATCACCCCGAACACGCGCGGTACTGGAACGAGCGCGGGGTCGCGTTGCATCAGGGTGGGGACGTCAGCGCCGCCGCCGAGAGCTACCGACGAGCGCTGCGTACCGATCCGCGCTTTGCCCTCGCCTACAACAACCTCGGCGTGGCGCTCTCGGATCTCGGGGAGGCGTCGGCGGCACGCGAGGCGTTGTCGCGCGCCGCCGCGCTCGATCCAACCGCCGCGCGCGTACGACTGAACCTTGCGCGGTGGAACGTACGACACCGGGATCCGCTGGCTGCGCTTTCCCTGCTACGCGAGTTGGTTGCCTTTCACCCCTCGGACGCAGACGCCTGGCACGACCTTGGACTGGTCTTTCAACTCTTGCACCGGCCAGACGATGCGCGCGAGGCGCTGGCTCGTGCGATCGAGGCGCGTCCGGACCACGCCGAGGCGCGCTATACGCTGGCACTCGTGCTGGCGTCTCTCGGCGACGATGATGGTGCGTTGCGCGAGACGCAGCGGGCGCTCGGGCTCGCCCCAGTGCGGATCGAGCCGCGATTGCTGGTGGTCATCGACCTGCAACGAGAGTGTCCGGATGCCGTTGGGCTGTTGGACCTGCTGGCCGTCACCGCAGACGCACCGCTGAACGGTGTGGCGCTGGAGGCCGCAGACGTTGAAGCACTGTTTCCGGAGCAACGAGCAGCGCCGGAGCAGCGCGCGGACGATCTGCTGGAACAGGCCGCGCACCTGTGCGAACTGGCTGACCAGTTCGCGTCCCGAACGCTGCACGGAGAGGCCCGAGATCGCTACATGGCCGCAAAGGCGTTGTTGGACCGGCTGGGAGCCGGAGATGGGTCGGCTGCCACGATTGACACGACGCTTGCCCGCCGAATTGCTGTCGGCGAGGCGCGTTCCCGTTGCCTGCAGGGAGATGGCTCCGCGGCGTTGGCGTCGTTGCGCGCACTCGCGGCGGCCATGCCTGGCGACGCCGAGGTCCTTGCGCTGCTGGCGCACAGTGCAGCCATGGCGGCATTGCGCGGAACCGTCGCGACCGAGGTCGCGCCCACACTGTTGCGTCGGCTGTTGCGCATGGAACTTCGTAGCGCGGCCTTGTTGCACTTCTGTGGCGATACGGCAACTGCAGTGGGCCACAGCACGCTGGCGCTGGCGTTCTATCGGTGCGCGCTCGCGCTGGATCCGTCGCGCCCATCACCGCGCATTGCCATTGCTCGCGTGCTCCGTCACAGCGGCGACCTGCAGGCGGCGAGGCTTGAGCTCGCGGCGGCGCTCGCCGCGTCTCCGCGACTGCGAGACGCGGTCCTGGAGTTGGCGCGCGTCAATCTCGCGGCACGTCGCGCGGAGGAGTCCCTGCCGTCGGTCACGGGCCACTTGCGTTGCGTACCGACCGACTTGGACGCCCTGCTGGTGCTGGTGCAGTTGCTCATGGCCGTGGACCGGGACGCCGACGCGCGAGTCGCACTGGCTCGGCTGCACTGTTACGATCCGGCGCACATCGGCGCGTGGTGGTTTGATGGCGTCCTGCTGGCCCGCCAGAGCCGCATGCGCGAGGCGCTGGCGCAGTGGCGGCGTGTCGCCGCGGAGGGTGAGTCGGAGTACGCGGCGCGCGCCGCGAACGCGATCGTACGTCTCGACCGGCGCAACAACGTTCTGGCGCCCGCGCGGATGGCGTCATGAGTCTGGAAGGTCGTCTGCGGGATCTGGGGCTCCCAGAGGTCTGTCAACTGCTGGGCGCGAGTCGGAAGTCCGGCACGCTGCGCGTTCGCGCGAGGTTGCGCGGATGTGCCGGTGAGATTCGGCTGGTGCAGGGATTCGTGGCCGATGCGGCGCACTGGCCCGAAGACCGTGAGTCGCCTGCCGATGAGCCTCCTCGTGCGATACCGACGGCGGCGGATGTCCGACTGGTGCAGGCACACGCGCTCGAGTTGCTGACCTGGCGCGATGGTGAGTTCAGCTTTCTGGCGGAAAGGGCGAGCGCGCGATCGGCCAGCCCTCTGCGCCTGGCCGTCGAGCCACTGCTCGTTGAGGCCGCCCATAGCGCAGCCGTCTGGGAACTGGTACGCGAGCGCGTGTCGGGGCCGAGCGTAATTCCGGCGTTCGTTGATATTGATCCGCAGCAGCTGCCGCGGCTGCGACTCAAGCCACAGGAGTGGGAGGTGCTCACCCGCGTCGATGCCAATCGTGACCTCTCGATGCTGGCGCACGCCTTGTCGCGGAGCGTGCTTGAGATTGCGCAGATGGTGCACGCGCTGATCGGTGCCGGGGTGTTGACGTTACGCGAGTCGGTGCTGCCAAGGCGCCACCCAACGCCTCCGTCGCAATTGATCCTGTCGACAGTGCTCGTGTCCGACCACGCGCCGGAGCCGGACAGCACCGGCGCCGTGGATTCCGAGATTGGTGACGCCATTGACCGTGTCGCTGAACCCGGAGACCAGGTCGATGACGATTCGATCTTCGATCCCGTCGCGGCCGGCATGCTGGATGCCGAAGGGCTGCCCCAGTTTGAAACGGCGCGGGCCGGGCATGACACGGCCCCTCCAGGCGGGTCGATGGGCCCGGGATCCTCCGTCCCATGCGGCGCAGCATCCGTGGTTGCGTCCTCACCGGAGGAGCAGTCTCACAGGCAGATGAGCGTGGGCATCGGAGACGGTGGCGATTGCGCGGAGGAGCTGTGCCGACGCGGCGATGCGCTGGCGCGTCATGGCGACCTCGCCGGCGCTCTGCACCATTGGACCGCTGCGCTGCGTTCGGACGCGTCGTTGATCGACGCTGACCGTGTACGGGAGGCGATCGCGCTTGCGGCGCGCATGCATGCACTGCTGCACCCGGTGTCCGGGGTATGATCGCGGGGTGTGCTTCGTGACGTGTACGCGTCAGTGCGACGCCAACTGCGGTTGCAGTGGTTGGACCGTGATGCAGGAATACATCAGAGCATCGGAGATTCGATGCTCGTCGCGATGAGGGGAGCGGGCGCATGCCAATTGTAGATCACGCCATGCGGCTGATCACCTGCAAGCTGGTCTACTATGGTCCCGGTCGATCCGGAAAGACCACGAATCTGACGTATCTGCACTCGGCGCTGCCGAACGGCCGAGTCGGCGCGCTCACGTCGCTCGCCACGCGCCGGGATCGCACACTGTTCTTCGACTATCTCCCAGTGGATCTCGGAACCGTCGGCGCCTACAACGTGCGCTTTCAGCTGTACACAGTCCCCGGCCAGTCGTACTACCGGTCCATCCGACAGCTGGTGCTTCATGGCGCGGACGGCGTGGCGTTCGTTGCGGATAGCCAACGGCACCGATGGGAGGACAATATTGCCAGTATGCAGGACCTGCACGCCAATCTGGCGGAGCATGGTATTGACGCGCGTACGCTCCCTATCGTGCTGCAGTACAACAAGCAGGACCTGCCACCATCGCTCGCCGCCCCGGTCGTCGAACTCTCTAGCGCGTTGAATTTCCGCGGAGTGTCTGAGTTCGGCGCCGACGCATCACGCGGACCTGGGGTCTTCGACACCCTGCGCTCGCTCGGTATGCGCGTGCTTCGACGTCTTGGCGCCGACGCCGCCGACGAGGAAGCACGCACGCTAGACGCGTCCGTTATCACCGGGCCGGAGACGGATTCGACGACAAAGCCAGCCATGGAACGGGACTCAGCGGCGGAAGACGTGCCAGAGAGTGCGGTCGCGTGAGCGTCGCGGATGGAGCAGGGTACGGTGCCGTGACGGATGCGGGAGTGAGCGGCACGGCGGTACCGCAGACGAGCGGACTCGCCGGCGTCTTCGATGGAGGCTATCGGTTCGACACCTTCGTCGTGGGCGCGTCCAATCGGCTTGCTGTCTCTGCAGCGATGGCCGTCGCTGACTCCCCGGGTGCGGCGTACAACCCCTTGTTGGTGTACGGCGGGTCCGGATTGGGGAAGACGCATCTTGTGGCGGCGATTGTACACCGGGCGTTGGGCGTGCGGCCGGCGCTCCGCGTCGAGTTCAGCACTGGCGAAGACCTCGTGGAACGTTTGAGCAAGGCCATTGGCATCGGACAGCAGGAGCGCTTCACCCGAGAGTTTGGACTCGTTGATCTGCTCATCCTCGACGACGTGCAGTTCCTCGTGGGTCAGCGGGAGACCCAGAGTGAACTCCTCCGCCTGTTCAACCTGATGCAAGGCGATGGGCGACAGCTGGTGATGACCAGTGATCGTGCCCCCGCGGACATCCCGGATGTCGATTCGCGGCTGCTCTCGCGGCTCTCTGGCGGCTTGTTGGTGGACGTGGGAACGCCGGACTATGAGATGCGACTTGCGATCCTGCGGAACGCGTGTGCCGCGCGTGCGCTCACAGTGGAGGACGGCGTACTCCGGGAAGTCGCGCGAATCGCATTCGGAAACGTGCGCGAGCTGAAGGGGGCACTCAACAGAGTTGCCGCCTATCAACAACTTGACGGGCAAGGCATCTCGCCAGCCGACGTTCGCGCGGTGCTGGGCGAGCGCTCGCGAGCCCCGGAAGTTCTACTGAACCGCGCGTCGGAACACGACGTGCCTGGTGCGGCAGAGTATGAGGGATTCCTCGCCGACGTCGCATTCGAAGTCGAGACCCGTGTCGAGTCCTGGCGATTGATGCTCGGAGAGGCGTGCACGATCTGGCGGGCGGAGGGCTTCGCAACGGGGGTGCTGGAACGGGCCATGACGTATCCTGTTCAGCCGGATGTCAACGGGTTGCTGGCGACGTTCACCGCCGCGGTTGATCATCTGCGGTTCATCGAAGCGCAGGCAGTGACCGTGGATCCAGTGCTACGCGGGCACGCGGCGTTCCGGAATCCGGAGGCCGTCGCCGTCGCCGAGTCGCTACTCGCGCAGGCCATGTCGCGTGCCGTGCCTTTGCCGGGGCCGCTGCCCTCGCTGACCCGGGAGACGCTCGTGACCGGCCCGTCGAATCTCCTGGTGCACAAGGCCTTCGATGCGATCGTGGCGCATCCGGGCGTCCGGTACAATCCCTTGTTCGTGCATGGCCCGACCGGCGTCGGCAAAACACATGTCGCGCACGCTCTCGGCAACGCACTGCGCACCGCGTTTCCTTCGATGGCTATCGCGTGCGTCGGCGCCGCTCACTTTGCCGAGGAACTTGTCGCGGCCATGCAGTCCGGTGGGGTCGAGCGATGGCGTGCCCGGTACCGGGCAGCCGACGTGCTGGTCCTGGACGATGTGCAGCTGCTGGCCGAGGCAGAGCGAACACAAGAGGAGTTTTTTCATCTGTTCAATCATCTGCATGAGCGCGGGTCACAGATCGTCCTGACCGGCGACGGTCCGCCTCGCGAATTGCACGGGCTTGCGGATCGCTTGCGGTCACGGTTCGAGGGTGGACTGGTCGTCGCGCTGAACGCGCCGGACCGGGCACTGCGTCAGTCGCTGGTGCAGTCGTGGCTGCAGGCGGCCGGGGCGGAACCCTCGCAGGAACTCGTGGCGCTGTTGGCCGACCTCGAGGTCACCAGCGTGCGTGAATTGCGTGGCCAGTTCATGCGCGTGCAGGCCTCTGCCGATCTGAATGGGTTCCCGGTGAGCCTGGACTCCGCGCAACACGTACTGGGGGTCGTGCCGGCGCGTGTGAACAGAAGCGGCACCGTTCGGTTGATGCGTTCGGCGGGCGACGCTGGCGCGACTGACAACTACTTTCTCGATCGCGAGAAGATCGTCTGGGACTGGCCAGAGCTCGGTGGGCGTGTGATCGAGGAGGTCCGCTGATGGCCATTCGCGGCAATCTGCACGAAGCGAGTCTTGCCGATGTGTTGCAGCTGCTGGCGCTCGGCCAGAAGACAGGCTGTCTCAGCGTGGCGCGTGAAGGCAGTTTCGGTACGATTCACTTTGATGGCGGCCGCATTGTCTTTGCGTCGCTCGTGAACCGACGCGATCAACTGGGTGATCGCCTGGTTCGACACGGAGCGATCGCCGCCGACGCGCTGGCGCGGTTCGTGGCTGCCCACGCTCCGCCGGATGAGCGCATGCTCGCTGTGGGGTTGCTCGATCAGGGGCTGGTCGATTTCGATGTCCTGGAGGCGATCTGCCGGGTGCACATCGAAGAAGCCGTCTACTTCCTGCTCGGTTGGACGAACGGGACGTTTACCTTCGAGACGGCACCACGCGCCGACGAAGGAGATATTCTCGTGTCGATGAGTGCGGACTCGCTGCTGCTGGAAGGCGCGCGGCGTGTGGACGAGTGGACGGTCGTGGCGAAACGGATTCCAAGTCTGGATCTGATCTTCGAGCTTGATTCCTCCCGACTCGCACTTCGAGAGGTACCGCTGAGCGCGATGCAGGAGCAATTGCTTCCGCTGCTGGATGGCACGCACGATGTGAACGCCGTCATTGAACGATCGGGGCTGGGTGAGTTCGATGTAGGCAAGGCGATCTTCGGTTTGCTCACTGCCGGGTATGCCCATCGAGTGGGTCGCAGCGCCGCACGTCGGCAGCCCTCGCCGGAGAGCCGAGTGGCCGAGCATCGGAATCTGGGGGTTGCCTTCTATCGCACCGGGCTCTTCGTCGAAGCGCAGCGCGAGTTCCGGCGCGTTCTTGAACTGCGCGATGCGGATGCGGCCGCGCGTTTCTACCTCGGCCTCGTACACCTGCGGCAGGGAGAGTGGGATGCGGCGGTCGAGGTGCTGCAGCGCGCGACGCAGGAGCCGGACGCTGCCGCGGCGGTGCATCACAATCTGGCGTACGCCCTCGAACGGTTGGGCCGACTGGACGAGGCCGCCGCAATGCTGGCGGAGGCTGAACGGCGCGGTACCGCCGGCGACCCAAGAACCAGCCTCTCGCTGGCCTCGGTGTCACTGCAGCGCGGTGATCTGGCGGGGGCTGTTTCCCAACTGGCCACCGCGCGTGCGCGCTGGGGATCGCGACAACCCTCGGCTGCGTGGTACCACGTGGCGGGACTCGCGGCGGCACTCTCGGGCGACCTGCTGTCCGCCATTCACACCATGGATGAAGGCGTCGCCTTGCATCCGCGCGCTGCCGTCCTCCACAACAACCTCGCTGTGCTGCACGAGCGCGCCGGCAACTACGAGCTTGCCGCTCGAACCCTCGAGCACGCACTTCTCGAAGAGGCGAACAACGCACACCTGCACAAGAACCTTGGCGACTACCTGTATCGGGCGCAGCGCTACGACGAGGCCTTCGAGGCCTTGACGCGCGTCGTCCGACTCGAGCCACAGCATGGCGCCGACGTACACTTGAAGCTCGGCAATGTGCTGTACCGACGCGGGCAGTTGCCTGAGGCGAAGTTGTCCTGGGAGCGGGCACAGGCGATCGACCCAGGCAATGCGATCGTTCGCGCGAATCTCGACGCCCTCGGGCGGGCGGAGTACGCGGCAGTCACGAGCACGACGCCACTTCACGAGGCGAATCCCCAGGAATCGAGCGCCGCGTTGGCAGCAGAGGCCGCATGACCCTGATCGCGTACCGTACTCACGGCCGTCAACGAGCGGCGAGTCACATGCAAGCACGCTTCTGGTCGACGGAGCCCCGCTCATGAACACGATTACCGTTCGTATCGCGGACTTCGCGGTGGGCGCATCCGACGCGGTGCTAGTGACCAACGGCATCGGATCCTGTGTCGCAATCGCACTGTATGACCCGTCTGCGCGCGTCGGTGCGTTGGCGCACGTCCTGTTGCCGAACGAGATGCTCAGCGCGTCATCGGAGCCGGCGGGGAGGTGTGCATCGTCCGCAGTCCCCGTCATGGTGCGCCGGATCCGCGAGTTACAGGGCGCTGGTGAGCTTCAGGCGCGCCTGATCGGCGGGGCGAGCATGTTCGCTCCCTTGCTGATTCCAGGCGCGCTCTCGCTCGGCGCTCGCAACATCGCGTCGGCGCGCGCCGCGTTGGCGGTGGCGGAGATTCCGGTGGTGGGTGAGGATGTTGGCGGTGATCACGGACGCAGTGTCCGGTTCGACCTTGCGAGTGGATCGCTCGTTGTGGCGTCCGTGGCCAAGGGCGATGTCAGGCTCTAGCGCTGCGGTTCGCGCGCAGGGGCGTGACCGCACCGGCGCTGGTACTGGCCGCCCACTGCACTGGGGAGCAGCGCGCCGGGTGCTCGTGGTGGATGACAGCGCCTTCATGCGGAGCCTGATCAGCGATATCATCTCGTCGTGTGCCGAGTTCACCGTGGTCGGCACGGCGCGCGACGGGGTTGATGCGCTGCGTCAGCTCACCCAGTTATCACCTGATATGGTCACGCTCGACGTGGACATGCCGCATCTCGACGGGCTGGCGGTGTTGCGCGAGATCATGCGGACGAAACCGATTCCGGTTGTCATGCTGAGCGCGACAGCAGCGACTGGCGTGGACGCGACGCTGCGCGCCCTCGAACTGGGCGCGGTGGATTTTGTGCGCAAACCCTCGGGGCCGATCAGCCTTGATCTCGAGGAGGTGGCGGAGCAACTGCTGGACGCCCTCCGCGCTGCGGCGTGTACCAATCTCGATACGTTGCCGCGCGAATCGACCGATGTGCAGCATGCCGCCCGCACCAGGTCGTCTCCCTCCGGTCACCTCGAGGTCGCTGCCACGCAGCTTGTTTGCCTCGCGTCCTCGACCGGTGGACCGGCGGCGCTCTCCCGGATTGTGCCGAGGCTTCCGCGGTTTCTGCGCACCGCAGTGGTTATCGTTCAGCACATGCCAGCGGGGTTCACCGCGTCGCTGGCGTCGCGGCTGCACGGCGTCTCGCGCCTCTGTGTCCAGGAGGCGCGCGATGGCGACGTGCTGCTCGCGGGTCACGCGTATGTGGCACCAGGCGGATATCATCTTCGGGTCGTCGCCGATCGTGGCAGCGCCGTGCTCGCGCTCGATTGCGGTGCGGCCGAATGGGGGGTACGCCCAGCGGCTGACCCGCTCTTCAAGTCCGCCGCCTCGTTCTTCGGCCGGGAGACGATTGGCGTTGTACTCACGGGCATGGGTCGTGACGGTGCGGCGGGGCTGGCGGCGATCCGAGCGACTGGCGGTCGGGCGATCGTGCAGCATCGAGAATCCGCAATTATTGCGGGCATGCCAGAAGCCGCGCTTGCGATGGCTGGCGCCGATCGCGTCGAGATGCTGGAGTCCGTCGCCGGCGCCATCGACGAACTGGCCGGGGACTGGGACCGACGCGATGTGGCCCGCTGAGCGCGTCGTTGAGCGCGTAGCGGTGTTCACACGGCACTCGGAGCGGGTCATCGTGCTCGATGTCTCGCGTGCACTGACGGCGGCCCTCGCCCAGGGAATCCCTAAGTATGCAGATCCCATTCGACGCGGCGAGACATGACGGATCGTCAAACGCCTGACGGAGACGCTCTTCGAGCGCGCTGCGATGCCCTTTCCTTCCGGCTCAGCGAAGGGCCGCTGCCGGAGGCGCGCACGCAGCTCAAGGCCGACATCGTCGAGCTGTTCCGCGACACCGAGGCGGCGTTGGCGACACTGACCAACCTCAAACACGAGGTCAAGAGGCTGGCTGAGACGTGGAAGCAGCTCGATCGGAACGAGGGAGCGGGAAGGGCAGGCGGCTTCTCCCAGCGTATTGACCATCTAGGCGCATCCACGTTCGTGGAGAAAGGCTGGTCAAAGTTGTCCCTCGGCGATGCTGCCGGTGCTGAAATCGCGTTGCGGCGCGCGCTGGAGCTCGCGCCGTTCGACGATGAAGCCGAGACCCTGCTGGGATGGGCCCAGATGCTGCAGGAGCAGTTCGACCGTGCACTCCTGACGTTTCACAATGTGCTCATGCGCGATCCGCTCAATACGCTCGCTCGTACGAACGTCGGCTTCATTTGCCTGCGCAAGAAGCGGTACGGTGAGGCGATCGAGCATCTCTCGCGCGCCATTCGGCTGGACTCGGACCGCAAGGCAACACTCTATGCGCACTTGTACCTCGGCATGGTGTACCGCGAGCGCGAGATGTATGCCGACGCCGAGCTGTTCTTTCGCAAGGCGATTGAGCTCGGGCCAAACCTTATTCAAGCCTGGTACGAGTTGGGATGCGCCCGATGGTTCTCGGGGGACCAGACAAACGCCCGGGACGCGTGGCGTGCCGGTGCGGAGGCAAACAAGTTCAATCCATGGGGAAAGCGCTGCATGGAGACGCTCGCCTTGGTCGATCGGGGCGGAGCGCCGGAACGCGACGGGTAGGCCTTGGCGCGACGGCGATCGCGCTGGCTTTCGCGTCGGCCATGGCGCTGTTTGTGCAGGTACTGGTCACCGCGTCCCTGCGCGCCCAATCGACGGCGACTGCCGCCCGCCCTGACGGCGCTTCGAAGCGACTCGATCGTGGTCGCTTCACCGTGGTGTACACGGCGAGAGATGCTCGGCTGGCGCAGTCGCTGCTCGACGCCGCGCTCCGGCAGGACAGTTTTCCCGGACTGCCGCGCCCCCGAGCCCGCGTACTTGTTGCGGTCGCGCCCGACGCCGAACGGTTTCGCGCGTGGGCTGGTCCAGCCGTACCCGAATGGGGAGCCGCGATCGCGCTGCCGGATGAGCAGCGGGTCATCATGCAGGGCGCGAGTGCGGGAAGCGACGCCGGTGACCCGCTGGTGGTGCTCCGACACGAGCTGGCGCATCTCGCGCTGCATGAAGCCCTGGGTCCGCTCCCGGCGCGTTGGTTCGATGAGGGCTACGCCAGTGTCGCCGCGCGCGAGTGGACGCGAGAGGCGACCATCGAGACGTCGAGCGGCATGGTGTTCCGGACCCTGCCGACCTTGTCGGAACTGGAGGAGGGGTTCGGTGGAACGGCTTCGCGCGCCAGCTGGAGCTACGCGCTCGCGTATCGCGCGGTCTTTGAGCTGTCGGCGTTGGATACGCTCAATGGTCTCACCAACCTGTTTCGCGAGTGGAAACGCACCGGGGCGTTTGAGCCGGCGCTGCGCAGTGCCTATGGAATGACCGGAGAGCAGTTCGACCGCTACTGGCGCCAACGCACGCGACGGCGCTTCGGCGTCGTCGCCTTGGTGGCGAACCTCTCCGCGGCGGTCGGCTTCTTTGGGTTGTTGCTCGGTCCGCTCTTTTGGCTGCGCTGGCGCCGCGACCGGCGGCGGATGCATGCCCTCCGACAGGCGGACGAGCTGCAGGAGCGCGCACTGGCAGAGAGCGCGCTGGCAGCGATGCTCGCGGGGCCGAACTCGGACGTGACCGGCCCGGGCTGAACGGAGGCTGCCCTTGTTCGCGTGGGGGCGACCCGGGTATCCTCCCGCATGACTTCTCTCGAAAAGAATCGCTCGAAGGCCGCGCTGTACTGGGGCATGGCCGCGCTCGCCATGCTGGGCGGCTATGTTGACCTTGCACGCGGCGGCGAGACGATCGCACCCATTTTGCTCGTGTTGGGGTATGTCGTGCTGGTACCGCTCGCGATACTCAAGGGCTAGGCGCGAGAGCCGTTGCGGGCGAATAGCTCAGTTGGTTAGAGCGCCTGTCTTACACACAGGAAGTCGGGGGTTCGAGTCCCTCTTCGCCCATTTCGCCACACCTCAGGCCGGAAGCGCCTTGCGAGCCTTTCTCGCAGGCAGCAAGTTTTGCTTTCGATTCCGTTGGTTCCCTACCGACCGTTCCGGCTTTCGCACGGCCTGACGGTTGAAATTCGCTGCCGACAGCACACAGCGCCGCCGCTCTGTGGTCCTGTCGGTCACCACGGCTCCTCTGTGCGGAGGTTACCCCTTTGATGTCACGCAAGCTCCAGACGCTGTCTGGGATCGGTCTCGCACTCGGCGGCATTGTGATCGCGCCTGCCTCGGCGTTTGCACAGTACAATCGCGTGCCGGATCCCAACGCGATTCGCGTCATGGTCTCGGTCTTCAAGGCGAGCGAGAAAGGGCTAGGCGTGCAGGCGGCCGATGCCGTCCGCTCGCGCATGACGTCCGAGTTCCCTTTCAAGCAGGTGTATGTCCTGCCAAAACAGGATATCAACGCCACACTCGAAGCGTCCGGATTTCCCACCGCTGATGCCCTGCAGCCGCACGATGCGCGAGCGCTCGCCAATCTTCTGCGCGCCGATGAGTATGTGACTGGCGGCGCGGTCAAGACGGCCACCGGCTACAAGGTCGACGGTGCGTTGGTGCTTGCGCGCGATAACGCGCTTGTGCAGCCGCTCGGCAGTTACGACGCCCCGAAACTTGACCAGGCCGCTGGGCTTGTGTCCAAGGAACTCAAAGAGGCGCGGAAGCAGCTGGAGTTTGAAAAGAAGTGCGTGAACGCTGCCCGCGACAGCAAGTTCGACGCAGCGATCGCGTTCGCCAAGGAAGGCATCACGGCCTATCCCAAGGCCACACTGGCGCGCAACTGCT
>JANNEV010000542.1:0-3039 GCA_031379145.1 Gemmatimonadaceae bacterium
CCGAGTTCGCGGTCGAGGCGATAGCGGTCGGTGAGGGCGGCGGTCAGTCGATCGAGTGAACTCATGCCCGAAACATCGCACCAGAGCGCGTGTGAAGGAACGACGCGCGCGACGGCGATGCTTCGCCACGACCGGTCTATCAGTTCCGAAACACATGTGTGAAAACCCGGCAGCACGTCCTCGCCGTCGAGCTCGATGGTCCACATCAGCAGCGTGCCCGCGGTCAGCCAGCGACGGAATCAAGCCACGAGGAGCCGCACGTCGAGCACAACTCGGCGGCCCTCGTTCACCGTTTTGCTGGCGGCCCCGACGGATGCTTCTCACACACCGGCGGCTGCTCGGCGCTCCACGCCAGCGCGGCGATGCGCCACACGCCACTGCTCTTCACCAAGGTGAAGACGTCGGCGCCGCAGTGTGACCAGGCGCCGTTGACGTAGAGATCGTAGGGCATCCATACCATCGCGACGCCACCGTTCACCATGGCGGTGGGAGTGAAGCCGCGCTCGACCACACCGTTCATCGGGGCATTCCGTTGCGCGTCACGCGTACGCACGCGGTACGCGGTGACGCCGTCGCGCGTAGACGTCGGGAACATCACCCCTTCCGGTACCATCAGATCGGTGAGCGCCACGACATCTCCGCGCGTAATCGCGGCGAGTGCGGAGTCCGCGACGGCGATCACGGCCATGCGCGCGTCAGGCAATGGCGCAGTAGTTTGCGCGGCGAGCGTGACGGCGTTGGCGTGCAGGAGGGCGACCAAGGCTATCGATGCAACGGGTAGCGGGCGCATGGACATGGGACGGTTGTGTGGAGTGAGGGAACAAAGAGGTGCGCTGTAGCAGACCCGTGAGCGCGCGGGAACGATGAGGCTATGGCGCATGGAGCCGAGTCACCAGCGCCCTCGGTCCATCCCACGAACTCCGTCCCAATGAGCTGCGCGGTGTCGATTCCGAACTTGATCGCGTCCAAGCGCACGGGTCGCTTGCAGGACTCCGCCGACATCGAGGTGCTCGAAGCACTGCAGCGGCTGCGCACGAACGGCTAAGCGGCGCCGTCCCGCTACTTCTTCCCAGCTCGCGTCCCTGACGCCTGCCAGTTCGTGATCACCATCAGCTGACTCGCGGCACTCGGCCGCAGCATCACGAACCCGCCATCCGGCAGCACGTCGTAGTCGAGCGTGCCGGACTTCAGGAACCCATCCGTGAAGAGCGGCGTGCGCGCGATCACGGCAAACGTTGGTGCGAGCTGAACGGCCGCGGCGACCATCTTGGTGGCGTCGCGGTAGAAAATCTCGCGCCCCGAGGGACTCCACGTGGGCTGATCCCCTCCGTCCACCGAGATCTGCACCTTGGCGCCGGGACCGGGAAATGGGCGCACATACACCTCAAAGCGCCCGGACTCGTTCGACGTGTACGTCATCCATTTGCCATCGGGCGAGATGGCCGGCAGCCGTTCGCTGAATTCCGTGGCGACAATGGGGCGTGGCGTGCGGTCGCCGACGAGCGGCAGCAGCACAATATCCTGGTTGCCACCCCGTGGGCTCTCGTTCATGACGATCCCACTGCCATCGGGCACGGCCGTGGTCGCCCACTGGTTACCGGGTCGCGCCAGCAGACGCTCCGCTGAACCGCTACCGTCGGCCATCTGCCAGTAGAGGTCGAATTCTCCGAGGCTGTCAAGCCTTGAGTACACGACGCGTGCGCCGTCGGCGGTCCACAGGGGGTCCTGCCCGCCGCCAAAGGTCAGACGCTGCAACGTGCTCGCGTGGCGATCAAACATCCAGAGCTCGGTGTCGCGGAGAGTGGCTCCCAGCACTTCGACCACGATGCGTTGCCCATCGGGTGATGGTTTCGGGCGTCGAAACGGGCGATCCGATGGCATCAGTGGTTGTGCTACTCCCGAACGACTCACGGCGACCAGCTGGCGATCGGTGCGGCCTCGGACATAGACCAGGGTGCGAGTCGCGGAAAGCGCCCAGATTGAGACATTCGACCCATTCTTGAGCACATCGGTCACGAGCGATGGGCCCAGTGCTCCGACCGATGTGTCGTTATGGGCCACCGTGGCGAAGGACAAGCCGTTTTCGCCGTTGTTCATCACCACCGTGTCGCGCGACCACGGTGCGAACGAACGGCCCGGCAATGGCCGGCGGCTCGCCTTGCCGTCCAGTGTCGTGGTGCCGAAGTCATAAAGTCCGGGAGCGCTGTTCGTCGCAATGCGGTACGCGACGGTCTCACCATCGAGGAAGGTCGGGAGAGCGTGCGCACGGTCGCCCCGCGCCGTGTCGACGGTGGTGAGCCGTTGCAGCAGCCCCCCGTTCGCATCAACACGAGCGAGCCCACCGCCAACCACCCCCAGACTGACGACGATGGTCCCGTTGGGGCCCCACGTGCCGGAGCTCTGTAAGCTGCGGACGCCGAGGCTCGCAATCTTCTGCGAGGCGCCGCCGGTGCTGGGGATCTTCCGCAACTCCGTCTCGGCGAAGTACGCGATCCATGCGCCGTCGGGCGAAAAGAAGGGGCGCGCACCGCCGCTCGTGCCCGAGATCTCCCGCACCTCCACGTCGTCGATGCGGCGCGACAGCAGCGTGCCTCGTCCGTTCGCGATCGCCCCGATGACCACCTGTTGGCCGTCGGGTGACACGGCCACGTTCTCGACTTTCACGCTGTCCGGCAGGTCGATGGCGAACTGCACCGACTGCAGCGCGGTGCCCGCGGGGCCGGAGCGCTGCCACCCCCACACGGCGAGCGCGCTTGCGATGACGGCGACGGCAACCGCGGCGGCGAACCATGGTGTGGCCACACCGCGCGCGCTGCCCGGTGCGCCGGCGATCTGCGCCGTCCCGCGCGTCGTGAACGCCGGATTCCCCAACGCCTCCGAAAACTTGGCCGCGCTCTCAAACCGATCCGCCGGCACCTTCTGCAGCGCCATGTCGAGCGCAGCGGCCACGTTCGTCGGCACC
The DNA here is from genome assembly GCA_031379145.1 of Gemmatimonadaceae bacterium. Taxonomy (GTDB): domain Bacteria; phylum Gemmatimonadota; class Gemmatimonadetes; order Gemmatimonadales; family Gemmatimonadaceae; genus Gemmatimonas. The sequence continues at coordinate 2,963 of JANNEV010000542.1, forward strand.
GACTTGCGCAGCTGCGTCACCAGCTGCGCCGGCTCGGCGATGATCTTCATGATGATCGCCTGCGCCGAGCCGCCACT
>JANNEV010000641.1:0-8263 GCA_031379145.1 Gemmatimonadaceae bacterium
GTGATCTCGAGCATCTCGGCGTCGCGACTGCTCGCCGGGAAGGTGATCGGTGTGGGCGGTGTCGGGCTCACCCAACTCGTGCTCTGGCTGACCATGAGCTTCGCGATGTACAAGGTGCGGCAGCCCATTCTCGCACGGTTCGGCGCAGCCGACACCACCATGGTCATGCCCGACGTCTCGCTGGGGCTGGGCCTCGTGGTGCTGGCGTTCTTCGTGATGGGGTTCATGCTGTACGCAGGGCTCTTCGCGGCGGTGGGCGCCACGGTCAACAGCGAGCAGGAAGCGCAACAGGCGCAGATGCCGGTCGTACTGCTGCTGGTCACCAGCATCATGTTTCTGCAGAATATTCTCACGCAGCCGGACAGTACGCTCTCGCGCGTGCTCTCCATGCTGCCGTTCAGTGCACCGATCGTGATGCCGCTGCGCATGACGGTCGCGCCAGTACCGCCCGCCGAAGTGGCGATTGCGTTGGCCTCCGTGGTGCTTGGCGCGCTCGGCAGCGTCTGGCTGGCCAGCCGGATCTATCGAGTTGGCTTGCTCATGTATGGCAAGCGGCCCGGTATTCGCGAGATCTTCAAGTGGGTGGGGCAGAAGTAGCGCAGCGGTGAAGGCGCCGTTCGCGGCGCCGCGCGCACAGACGGCTAGCGCGGCAGCTTTTTCGACGCGTCGGCGCCCGGCACCACGAACAGCCGGGCGCACTGCGCGACCGCCTGCATGAGATCCTGCAGCTCGCGGTCGCGGGTGCGCACCGTGCGCCCGAACGCATACCGCGACCCGGCGAAGGCGACACTCACCAGACCGAGCAGCGCCACGATTCCCACCAAGGGACTGCCGCTGGAGTTGATCGTGGCACCCATGAGGGCCGTGCCAAGTCCCACCCCGAGGCCCATCGTTCCGCCCACAATGGTCGCGGTCGCCTGCTGCACCATGTCCTCGCTGCCGCGAATGGTCGTACGGCCATTGCGTGAGGCGATGTTGATCTGCATGCGCCGTGGAGTGCCATTCTTGGTGGACGTCACGGACGTCATGATGCTCATCGTCCGACCCACCTGGCTCACCGCCATGATCTCACCGAGCGAGCGACGAACCTGCTCGGCGATTTCCTCAAAACCGTCGGCGGTCAGCTCACCTTCAACGACGGTCTCATAGTTCAGCTTCAACGGCGAGCCGACCAGCTTCGCCCAGGCGGACGGCCGAGGCATTGCGCGCTGGATGTCTACAGGTTCCGCGCGCTCGCGTTCGGCCATGGCCCGATCGACGTATTTGTCGTCAATGCCGGCGTCGCGCGCCGAGTCCTTGACCAACGCCGCGTCGTAGCCGCGCGTGAGCAGCTCGGAGCCGGGCTCGCGTGGTGTGAACGCCGGCGGTGGCGTGTACATCCCAGTATTGGCCTGCAACTCTGCCGCGCGCGCCCACACCTCTTGCGCCTCCAGCGAGGAGAGCATCGCCGGCGCAACAGCCCGCGTGTCCGGCGGCGTGAGCATGGCCAATGGCGCCGAGTCGTTCGCGCGCACAGCCGCCAGCTCGGTCTCCGGCAACGCGTCGAGCGCCTGACGCAGCTCGTCTCCGCTGGCGAATCGTGCGTCCCGCGATTTCGACAACAGTCGGTCGACGACCGCGCCAAGCTCAGCGGGGACGTGCGTGGCCGCGTCGCACATACGCGGTGGCGTCGAGTTCACATGCGCGACCAGCACGGCTGACGGGCTGTTTCGCTCGAACGGGAACCGGCCGCTCAACATGAGGAAGGCAAGGACACCGAGTGCGTACAAGTCACTGCGTCCGTCCAGTTCATCGCCCGTCACCTGCTCCGGGCTCATGTACTGCACGGTACCCAGCACCGTGCCCGTCGCAGTCAACGGCTTGGTCTCCGCCAGTCTGGCGATCCCGAAGTCGGTGAGCATGGCCTTGCCCGTGTCGGCATCGAGCAGGACGTTCTCCGCCTTGATGTCGCGGTGCACCACGCCCCGTGTGTGCGCATACCCGAGCGCCGACGCCAGCTGGCGCAGGATCGCCACCACATCCGCCGGCGGTAGTGTCGTTGTTTTGCTCAGTCGCTCGGCGAGCGACTCCCCGGCGATGTAGCGCATGACGAAGAACACAACGCCGTCGCGTTCCGCCGCGGCATAAATCGGCACGATGTTCTGGTGCGAGAGGGCGCCGGCCGTGCGGGCCTCGCGAAGAAACCGGTCCCGCACCGCCGCGTCCGACGCGAGATGCGGCGGCAACGTCTTGATGGCCACCAGACGCTGTAAGTGCTCATCGGTGGCGAGGTATACCACGCCCATGCCGCCACGCCCGACTTCACGATCCAGTCGGTACTGACCCGCTACCGCTCGCGCGAGCGCGAGTGCGGCGGGATCGGCTCCGTCAGTCATGTCGCGGGGCGTGGCGGCGACGGCCAATCACGCCGTAGCGGTGACGCTGGAGGGGGCGCAGTGGGTGTCGAATGCCTGCACGAGATCGGCGGCGATCTCCTGCGCGGTCCGACCTTCAATGCGATAGCGCTCGAGCATGAACACCACATCGCCGTCCTTCAACAGCGCGATGCTGGGCGAGCTGGGCGCGTAACCGGTGAAGTACTGCCGTGCGCGGTCGGTGGCTTCGCGGTCCTGACCGGCGAACACCGTGCCAGCGAAATCCGGCTTGATGGCATGGTTCATGGCGGCGGCGATGGCCGGACGCGCGTTGCGGGCGGCACAGCCACACACGGAATTGACCACCACCAGCGCGGTGCCCTTCATGTCATGCAGCTTGGCGTCCACGTCGGCAACCGTGCGCATTTCCTCAACGCCAACGCGCGTCAGTTCCTGGCGCATCGGCTGGACGATCTGTTCGGGATACATCATGGGGCGTGTCCTCTGAAGGGCGTGTAGAACGTACGGAAGAACATACGGACCTGTGATGGCGCCACTGCGCGCCGGACGGTACTAACGATCTTTTTCCCGCACGAGCGCCAGAATCGCCGACTGCGGTACCACAAGGAACTGCTCGTTCTCGAACGTGATCTCGACGGCGGCTTTCCGAAAGAACAAGGCGTAGTCACCAACACGCGCCTGCATCGGAACGTAGCGCGCGCCCGGCTCCGACTCATCGGTTTTCCACGGATCCTCACCGTGATCGGACAGATCGGGCAACGCGAGGCCTGGCCCCGTCGAGACGATCTCGCCGCCCTGCACCGCCTGACTATCCACCGCAGTGGACGGGAGATACAGTCCGACCTTCGTCCGTTGTTCGCCGTCTTCGAGTTGGACGAGGACGCGGTCGCCGACCACGAGCAGTTGCTTGTTCTTCCGAATCATCGGCGAAATCTAATGCGGGACGCCAGCCGCACCGCCTCGTGGTGAACGGTCACGGGGTGGGCGAGCGCACGAGGTGAAACGCGCTCTGCCGCTTGTAGCCCCAACGCACCTTGCCGGTCGCATCAACAATCACGTCCTCTTCCTGCGCCGACCGCACGGGCTGCCCGCCCCACTCCGGCACCGGCGTCGTGGCCTGCAGTTCAATGGAGTACCACATACCCGGAATCACCCGATGGTCGCCACGTCCGGGGACGCCCTCCTGATAGTCCCAGAGACCAATCAAGGCGCCAGCGCCGTGTCCGTGCAGCCCGATGGGATGCGAGTAGATGGTGCCGTCGATCTTTTCCGCGCGCATGCGGTCGAGCGAGGCCTTGAGAATCTGGTTCCCGCTGCGCCCGGGTCGCAGTTCCTCGATCGAAATGTCCTGCATGCGGTTGGAGGCCAGCAGCGCCTTCTTGATGCCGGCCGGGACGTCCGTCTCGCCCGGTCGGAGCACGTAGCCCATATGCTGCGTGTCGGTGTTGAGTCCCATCGCCGTCACGCCGAAATCGCAGTGCAGCACATCGCCGGCGAAGATCGTCGGATTGACGCCCACCAACTCGCCCACGCCAGACTGACGCTGAATCTCCACACTCGGCTGAAACCACGTGGTCAGGCCCAGGTCCGCGAGCCGCTGCCGCATCCACCAGACGACGTCGTCCACTTTGGTCACGCCGGGCGTGATGACCCGATTCGAGAAGGCCTCCTCGATGATCTGCCACGCAACACGATTGAGCTCATTGAACGCCGCCTCTTCCTCCGGCTGCCGCGACGCGATCATGTCCACCGCCAAGGCTTCGGCGTTGACCACTTTCGAGGTCCATTGCGGGCCGAGTGCCTGCAGCATCCCATCACGCTCCCCGGAACTCAGCCCGTCGGCGAAGGCGAAGGTGCGTGAGGTGTTGACCGCGATTTTCCTGGGTTGGCGCTGTTCGATCACCTGCTTCAACACCTCCCACTGCTGATCGCCCCAGAGCTCGGCGGTGCGCGCGGTGCTGTTGCTCCCGGCGGCCGGTGCCGCGACGGCTTTTTCGCTCCGAATGGCCTTGAACACGTTCCCCTGAGAGGTGCCGCCCAGGGCAATGCGCTCAACACCGGCAGACGGGCCGCGATCAAAGAAGACGTAAATGGTGCGACGACGCGCCGCGAAGGTCGTTGGAGAGGTAATGGCCATGAACAACGGGTCCTCGGCGTACTCGCGCATCGGTACCACCCACATGTCCACGCCCTCACGACGCATCAACGCGGGCAGGGTGCGTTCCATCCGCAGTTCAAGCCAGCGCTGCTGCCGAAAGGCCTGTTCCCGAAGCGTCCCAAAAGGTCGAAGCGTATCCGCGGCCGAAGAGCCCGACGTGCGAGCCCCCGGCGTGGCCGGTGTGACGACCGGCTGCGCCAGCGCGGACACACCTGGGATGGCGAGCAGAAGAAACAAAGCGCGCATGGGACGAGAGCTGAGATGGTGGCGGTTGGACTGCACGGGGACGAGGGAACTGAACACCCATACGCCGTCGCCACAACTACGCCGGCGACGACGACTGCCGCGAGGAGACCGCGTCACGCACGCTCGTCGCGCTCGCGCCAGAACCGCGTTACGCCGAGTGCGGTTCTCTCCGGTCGAGGAACCGCCGCACAATCTGCACCGACGCGGCGAGGATCAGCGTGAAGGTCAGCGCCACGATCGCGCGCTCCACCATGGTTTGGCCGGCCATCGGCCACCAGTCTCCCCAGGTGGCCTCACGTGAGCCGAATCGCTCGCGGCCGAACGCAATCAACAACGAACTCATCCCGAGTTCGGCGGCCACTTCGATGATGACAAAGGCCAGTACCCTGGCTGGCCAGCGACGCACAGGGAAATTGCCGAGGTGCCACGTCAGCATGCCGCAGAAAAAGAGCACGCCGACTGTGAGGCCGAGGACAAACGTCACCCACCCGGACGACATCGTGGCGCCGAGCACCACAGCGCGGTACACGCGGAGCACCAGGCCGGCGATACCCGCCGGTTCGATAGTGCGCACGGCGAACGCGCGCAGCGGATGCAGGCGCTCCTCACCCCAATGAACCACGTCGCGCGGAAAGAACCGAGCCATATCCCGCAAGCTACCTGTGAAACACCCTGTCGCCACCCTGCAGTGACACCGTCGTGGTCGGATTCGTCACCGACTCGCGCTCCAACTAGGGCGCGGTGCGCTTGAGCAGGAAATCGAGGCTCTCCACCGCGTGCGCTCGCCAGTACGACCAGTCATGCTTGCCGGGCCACTCCGTGTACTGATTGGACACGCCGAGCCGATTCAACGTTGCGCGGAAGTCCCGGTTCTGGTCGACGAATCCGTCCTGCGCGCCGCAATCGATGTACAGCGCTGGAAGCGGCGCTCCGCCGTTCTGAAATCGGCGTTGCGCGCGCGCCGCCAGTCGACCCGGATCGCGCGCCGTCCACCCGATGGTATCGCGCCCGAACGGAGCCGTGAGCCAGGGCCAGAGCCAGTCAGCCGACCGCTTCAACTCCACCGAATCCCTCGCGTATTTGGCAGGCGGGAGGAAGGGCTTCGGTCCGAGCAGACGCGGAGAGAGCACGCCCGAGTGACTCGCCGCGGCCGCGAAGACCTCGGGGTAGGCGAACGCCAGCGTCATCGCTCCGTATCCGCCCATGCTCAAGCCGGCGATTCCACGGTTCCGCCCATTGGCCAGCGTGCGATACCGCGCGTCCACATGGGACACGATATCCCGCGCGATGTAGTCATCGTAGTGCGTCCACGGCACGCAGTATGTGGCAGCGGATTCCCGGCGTGTGGTATCGCTGCCGCACGGCGGTGATGCCGACAGCAGATTCCACGTGGTGTACCAGCCATCATCGCCATCAGGCATGACCACAATCGCTTCACCGCGGCCGGCGCCAGCGAGTGAATCCAGCGTCCGATCGAGCCATCCACTGTCCACCCAGTTGCGCTCGTTGCCGGTGAGTCCGTGCAGATAGACGAGCACGGGATAGCGACGATTCGTGGACGTGCGGTAGGACGGAGGCAGGTATACTGTCAGCGACTTGCGCACACCCAGAGACTGCGCCCAGAGCGTGTCGGTGTGGACGGCGTCTGATCGCGGCGGTCGCTGCGCGCTCGCGTTGCGAGCGCACGCGATGCTACCGAGCGCGGCCAGCACCTGCGTGGCAATGATGAGCGGCGTCGCGACCGCCAACGATGGCCAGGCCCGAGGCAGAAGCGAGAATCGGTGCCGACGTGTCATGGAATGGCCGTGATGTTGCTGGTCACGAAGAATACCTCATCCGACTCGCTACGCCTTGCCGCAGAATGGCCCCCAACTGCCTAGCGGATAATGGTGCCCAGCCGTCCCCAACGAATGTCGGTCAGGAAGGGCAGCGGCCGATCGCTGTCGTCAGCGTTGTAGGTGTAGTACACGAAGGCGGGACGTCCGCGCACGTTTTCGCGGGGGACGAAGCCCCAGTAGCGCCCATCCTTGGAGTCGTAGCGGTTGTCGCCGAGCATGAACAAATGCGCGGGGGGCACCACCAGCGGCCCCCAGTTGTCGAGCGTGGGTGCCGCTGCGGGCTCGCCCGCGCGCGTCCCGCGGATCTCGAACGGCTTCTGCCACGCGAAGAGCGGATGCGAAAACGTGCCGTCTCCCTTCACGTTCTCCGCCGCGAAGCCTTGCGGTTGCGGGATGCCGTTCACGTGCAGCATGCCGTCTCGCATCCAGATGGTGTCGCCCGCAACCGCCACACATCGCTTGACGAGCGTGGGATTGGGGTCCTCAGGTTGATCGATCTGGTCGGGCGACTTGAACACCACCACGTCGCCACGCTTGGGATCGGTATAGCCGGGGAGGTTGATCTCGGTTCCGGGCACGTGCGGTCCGTACGCCAGCTTGTTCACAAAGAGCCAGTCGCCGACGAGCAGCGTGGGGATCATGCTGCCGGACGGGATACGATACGCTTCAAACAGGAACGTCCGGATGGCAAAGAAGATCACCAACGTCCAGACGATGGCCTTGACGTTCTCCCAGGTCTGCGAACTGGCACCGCGGGAATTGCCGGTCTTGCCGGAACGCAGTGCCGCAACGGAACCGACGCCATCCGACGGTTTCTTCTTCGAGGCCACGAGGTGGTGAGGGCTGAAAGGATCGAGGAGAAGGAGCATCGTGTGCCGCAGGGGCGACGACGCTGAAAGGGCGCCTTCCACTGGAAGGCGCCCTTTCAATTTACGCCGGAAGCAAACCGGAAGTTACGACAGGTGCTTGGAGATCAGCTTGGTCATGTCGAACATGCTGACCTGCGCCTTGCCACCGAACACGGGCTTCAGCTTGTCGTCGGCGTTGATCGCGCGACGGTTCTTGGCGTCCTGCAGGTTGTTCTTCTTGATGTACGCCCAGATCCTCTTCGTCACTTCCGAGCGGGGCATCGTGCCGGCGCCGACTACGGCACCGAGGGCGGCCGACGGCTGCATCGGCTTCATGAAAGCGGCGTTCGGCTTGCGCTTCGCGGCCTTCTTCTTTGGTGCGGCTTTCTTTGGTGCGGCCTTCTTCGCTGCGGCCTTCTTTGGTGCGGCCTTCTTCGGTGCGGCCTTCTTCGCGGCCTTCTTCTTAGCGGCCATCGGGTGTCTCCTTAAAGGTGGTCGATGCGATTTTCTCTCTGTAGAGAGGCACGAATACGACGCGCGCAAGATAAAAAATCACGCTCACGATGCAATAGGGAATGCGTTGTTTTCCCAGAGAAAACCGTGCATTTCGCCTGAAGTAGCACAAATAACGCGTGCTTTCACCTCATACGTGCGACAACCCATTCCACAATCGTCGCGAGTACATCGCTCCGCACAATCCCGTTCGGCAACGCTGCGTACCCCGCAGGATTGCCATCGGGATCATGCACGAAGAGGTGATTTGCCTCTGGGAAAATGCGCACTGTGACTTCTTTGTTG
>JANNEV010000614.1:0-1584 GCA_031379145.1 Gemmatimonadaceae bacterium
CATGATCGCGATGACATCCGCCCCCGCGTCCCGACTCGGCCGGTCGGCGGAAGTCACGCTGGATCTGGGGGTGCGAGAGGAAGCCTGTCCGCATGATCTCGCCCCGACAACCAGCACCACCGTCACACTCGCGATCGGCGACGCGCTCGCCGTTGCGATCCTGCAGGAAAAGGGGTTCAAGAAAGAGGATTTTGCGCGATTGCATCCTGGCGGAGCGCTGGGTCGTCGGTTGCTGACGCGCGTGAGCGACGTGATGGTGACCGACGCCATCCCGGTACTGCAGCGCAATGCCACCATGCGTGAAGCCGTGGTGCTGCTCGCCGAGCGACGAGGGATTGCGATCGTGGTGGAACAGGGGCGCGTGGCTGGTGTCGTTACCGCCGGAGACCTGACGCGCCTGCTCGAGCGCGAGCGTGACGTACTGGCGGTACCGGTGCAGTCGGTCATGTCCGAATCACCGCGTCTGGCGTCGTCTCAGGAACTGGGGAGTGCCGTTGTGCATCGGATGGAAGTGTTCGGAATCATGGCCATGCCAGTGATTGACGATACAGAACAGCTGATCGGAGTGGTGCATCTTCACGATCTACTACGTGCGGGTGTCGCGTGACCGGGACACATCGACGTTCCTCGCTGGTGACACGTGCCTGCCTGATTGTAGTGTCGCTGTCTATGCTCGGCGCGGCGAAGTGTCCGTCGCGCGCGAAAGCGTCGCCCGTAACGGCTCGTGCCAAGAAGTCTGCGCTGCCTGACTCCGCAGATCAGGTCATCTTTGGTGGCAGCACCATACTCACCAACCAGGGGGTTGCGAACGGGCGTCTGCTCAGTGACACCATGTTTGTATATGACGATGGGGCACGTCTGGAGTTGCGTCGCGTCAACATGACGTTCTTTACCAAACAGGGAATAAAGGACGGCGTGCTGACGTCGAGAGCGGGTGCCTACAACTCGCGGCTCTCCCGCCTCGAGGCAACCGGCGACGTAGTTGTCGTGCGTGACGATGGCAAACGGCTAACCACGCCACAGCTTGTGTTCGATCAGGCGCGGAACCAGATCTTCAGCGATAGTAGCTTCATTCTGATCGAACCGTCCCGACAGCTCTCCGGTATTGCGTTCGAGTCCGACCCGCAGTTCAAGAACTTCAAGTGCATTCGCGCCTGCAAGTTCATCGCGCCGGTCAAGATTCCGACCAAGTAGTCCATGCCCTTTCGACGCCGTGCCGCACCATCGATTTTGCTCCTGTCGCTCCTCGCCGTTTCGGGGTGCGCACTGGGACGATCACGCGCGGCCGCGACCAAGACCAGGACACAGCCCCTTCCAGCTGCGGTTCCCGCAGCACTGGACACGGCGGGTCGCGCGGCGGCGGGGCGGGATAGTATCCGTGTGGCCGATTCCACCAAGGCGGCGCTCGCGACGGATTCCCTGAAGGCGGCCCTGCCCAGTGCGGCCGCCGACACTGGCAAGGGAGCGAAGGGTGCCGTGCAGTCGGCCCGCACCCGAAAGGCCGCCCCCGCGGTCAAGCAATGCGTCCTCGACTTCAGCGAATCGCCCCCGGAGACCCGTCTGACGTATCAGCGATTCGACAGC
>JANNEV010000642.1:0-2476 GCA_031379145.1 Gemmatimonadaceae bacterium
TCTGCGTGAGATTCGGCGACGTACGCGTGTCGCGCAGCGGAATCGGGAAGAGCGTCTGACCGGGACGATCCGCAATCCCCTTCACCGCAATCGCCCGACCGAGACGATTCAGATCCGGCCAACGATCGCCCTCGAACGCGAGCTCCAGCCGACGCTCGAGCTCGATCTGCGCCAATACCTGCGCCTGCGTGGTCACCTGATTGCCCAACGTGTGCACCGGCAGACCGGCACGCACCCGCACCTTGTTGTACTGCGCCACCGCTTCTGGCAGACGATTGAGGCGCGCCAGTGCCTCGGCCTTGATCAACACCACCTCGGCCAGCCGGATCACGTGCACATGCTCCGTACCCGGACGAGCCGAGTACTTATTGCCGTTGAGCGGGCGTCCGGCATTGCCGCTGGGGCGAATCGACCACGCCTTGCGCACGTCGCCGGCCGGATACGCGCCGTCGATACTGGTGCTCGGCGCCACTTCGGCGCGACCCACCTGCAAGTAGTAGTTGGAGATGCCGTTGGTCTCCGTCGCGTTGAACGACACCCGGAACAGATCTTCCGTGGTATTGCTGCCGGCGGCGCCGAACAAGTCCGCGTACGGCACCACCAACGTGTCACGTCCAGACAACACCTGATTGGACAGGTCGAGCGCCGCCTGATAGTCTGCCGTGGAGCTCGCATTGCCGGCCAGGCCCGCCCGATAGAACAGCACCCGGGCACGCAGCGCTCGCGTGGCGTTCAGCGTAGCGTAGCGGGTGTTTGCACTGTTGCGAATGAGCACCGCCGCGCTGTCCAGGTCCTTGAGGATCTGCGTATACATATCGTTCGCTGTCGCACGCGTGTACGCCTGCGCCTCGGCCGGCGACGCAATGGGCTTGGTCGGCGTGGGAACGCCACCCCAGTACTTCACGAGGTTGTGGAATCCCAGAGCGCGCAGGAAGTACGCCTGCCCCATCACGTCGCTGCGAACAGGATCCGTGACCGAGGTGACCTTCGGTACCCGATCAATCAGCACGTTGTCACGATCAATCTGTTGATAGATCGCGGTCCACATGGCGGTGACTTCAGGGCTGTCGGCCTGAATGCGATTGGTGGCCATTTCCCCGAGATACTGGAACGTACCCGTCCACACCGTGTTGTCAGCCGCCAGGTCGCCAACCAGCAGCGCCGACAATCCGTAGTAGCTGCCGGACTGCAACCCATCATACGCGCCATTGAGCGCCGCAGTGGCCGTGGCGTTGTCCACGATGAGTTGGTCCTGCGGCAGGGACGTGACGGGCTCGGTCTGCAGCACGTCGCCACAGCCCGCAACACCCGTGACCATGGCGGCCAGCGCCAGCGCGCGAATTCGCATAAGAGAGGTAGCGCGCAACGGAAGCGCGCGGAGGTCGGGGGAAAACTGTTGACGGGTCACCAGCCGGCGCTCACACCGAAGGTGAACGTGCGCGCGAGCGGATAGGCGTAGTAGTCCACGCCCATGACCGTGTTGGCATTGGCACCACTGCTGTTCACGTCCGGGTTGTAGCCCAGGTAGTTGCTCCACGTGACCAGATTGCGCCCGGACACATACAAGCGGGCGTTGTCCGCGCGCATGGAGCGAGCCAGCGCGGCAGGCAAACGGTAGCCGAGCGTGACTTCCTGCAGACGCGCGAAGGAGCCGTCTTCCACGAAGCGCGTGGAGAGAAAGCGCGCACCGCCGGTGGAACCCATGCGCGGCTGATCCGTGATGTCGCCTGGCTTCTGCCAGCGATTGAGCGTCGTGGCCAGCTTGTTGTCGCGGGAGTTGCCGCCGTCGTCCATGAAGATGCGCGCAAGATTGAGCACCTTGCCGCCCTGGCTGAACTGCAGGAAGCCGCGCAGGTCCACGTTCTTCCACGTGATCGTGTTGGTGAGGCCGCCAAAGTACTTGGGCTGCGGATTGCCTCCAAACGCAAGATCGGCCGCAACGGGTGCGGTGGTTTCCGTGCCATCGGCCTTGCGATACAGCGCGTTGCCCGTGGCCGGATCGACACGCAGATACTTGAACACAAAGAACGTGCCGAGCGGCTGGCCAACTGCCGCAACGGACGTGACACGACCGCTGACCGTGGCAGTAATCGGCAAGCCGTCGTACAGCTCCGTGACCTCGTTCTTGTTGAACGTCATGTTGAGGTCAGTCTTCCACTCGAAACCGCCTTTGCTCTTGGCGCGGAAATTGACGGTCTGCACGTTGAAGTCGAATCCGCGATTGTTGATCGCGCCGACGTTCGACCACACGCTCGTGTAGCCGCTGGTGGCCGGCACCGGGCGCTGCACCAGCAGATTGCTGGTGGCGCGATCGTACCAGTCCACAATGAAATTCAATCGACCGTCGAAAAGGCCAAGGTCAGCACCGAAGTCGGTTTCCTTCGTGAGCTCCCACTGGAGATTGGGATTGCCCAATTGCGAGTTCGCGAGACCGGTCACACCCGTGTACGACTGTGCCGTGGCCAGCGTGCGGTTG
>JANNEV010000690.1:0-9391 GCA_031379145.1 Gemmatimonadaceae bacterium
CTGCGATCGCGTCACGAGCTCGGCGAGATCCGCCTTCAGCGCGTGCAGGTCGAGCGACTTGAACTCGGCCGCATAGTCAAAGCTCGGCCCCATGGGGTCGGCCTGCGGCGAGTTCTGATGCAGCATCGCGAGATTGAGCTGATTCGGCCACCACGAACGCTTGGACGCGCCGCCAACTGTGGTCGGCCCGTGCGCTCCATGCATTACCGGGCACTTGCCCCCGCTCCCGCCTGCCGTTCCTTCCATCGCGCGCTCCATTCGAAAATGCCGTGAATGACCAGTCCGATCGAGGTCGGACCGCCGGGGCTTGCCTGGTGACTGGAGAATAGGAGCAGTCGCTATAGCCAGCAAGAGAGTTGGTCCTATAGAATGCATAGCCAACGCCTATGACTCCCTGACGATTCGTGATGGATAGCTCTCTGCTTCGCACGTTCCTGGAAACCGCCGACAGCGGCACAATGAGCCGCGCCGCGCGGCAGCTGGGGCTATCGCAGCCGTCGCTGACGGCACAGATCCAGCGACTCGAGCAGCATCTGGGTGCGCCGCTGTTTGCTCGTCACGGTCGAGGGGTCACGCTCACCGACGCCGGCAAGGCGCTGTACCCGCGGGCGCGCCGCATTCTCGATGAGTTGCGCAACACGGAGGAGGCCGTGCGACGTGAAGGGGCCGACGGCGCGCGCACGCTGCGGGTGGGCGCCATACCCACAGTGGCTCCCTATGTGCTGCCCGCGGCGCTGCAACGCTTGCGAGTACGCCACGTCACGGGGCGCGTCGAGCTTCGAGAAGACTACAGCGCAGTGCTCGCACGCTTGCTCCTCGATGGCATGCTGGACGTCGTCATTGCGGCAATGCCGTACGCCTTCGAGCATGTCGAGACGGAAGTCCTGGGCACGGACGCGCTGGTGGTGGCGGTGCCCGTGTCACATCCGGCGGCGCGAGCCGGGCGCATCACCGTGACGCAGCTGCGTGACGCGCCCGCCGTCACACTCGACCCGGCACATTGCCTGGGCGAGCAGGTGTCGGGGTTCTGCGCCAGCCAACAAATCTCGCCCTCCATTGTGTGCCGAGGCGCGCAGCTTGCGACCGTACTCGAACTGGTGGGCGCCGACGTTGGGGTCTCGATTGTGCCAGCGATGGCTGCGGCGCGACACAACACGCCGCAGTGTGCGTATGTCCCGCTCGCGGATCACACGCTGGAACGCCACATCGTGGCCGTATGGTCCCGCGGGACCGCGCTCTCCGCGTCTGCCCGGGCGTTCGTGGAGTGCGTGCGTGACGTGGTGCGAGGCCGGTAGCGCCGGAACAGCGCCGGAACAGCGGCGGAACAGCGGCAGCTATCGCATCGCCACGTAGCGCGCGAGCTGCTCCGCAATCACGCCGTCCACGATTGGCGCGAGGCCCGCCAACCCGTCTGGGGCATAGCCAGCCACGTTGTATGTCACGACAACTTCCGTTCCGTTTCCTTTTGCCGTGAACGTGACCGTCATCGCACCGCTCACGCCCATCGCGCCGAGGGGTCCCAACCCGCCGTCGAAGCGCAGCAGTGTGCCCGGCATGACCACCGCCACACTCAGATGACGCACGCTGCCGCCGTTGGGCATCTGTTCGCACCAGCACCCACCCGCGCGAGCATCGATGGTGAGCGCACTCGCCTTGCCGCCGTACGTGTGCGCATCACTCCACCACTGACCCACAGCGACGAACCGCGTGTACGCCTGCAGAGGCGCCTGCGTTGACTGGACGACGTGGCGCAGTTGAAATCCGCCCGCACTGCGACTGAGCACCTCGGCTGCCGCCGGGCGCGAGATGACGCACAACAGTGCGAAGGCAAGACCCTGAACAGTGCGACGCATGACGCCTCCCTGAGGAAATGTGTGAAATGCCGTACGGCCCGCGCGCGATGCGGGTTCGGTTCGTTGCTGTTCCAGCAGCGGCACGTGCAGGTCTCGACCGGACCGCACCGCACGCTGCCTGGTCAGCACAGGTCGTTGCGACGCTCGTACGGCACGATCTCGCCCATCACGCAGTATCGCCCCAGCAACCGCAGATACGAGGCCCAGCAGAAGGACGACACACGCATGTGCTGTGTCGCCCCTGACCATCCGCGGTGAAAAAAATGCAGCCGCGTCTTGTTGCCTTCGGCGGTCAGCCGCGCACCCACCCGCGTACCGAGCCAGTCCGTCATTGGGGCCGTCTCCGTCATCTCCCACTCGATCTCGGTGGGTGCCTGATAGATGCGAGCGATGCCCACCCACTGATGCGCCGCATCGAAACCGAAGCGGTACAGGCCGCCAAGACGTGGCTCCGCGCTCGCCGTGCTTGTCCACCACGCGTTCAGCCCACCCGCCTCGGCGAAGCAGGACCACACGCGCTCGATCGGCGCCGCGATGACCAGTTCATGCTCGATGTCCACTGTGGTCTCGGTCAGCATGGGTGAGCCGGACAATCAGTAACCGAACCTCAACGCAACGCGCTCGGCGGGCGGCCCACAAGGGTATGGGACGCTCACGGTGACGCGCTGGCGCGCCGACCAACCGTCCGACCGCGCCTGACCGCCACGGCTCTGGCCGGCGCCTGCCGGTAGCGCACAGTGCCCCCGCGCGGCATCGTTTGGGTACCAAGTTTCCGCGTGGTCCAACCCGCGCCTTGTCGCGCGATTGCTCTGGTCCTCATGAGTCATTCGGCGTCCAAACACAAGTACCCCGGCTTCCACGTCACCTGCAGTGGCAATCAGCTCGTCACGCAGTACATCGAGACGCGCATCACCGAAGGCGGCGTGTTCTATCCCATCACGCCGTCCACCGAAGGCGGCGAGATCTATCAGGCCTCGTACGCCACGGGCGAACTGAACGTCTGGGGCCAGCAGAAGGTCGCGGCCGAAACCGAGGGTGAGCACGCCGCACAAGGCGGGGCCACGGCGTTTGCCGTGACGGGAAAGCGCACTGTCAACTTCACGTCGGGTCAGGGCATCGTCTACGCGATGGAGCAGTACTACCACGCACCGGGGAAACTCTCGACGATGGTACTGCAGGTGGGCGCCCGCGCCCTCACCAAGCACGCGCTCAACGTGCACTGCGCCCACGATGACATCTACGCCGCGCTCGACACGGGGTGGATCATGCTCATGGCGCGCGACGCACAGCAGGCCGCCGACCAGAGCATCATTCTGCGCCACGTCGCCGAGCTCGCGTTGAATCCGGGGATGAACATCCAGGACGGGATGCTCACCACGCACAGCGAACGCATGTACCTGGCGCCCGAAGCCGAGTTCCTGCGCGAATACCTGGGCGCACCCGACGACCAGATCCCCTGCCCCACGCCGGCCCAGCGCGAACTGTTCGGCCCCACGCGTCGTCGCGTGCCCGAGATGATGGACCTCAAGAACCCGATTCTGCTGGGCCCGGTGCAGAATCAGGAACATCACATGAACGGCGTGGTGGCCCGCCGAAACAACTTCAACGAGCATGTCCTGCCAATGCTCGGCGAGGCGTACGACAAGTTCGCCGAGCTGACAGGCCGCGACTACGGATTTGTCACCGAATACAAGACCGCCGATGCCGACACCGTATTCGTGTCACTCGGCTGCGCGGCAGAGAACATCGAAGCCGCGTGCGACTACCTCCGCGACCAGCGCAACGCGAAAGTCGGCTCCATCCACATCAACGTCATCCGGCCGTTCCCGGAGGACGCGGTCATCAACGCGCTGCGCGGCAAGAAGAACGTCATCATTCTTGAACGCACCGACGAAGGGCTGGCCGGCGACAACCCGCTCGCCCGCGACATCCGCGTTGCGCTCGGCAAGGCGAATGAGGTGACGAAGTACGGCGGCACGCACCCGGCGCTCACGCCGGAGGAAACGCCGCGCCTGTTCCGTGGTGCGTATGGCATCGGGTCGCGTGACTTCCGCCCCGAACACACCATCGGCGCGTATGAGTTCGCCACCGGCGTGTCGCGCCGCACCGATGGACGCGGCGCCGATGATGGCGAGACGTACTTCGTGCTGGGCGTGGACCACCCGTATGCCGTCATCAGCAAAGACACACCGTCGCTGCTCCCCGACGGCGCGATCGCGGTGCGCTTCCACTCGATCGGTGGCTGGGGGATGATCACCACCGGCAAGAACCTCGGCTCGATCATCGGCGATTTCGGCAAGTTCATTTCCGAGGCGCACCCCACGTACGACGTGGACGGCATCCTCGAAGACAAGCTGTTCGTGATGGCCAATCCCAAGTACGGATCGGAGAAGAAGGGCGCGCCCACCAACTACTACCTCACCGTGGCTCCGTCGCAGATCAAGGTGAACTGCGAGTTGAACCACGTGGACGTGGTGCTCTGCTGCGACCCGAAAGCCTTCACGCACACCAACCCGCTCGAGGGACTCAAGCGCGGCGGATCGCTGGTGTGGGAATCGGGCGAATCGCCGGAAGTGGCGTGGCAGCGCATCCCCGCCGAGCACCGGAATTTCGTGATCGAGCACAACATCCGGGTGTTCATCCTTCCCGGATTCGACATCGCGCGGAAGGCCACCGATCAGGTGGAGCTGCAACTGCGCATGCAGGGCAATGCGTTTCTTGGTGCGTTCTTCAAGGTGTCGCCGTTCCTCAGGACGTTCGACATCTCCGAGGCGCAGTTCCACGACGTCGTGCGCAAGCAGTACGTGAAGAAATTCGCGCGCTTTGGCGACGCCGTGGTGGAGTCGAACATGACGGTGATGGAGGCCGGCTTCGATCAGGTAACGGAGATCTCCATCGGCCGTGAGGATGACACCGACAGCTCATCGATGCGGAATCCGATGCTGGCGCCGTTGGGCGACCACCATTTCCCGCCAACTGCGGGGTGCGGCTCCTGTGGCAGCGGCGGCTTGGCCATGCCCGTCACGCAGCTCGCGCGCGCGCCCCTGCAGACGATGGCCAAGTTCGACTCGGAGTTCCGCGCCGGGCTGGGCTACCATCAGCCGTCGAGTGCGCTCGCCTCTGTCGGCATCATGAGCGCCGGCACCGGTGCCACGCAGTCCAAGTACGTCGCGCGACGCGAAACGCCCGTGTACATCCCCGAGAACTGCACGCAGTGCATGGAGTGCATTTCCGTCTGCCCCGACACGGCGCTCCCCAACACCGCGCAGGAGATCAGCACGGTGCTGTACACGGCAGTGCACAATTACGTGCGCGACGACGCAGACCGCCGCACCATGGTCGCCGAGGTGCCGGCGCTCGAGCAGCGCGCGCGCGCGACGATGCACGAGTCGGTGAAGGCCAAGACCAAGATTCCGTTCAAAGACATTGTACGCGCTGAAGTGCAGGCGCTCACCGGAATCTCCGATCAATCGAAGGCCGATTTCACCGGCATCATCGACAAGCTACCACTCGCCTACAGCGACGTGCCGGCCATCTTCCGCACCGTCGATGTCAAGAATCCGGGGCACGGCGGCCTGTTCTCGATTTTCGTGTCCGACCTGTGCAAGGGATGCGGCGAGTGCGTGCAAGTGTGCGGCGATCACGATGCGTTGCGCATGACGCGTGAGACACCTGAGCTCAACGCCGACCTTACCACGGCGCAGGTGTTCTCCCGCCTGCTGCCCGATACGCCGCAGACGTATCTCGGCCTCTATAACGACGACAACATCACGAGTTCCAAGGACGCGACGTTGCGCAATCACCTCATGGTGCGGCGCAACTACGAGGCACTGGTGTCAGGCGACGGCGCGTGCGCCGGATGCGGTGAGAAGAGCATCCTGCGCTCGGTGGCCAGCGTGACCGAAGCGTACATGCGGCCATTGTACCACAAGAAGGCCGACCGGCTCATCGCCAAGGCCACGCGCATGGCCGCCGAAGGGGCTGACAGGTTCACTGCACTCAAGACACGGAGCGACAGTGAGTACCGGCTCTTCCGGAAGACCTTCGCGCATCTGGTGATGGGCCTGGGTGGCGAGGATGATGCCGATACCGCCGTGCGCATTGCTGCGTACGAAGCCAAACACGGCCCCATCACCGACGCGCAGATCGTCGGTGGACTGGAAGCGGTGCTGCGGCAAGACGCGTTCAACCACAAGGAGCTGCAGGCCATCGACGGGCGTCGCGCCAATGGCATGAGCGTCATGATGATGGGCGCCAGCACCGGCTGCAATACCGTGTACGGCTCGACACCGGCCGCCAACCCGCACGCGTATCCCTGGATGAACTCGCTCTTCCAGGATGGCGCGACAATTTCGTGGCTGATGGCCGAGTCGGTAATCGTGAACCACGCGCATCGGTCGGTGGCACCGGAACGGCTGGCGACGGCCTTGCTCGATCGCACCGAAGGCGTGATGACCGAAGCCGATTACTTCACGCTCACGCACCTCGATGATGCGTTGATGACCGAACAGGAAGTACGCGAACTCCCCAAGATCTGGGTGATTGGCGGCGATGGCGCGCTGGGCGACATCGGCTTCCAGAACGTGTCCAAGGTCATTCTGCAGAATCGCCCGAATGTGAAGATGCTCATGCTCGACACGCAGGTATACAGCAACACGGGCGGGCAGAACTCCGACTCGTCCACCATGCTCGGCGGCTACGACATGAACCAGTTCGGCGTCGCGTCGCAGGGCAAGCTGATCGAGAAGAAGAACGTGGCCGAGGCGTTCACCAGCGGTCACGGCTCGCCGTATGTGGCGCAGGTGTCGGTGGCCAACGCGCCCAAGCTGTACAAGTCCATGCTCGACGGGCTTGAGTATCGCGGCACGGCGTTCTTCCAGTGCTACACCACCTGCCAACCCGAGCACGGTGTGGGCGACAATATGAGCGCCGAGCAGGCCAAGATGGTGCGTGATGCGCGCGGCGTCCCGGAGTTCGTCTTCAACCCGCGCAAGGGCGAAACGATGCAGGAGGCGTTCGACCTCAAGGGGAATCCCAGCATCGACCGCGACTGGTGGCACACCAAGTATGCCAGCACGGGCGAAGGCTACCTGTTCACCGTGGCGCACTGGGCGCTCACCGAAGGCCGATTCCGCAAGCATCTCAAGAAGATCACCGAGGCCGAAGCGGCGTCGCTCACGCTGCTCGACGACATGCTGTACTTCGTCACGCAGGACGACGAAATCAACCGCCGCGTCTTCGACGAATCACACCGCAGCTTCATCCCCAACTTCGGCTGCTACATCAAGGTCGAGACCAAGGGCAAGTTCTCCTTCTACGCCGTGACTCGGCAGATGGTGCTCTTCGCCGTCGAGCGTCGCAAGGCCTGGCGCATGCTGCAGAGCAAAGCGGGTATCGTGAACAAAGACTATGCCGCGCAACGCGCGTTCGTGGCGCGGATCGACGCCGGGACCCTCACGCTCACCGACGCGAAGGCGCGGACGGCCGAGCTGATTGCGGAGGAATTGACGGCGGTGAAGTAAACAGCCGATACCGGCGTCCGTTGAAAGACGACGGTGTTCGAGCGGGTCATGACTCCAAGCGACAGTGGCGGTAATGGTCGAGGCCGCCCCGCTGACCGCTCGATACGACACTGAGCGCGAGGTAGGCCGGGGCGGCGTGGGGGCCGTGTACCTCGCTCGCGACCGCACCCTCGATCGCCTCGTCGCGCTCAAGGTTCTCCCGAGCGAGGTCGCATCCGATACCGCGCTCCGCGATCGCTGCAGCTCATCAGCCAGGGACGACGCCTCACGATCACTGGCTTCACGAGTGACGACGTGCGCGACACGGTCTCGGCGCTGCGCGAGGAACTCCCGCCAACCGCTCAGCCCAACTGCGTTTTACACACCACCGATCGGGCTGGCGGCTCTGTTCACGGCCCTCGGCTTCTTCGGCGCGTCGTTCGTCATGCTGATGCTGAGCCCAATCCGAGAGCCGATCGCCGAGCGTCTGCCGCGCCTGATCTGGATGGGGCCCGTGGGCCGAGTGTTTTTGCGCCTCGCGATGGGACGCCGTGTCGGCGCCGTGGCGACGGGTACCGGGTCTGCTGTTCGCTCTAGCTTTCGCTCGATCGCGACACCCGAGCTCGTGGTGCGGAGCGCACCGTCGGCTCCATCTCCGGTGACGTTGCCGGTTGCACCTGTCGACCGCCTTGCTGCGCTCGAGGCACGCGTGACCGCCCTTGAGGCGTGTGAATCGTGACGCCTGTCGTTGAACGTGCCCCGGTTCGGTGGAGCCTCATCGCGGTGTGAGCTGACGAGTCCTTGATGCTCCGTTGACGTGCTGCCTACCCGTCGGCCTGTCGTGAGCAGAGCATTGCGCTGGCTCGAACGGGTTGTACGTCCAAGGATTGAGCGAAAGAGTTCGAGCTGTCACCTAGGCCACGGAGCATTTCGCGACGGTATCCAGCGTGCGAGTTGTCACGTTCGTACCGAATGCGCGCTCGATCAGGGCCATGAACACCGGTCCTTTCTCGGAGGGTAGGTAGGCTGTGAACACCTCTCTGCCAGCAGTGAGGAAGACCGAGGCACCGTGCTCAGCGAGTGGCAACGGCACTTTCGGCTGCTGCGCTTCGCGCATGAAACTTATCACGCGCTTGGCGTTGACAGGAATGCCGTTTACTGCATCCGGATTCGACGCCACGAGGCCCTGCAAATATGAGGCAGACCGCACGATTGTGTAGAACGAACGACCCAGAGTCTTGGTCATTGCCTCTTCGGCTCTACGCTCAATCTCAATCTCGTCCTGGACCGACGAATCGAAGACCACGTTTCCTGAGCCGAGAACAGTTCTGACGTTCGAGAAACCCGCCGATTCGAAGGCGGCCTTCAGCGCAGGCATTTTCGCGTTGGTGGGCATGACGCCCCGGAGAAAGGCAACGAATCGTGGCATGAGTATCTCGCGTTTTCAATCAGGATATCGGAGCGGCGGTGAACGACTGGGTCCTGTTCTTCTCGGTGGTGGTGTACGCGCCCGTTGGCTCGTTGCCCGCGCGGATTTGGGCCAACGCCACCAGCGCAAACTGAACGTGATGCGATTCCGCAGCACCGTGATGGTTGGGGTTTCACGGGTACAATCTGGGGACATGGTTAACACTTGTCCGGGGACATGGGTGACACTTTCCGAACCCCCATTCGGAGTGACGGCGATGCCCTGGCAGGAGACCGACCCCATGTTGGAACTATTGCATTTCGCGCCGGATCTCGCGAGCGGGCAGTGGACCATGACCGAACTCTGCACGCGCTACGGCATCAGTCGCAACACCGGCTACAAGTGGCGCGAGCGGCTCTTGGCGCACGGGCTGCGTGGCCTCGAGGAGCAGAGCCGGGCGCCGTTGTCGTCGCCGTTCGCGACGCCGCAAGCGCAGATCGACTGCGTTCTCGCTGAGCACACGCGGTACGGCTGGGGCGCCCGCAAGATTCTGAAGCGGCTGCGGACCCAGTACCCCGCGCAAGACTGGCCGGCGCGCAGCACGATCTTCGACATTCTCGCGCGCCACG
>JANNEV010000011.1:0-1595 GCA_031379145.1 Gemmatimonadaceae bacterium
GCTGTCATGGCGTCGGCCACATTCGCGATACGGCGTCGTCTGCCCTCCACGTGTTGCGCATCCTCCAAGAAGAGGCGATGAAAGAGAGCACGGCAGCGGTACACGCGCAGGTACCGGTCGATGTCGCAACCTTCTTGCTTAACGAGAAGCGCCACGACATTCACAAGATCGAGGTCCGATTCAAAGTCAACGTGTTGTTGATCCCGAACGTGCACATCGAAACTCCGAACTACGAGATCGAGCGTTTGCGTCACGATTCTGAAAAGCTCGACAGCACGAAGCCAAGCTATGAACTGGTGAATAAGCCGATCGACGAGAACGCGATGAAGCTGCCGTCCCAAGCTGAGGCGAAGCCGGCAAGACCAGAACCGTTGGTAAAAGGCATTACGCCAGATCGGCCCGCGCCGATGGCCGCCGAACCGGTGGCAAGACCTGCGGCTAGCGCGATGCCCGCGCTGGTCGCCTCGCCTGTGGTGGCCGCGCAGCCTTCATTGTGGAAGCGCCTTACCGGCTGGTTTAGCGGCACGCCGACGACATCGAGCACGTCTCCAGCGCAAGCGAGCAACACATCGAACAAAGACAAACCGCGCAGCGACCAACGGCCTGGACGTGGTGATCGCGGTGACCGGAACGACAAAGGCGAACGCGGCGAGAAGAGTGACCGCGGTCGTCGTGATGGTCGCGGCGGAGAGCGCGGCAACGAAGCACGTCGCGATGGAAAACCACGCAACGAGCAAAAAGGTGAAGGGCGCAATCAAGCAGCGCGTGGTGATCGTAAGCCGCCGCGCGCGCAGGATGGCAAAGCCAACGCCGCCCCGGATGCGGGCAGCCAGGCAAATGTGAATGCGCTCCCCTCCGGTGAGGTCGCAGCGATCGGCGCCGCCGCACCGGCCCCGCGCCAACGCAATGATCAACAAGCCTCACAGCGCCCTGCTCTTGAAAATCGCCCTGCAGATCAAGCGGACGATGGCGAGGGTCGCGGCGGACGGCGTCGCCGGGGTCGCGGTGGACGTGGCCGCGGTGGGCGCGATGGTGAAACCCGCAGCGATGCCCCAGCGAACGACGTCGGTGGCGCTGCCCATGCAGTCACGCCAGCCGCCGCGAGCGAGCATCAGGGCGACGAACAGAGCCGCGATCACAGCAGGGAACCGCGTCGCGAGCAGGTCAGCCACTCAGACATTGCGTCGGCACCCGTATCGGCAGCGCTCATGCCAGCCCCGACGCCAGCGGTCAGCATTGCGGCACCCGCACCGGTCATCCCTGCAGTGGTAGCGGAATCGACCGCACCGGTTTTCTCTGCGCCCGCCGCAGCAGAGGTGGCCGTTACGGCTAGTACTGCCAGCACCCCGCCTGAGGCTGCACCCACACCCTCGCCCGCCGCAGCGCCGGCCAGCGTCGTTGTGCCGGTCAATCAACTCGACGCGCCGCGCGTACGGTCCGCCCCACGTGACCGGCGCCCCGCGAGTTCGGTAGCGGCAGCCGAACCGTTGGTGTTTATCGAGACTGACGCTGCCAAGGCGTCAGATCCTCCTAACGCCCCGTCTCTGGCTGAGTTTGAGCCGCCGCGGCGCAATGGACCGCGTCCGCGTCGACAG
>JANNEV010000663.1:0-8067 GCA_031379145.1 Gemmatimonadaceae bacterium
GCGATAGCTGGTGCGATAGCTGGTGCGATAGCTGGTGCGACAGAGAGCAACTCGAACACGGCTGCTCTCACGTCATCGCGCAAAGCGGGATCGAGCGCGGCAAATGGTTCATCCAGCAAGAGCACCGCGGGGCGCGCGGCAAGCGCACGCGCCAAGGCGACGCGATGCCGCTGTCCGCCACTCAGCGACACCGGTGCACGCGCGGCTAACTGCTCCATCTGGACGCGCGCCAGCAATGCCATCGCCGCTGCCCGGGCGACGGCGCGAGACGCCCCCCGCACTTCCAAGGGAAAGCCGACGTTGTCCAGGACAGACAGATGCGGGAACAACATCGGTACCTGATGCAGGTACACCACGCCGCGCCGTTCGGCAGGTTCCGAGGTCACGTCTCGTCCATCCACCAGCACGCGACCCGACGCGACGGGTTCGAGTCCCGCGATCGCACGCAAAAGCGAGGTCTTGCCGACCCCCGATGGTCCGAGCAGCGCAACGTGCTCTCCACGCGCGACGGTGAGCGAAATCGCGTTGAATCCCACCGTGGATCCGAACATCACATCGAGTTGGTGCACTCGCACCCCTGATACCCCAGGCAGCCCTGCACGCGAGGCGGTCTCGCTCATGACACCGCTCCAGTGCGACGCGCACCTAGTTGCAGGGCTCCCAACGCAATGGCAGGCGGCAAGGTGAGCAACAACGCGGCAGCGGCGCCGAGTCGATCATCGCCGGCACGCACGTAGGCGAGCAACTCCACCGGTAGCGTCCGCACCACGCCGCCGCCCACCAGCAACGTCAGCACGACCTGCCCCCAGGACACGAGCGCGCCGAGCAGCACGGCCACCAACAGCTGCGGTCGCAGCGCGGGCAACGTGACGCGGAACAACACCTGACCACGCGAGGCACCGAGCGAACGCGCTTGCTCTTCCATGCCGACATCGTACGCGCCGAGCACCCCGAGCAGGAAGAGCGTGAGATATCCGGTGGCCGGCACCAGATGTGCCAGCAACACGCCGCTGAGTGTGCCGCCCACACCCGCGCGGAGGGCGAGCACCTGAATACCGACACCCAACGCGATGGGTGGCGCGATGACGGGAAGAAAGGCCGCCGCAGCGGCGAGGCGTCGGACGAGAGGCGAGGCGCGAACGAGCGTACGGGCAGCGAGGTACGCGAGCACGCTCGCGGTCAGTCCGGTAGCGATAGCCAGCAGCAGGCTCGTGCCCATGGATTGCCAGAGTCCATCGCTGGCAAGCGCCGACCAGGCGGCACCGCTCAGGCCGACGTGATCGCGATTCCAGAGCAACGGAAAGCGCATGGACGGCCGCGCCGCGGTCAGCGCCAGCGCGAACAAGGGTGTGAGCGAAACGCCAGCGAGTACGAGCAGAAGCACACGGCTCAGCCATTCGTTACGCGTGTTGCGCGCTGATGACGCGACGCGAACGGGAGTGGATTCACGCATCGTACATCGCATCGTCCAGCGGCGAGCGAACGCGTAGACGTTCATGCAGCGCCACCAACGCAACCGTCAGCAGCAGCGCCAGCAGTCCGAGCACATGTGCTTCTCCACGGCGCGCCAGTTCCGGTTCATGTGCACGCTCATAGGAAAGAACCGCGAAAGGCAGCGGATCGCTGGGCGCCAACAGACTCGCCATCTCGTACTGGCCAAGCAGAAAGGCGAACACCGCAATGGTCGCCGGCGCGCAACCGCGCCAGAGTACAGGCCAGGTGACCCGACGAAAGACGGTGCGGGCGTCGGCGCCGAGAGTACGCGCGGTCTCATCGAGGGAACTACCGGCCGCATGCAGGACAGCCCATGCCGTCAACGTCAGGAACGGAAACTCCTTCCAAGCGAAGGAGAGTATCAACGCAATGCCCGGTCGGTCGTACACGAGCGCCGGAAAATCCGCCGGCTGCGCAATCCATCCTATCGCGAAGGCAAGTCGCGCGAGGAGCCCGCTTTGCCCCAGCAAGAGCAGGGCGGCGAGCGCGGCCGCCACGTGCGGCACGGCCATCGGAATCACCGCGAGTGCACGTCCGAGACGGCTACGCTGGAGCACCACGCTGACCAGCAACGCCCCCGCAAGGGAGAGCACGGTCGCCACGCCGGCCGTGTAGAGCGTCCAACCCAAACTGCTCCACGTCTCCGCGTCAGACAGCACTTTGATGAGTCGCGCCACGCCAAAACCGCTCGCGCCAGCGCCAGTAAGCCCCACGGCTGCCGCGGTGGAATAGAGCGCACCGACGAACACCGGCGCGGAGACCAGCCCAACGGAGACGTACCCGAGACCGGCGCGCGACCTCACGGGACGTTCAACGGATGGTCGTCGAAGCAGACCGGCACATCATCGGCGCCTCACCGGGACCTCAGGGTGACTCGCGCCGAATCGTTCGCCGCCAATCACTCTGCAAGCGCTCGTGGTATTGAGGCGCGACTTCGGGCCTGGCATAGCGATGCAGGGAGTCTGCGGGCAGCGCATACACACCGCGGTCGAGCGCGGCGAAACGGGCGCGCCACTCGGCGGGCAGTTTCGATGCGGCCAGCACCGTACCATCGGCCCAGACCTCAGGGCGCTGCTTCTGGAACTGCGCCTCCGGTGACAACAGGAAATCGGCAACCACCAGCGCGCCGGCAGCATTGGGCGCATTGAACGGAATGCCCACAAAATGCGCGTTGGCGATCGTGCCGTCGCGAAGGAGCAGTGCCCGTGATGTTTGCGGAAGTACGCCTTGCCGAACCTTGCTCACCACCTCGTTCTGATTCATCGACATGCTGAAGTCTACTTCAGCATTGGCGAACAATCGATGTAGCGCCGCGACATCGGGAGGGAAGGTCTGCCCCTTTCGCCAGAAATCCGGCAACGACCGGCGAATCCAGCGGAACGCACTGTCGCGCCCTTCCGTGTACGCGCGTTCACGAAAGCCACCCTGAAAGTGCGACACACCTCCGGCCGAGGCGTACATGAGCATTTTGAGAAACGTGATGCCGCCGAACGCCTGGTCGTGCGTAAATCGACCGGGATGCGCCCGAATCCACTCGGCAAGCTCGGCAAACGAACGCGGCGGGTTTGGCGTGCGCGCGGAATCGTAGATCAGCGCAAACTGCACCGTACCCCAAGGCGATTCATAGCCCGCCGGATCCTGCTCGAAATCCCGCGAAACAATCGCCGAAGCACTGTCGATGAACTGCGCGTTCGGCAGGCGGGCCGACCATGGCCCATCGAGCAACCGTTCACGACGCAGTTGCGCGAAGGTCTCCCCGTTGATCCAGAGCAAGCTCGCCGTTCCGACCGATCTCCCTGCCTCACGCTCGGTGACCAGCGCGTTCACAAGCTCCGCGCCTTGCCCATCGACCGCCTGCAGCGTGATGTCGTAACGCGCCTTGAGCTGTGGCGCGACCCAACCATCGACATAGGCATTGATCGCTGGATCTCCTCGCCACATTCGCCACAGCACCGTAGTTCCCTTGGCCCGATCCACCACCGACTCCCAGGGAAGCAACGCGAGCGACGCAGCGGACTTTGGAGCAACCCGCGGCGTGGACTCACAAGCGACCATCGTGAAGCCGAGGGCGATGCACTCCAACGTGCCACGCCACCCCACCCGCCGACTCCGTGGGCGAGACAGCACCCGAGCACAACTGCCTCGGACAACGCGGAAGTACCCTCGACTCAAAAGCGTACTCCGAGCGACAGCTGTATCTGCCGCGGAGCGCCTGCGGTGCTGTACTGAATCGGATCGCCCGGACGCCCGACCTGCGTCGCAGAACCTCCGCCGCCAACTCCGGTGGCGAAGCCTGAGGCGTTCAAGCGATTGAGCACATTGAACGCATCGATTCTGGTCACCAGGGCCGTTCCGCCGGCCTGCCAATCATACGCGGCGCTTGCATTCACGAACAGCGCCGCGGGCAAGCGTTCGCCATTGCGCGGCACGCCTGCGAATCGCTGATAGTTGCCGATGAAGCCATCACCGTACGCACCACCGGCGCCGGTCAGATCGCGAAAGAACGCGACGCGATTGATCGGTGTCCCACTCTGCGCATCGACGATGCCGCTGAGTGTGAGCGCGCGAAAGCGAGTCCACGTGGCCCGCACCGTCGCCTTGTGTCGGCGGTCGTTGTTGGCGTCAGCGCGATCGAGGTCGAAGTCATTGCCGACCGACGCATTGAAGTTGATGTCTTCCGTATTGGTGATGGCGTGCGACCAGGTCCAGTTCGCGTCGATGAGCAATGTGCTGGCCGCGCGATATCGCAATGCACTGTACAGGCCGGCATACGTACTCCGACCGCCCGATTCCGTGGTCGTGAGGCGACGATAGCCACCGGTGACCGGTTGCACCGGACGCGACACGTCACCGACCGTCGTGGAGCGACCGACGGTGTCTCCCACACCGATCACGCGCGCCTGCGCGTTGAGGTCCCACGAGCGCGGGAGACGGCGCGTATCGACGTAGACACCGTCGAAGCTCAACGCCACATTCCGGCCGAACTGCTGCTGATATCCCAGCGTGAACTGGCGGCTGAGCGGCTGCTTGATGCCGAGGGAGAAGAGCTCTCGCACCTCACGCGGCGGCAGCGCACGGCGATTGAGCGCGGCCGCGCGCGGTCCCTGTCCGAACGCCGGGGCTTGCGAGCCGCGAAACGTGACCGTCTGATTTCCCGTGGCCCCGAACTGGACGGCATCGGAATACACGGCGTATGGCAGCTTGCCCGCGAAGAGCCCGGCGCCGCCGCGCAACACACTGTTGGAGCGGCGCAGCCAGTTGAACGAGACACGAGGTTGCACGTTGGCCAGGTCGGGCGAGCTGCCACCGCGACTGGTCAGATCGTCGTAGTCCCAACGCAGGCCCGTGCGGATGGTCAGCGCTGCGGTTGGTCGCCAGCGATCCTCGACAAAGGCACCGTAGAGCGCCTGCGTCAAGTTGACTTGCTTCTGGGCGGCATCGATGGTGTAGCTGCGCACCACAACGTTGGAGGGGATGTCGGCGAACCGATACCGACCGTTTACAGACGGGATGTTGCCGGTGTTGATGACTTCGTACGACCCCGACGGATTCGTGGACGAGCCAGTGAGGCGAAAGCCCGATGCCGACAAGTCGACACCCGCGCTCAACGTGTGCCGGGCGCCGAGGGACTTCTCAAGCACATCCCGAAACTGCAGCTGCAGCTCCGACTCGTCGAAGATGAAGTTGCTCGAGCCGACAATACCGATGGGCAGCGAGTCCCGGTCCAGAATGGTGACCTGCGGTACGCTGAAGCTGCTGCGCGTGGGGGGGAAATCCCACTTGTAGGTCGATAGCTGGACCGACGCGCTGTTGCTCGCGCGTCCGCCATCCCAGCTACTGCGATGG
Organism: Gemmatimonadaceae bacterium; assembly: GCA_031379145.1. Lineage (GTDB taxonomy): Bacteria > Gemmatimonadota > Gemmatimonadetes > Gemmatimonadales > Gemmatimonadaceae > Gemmatimonas. The sequence continues at coordinate 5,341 of JANNEV010000663.1, forward strand.
GTCAGAGAGGACGACGTACCGAAACGAATCGTGGTGATGTCAGCCTCGGGTGCGACGATGCCACTGCCTTCGCCCGCGCGCGCCTGGCGACTCATGGCAAAACGCAGCGTGGTGCTCTGTCGATCATTCCACCCATGGTCGAGCCGTGCAAACGCCTTGTAGGTCTCGCGGAGTTCTCGACCGAGGAACGTGGCTCGCGCGGTCGAACTGATGCGATCCTCGTTCTCGTTGGTGTATTCGATCGCGCCGAAGGCGTAGGTCCGATTCGCGGCGAGTGGGCCGCCCGCGGCCCCGCCGTATTGCGAGCGGCGGAAGCCCTCCTGCGCTTTCCTGAAATCCACGCGTGCGGGGCCGGTTGGTTCGATGCCTGGCCGTGCATCCAGCGGGAGCCCGGGACGGTTATAGCCGAACACCTCTCCGCTCCAGCGATCTCCCCCGGCCCGCGACTCGTAGTTGACCACGCCACTCGGACTACGGCCTGCAGCGGTGGTGTACGTGTTGGCCGACACCTCCAGCCGCGCAAGCGCCGCCAGGGGAAACTCCACCCGCGGACCGCCAAGGAAGCCTTCGTTGTTGTCCAAGCCGTCGAGTGTGTATTGCGAGTACAGCGCATTTGTGCCGTTGATGCTCAAGCGAGGCGCATCACCAAAAAACGCGCGTGCCTGCGCGACGCCCGGAATGGTGTACGCGAGGGCAATCGGATCTCGTGCATCTGTTGGCAGCGCACGCAACTCAGCACGCTCGATGGCACCGCCGGTGGCGGCATCGCTGGTATTGAGGAGCGGCCGGTCGCGCTGCGCCACGATCTGGCGCGCGGCCAACTGGGCGAGCGGCGCGAGTGTGATCGCCACATCGCGACGTCCTCCTGCCGCGACCGGCGCCACAAGTATCGTTTCGGCGGCGAAACCCAGCAGCTGCGCCGTCAGGCGAATCCGCGCCCCTGCGTCGACCGTCAGTGTGAAACGTCCGGCACTGTCGCTTCGCGCGCTGCTGGTGCCGCCGAGCACCGCCAGCCCTGCGTCACTCAGTGGGCGGCCCGACTGCGCCCGGACCACGCCGAACAGTGTTCCGGTGGCCGACTGCGCCTCAAGAACGGAACTGCCGAGGCTGAACGCGACTGCGAGCAGTGCCGGCAGGGCGCGTCGGCGGCCAGCTCGAACCGGACGACGGGTGACGGAGGGGAGAGTCATGTTCCTGAAAGTGACGGGCGAGAAAGGTCGGAACGCGTTTTTCGTCGGAGAACACGCCGCGTTTGCGGCGGTGGGCCGCTGGGAGTACGCCGAGAGCCGTTCCCCAGATTGGTCGTGTTGGATGGAGCCTCCGCCACGCCAAACGAAAAGCGCCCAGCCGCGACGTATCGCGGCAGGGCGCCTGTGGTTCCGACATGCCGTCGCCAATCAGGCGCGGTGCGGCCCCATGATGTTGCGGCTAAAGAGCGCAAGGACCAGTGCAACGAACGCGATCTGGCCGAACGGCCCAACGGCAAAGACCGCCTTGAACACCAGTGAGATGAATCCGAGTGGGATCGAAATGATCGGCAGCAGCCAATCGGCGTTGGCCGGATACGAAAAGAATGGCATGGTGGGCGTTGCAGAGGGTCGTGTAAGGACTGCGCCTGAGAACAGTAGCCTCTGCCTCTGGCTCCGGGAAGCACCATCCGCCTCAGGCGACGCTCCGGTCGATGCCCCGGTCGAGCGCCGGAGATCCGATCCACGCCGCTTCCCATGGCGTGCGGTCATTTCCCATGGCGTGAGGTTTGCCCGGACCGACGGGAGTACTGATGTGCACATGAACAGGCCAGACCGCTTTCCATCTCGAGTGGTGCAATACAGTGTATTGATTGGAATGAACAGCCATGCGTAGCCCACTGTCCGCACTTGAGGCCTTTTCCAAGGATGCCGAGACCGTCTCCGACAGCAGTCGAGACGGATCGGCATCATTGGGGGCCTGGCTGGCTATCACGAAAGCAGCCGAACAGCTGTCCTCCTTGCCGGCTTCTCGTCGTTCGACGTACCTGGCGTCGATAGCCACGCAGCTGCTGCCGCCAACCACCGCTCGTCCGACACTGGTTCACGACGCCCTTGACGCGCCCACAGACGCCAACGCTTTGATCGCAGAACGCTTGAGACTCGAGGCTGAGTCGATGGAGCGGGCGGGCTGCTTCGAGATGGCGTTCACCACGCTCTCCGCGGTGTGTCGACTGTCAGCGGGCGGTGAGGTAGTGCCGCGAATGCTGGCCATCGCCCATCTCGGGCGCATTGCTCGGCAGTTGGACGACCTGCCGACGGCTCAGGAATGCTATGATTCCGTCATCGCCGAGGCCCTGCGCAAGCGGGATCCGCCATTGGAAGCGCTGGGTTTGCTCGGACTTGGCGCGATCGCGAGAATGGCCGGCAATCGGCCTGACGAGCGGCGTTTTTATGGTTTGGCGCTGTCGCGGTCGTATCCAGGCGGCATCACCGAACGGTCTGCCCACCAAGGCCTGATGAATGCGGCGATCTCCGAGAAACGCTTGGCCGACGCGTTGCTGCACGGCTGGCGCTCATTCGACCTTGCTCGGGAGGGGAGTGAAGAGCGCGCGATGGTGCTGGGTAACCTCGCGCTCACGGCCCTGACCGCTGGCTTTCCCGGCGAAGCGCTGCGGGGATTCCTGCACGTGCTGACCTTGACGCCGGTGCTTCGCATACGCATGCCGGCATATGGTGGTGCGCTTCGCGCGGCCGCCCG
>JANNEV010000091.1:0-17517 GCA_031379145.1 Gemmatimonadaceae bacterium
CGTGCTGCTGACGACCACCATCAATAGGGTCATCGTGGTCGAGCTTTCGCTGCCCGCCACTGTGCCGGGCATTCTGGTGGCGCTGCATTTCGGTGTCCAGCTGATTCTGCGGCCCAGACTCGGGTTTGACAGCGACCGGAGCGGTCGTCGAACGCCGTGGATTCTTGGTGGCCTCGCCGTGTGTGCGCTGGGCGGCGTGGGCGTGGCGGCGAGCATTCCGGTCATGGCGTCGCACACCATGCTGGGTATTCTGCTCGCGGCGCTGGCCAGCATGGTCCTGGGAGCGGGCGTCAGTGCGGCAGGCACGCCATTGCTCGCGCTCATGAGCGAGCGCGCCCGACCGGAGCAACGCGCGGGTGCGGCAGCCATCACCTGGATTCTCATGATAGTCGGCATCATCGTGACCGCGGCGACGTCGGGCGCACTGCTCGACCCGTTCTCGTACGCTCGATTGATCACGATTGCCGCCGGCATCGGCGGCGTTGGGCTGCTGGTTGGCGTACTCGCCACGTTCCGCATCGAGCCAAAGGAACGGGTGGGATTCGCACGGGCCACGGTGACGTCCTCACCCATCGAGTCGTTCCGCAGTTCGCTGGCTTCGGTGTGGGCAGAGCCGGCCGCGCGCATTTTCGCGGGCTTCATCTTCGTGGCGATGTTCGCGTACAGCGCCCAGGACCTGATTCTGGAGCCGTTCGCCGGCATCGCCTTCGGCATGACGCCAGGCGAGAGCACGAAGCTGTCCGGCATGCATCATGGCGGGGTGCTGGTTGGCATGATCGCCGCCGCACTCTTGGCCACACGAGTCGGCCAGCTCCGTCAGTGGGCAGCGGCTGGCTGTTTCGCGTCGGCGATCACCTACGTGGCGCTTGCCGCCTCCCCAGCGATGGGCGACGTGGGTGTATTCCGATTCATTGTGGCATTGCTCGGCATCGCCAACGGCGTGTTCGCCATTGGTGCCATCGGATCGATGATGGCACTGACCGGCGATCGAACCGACGGGCGCGCGGGGTTGCGCTTGGGGGTGTTCGGAGCTGCACAAGCGATCGCCTACGCCACCGGAACAATGACGGGCGCGGCCGGCGTGGATCTCGCTCGGGCGGCCATGTCGTCACCAACGCGAGGGTATCTCGTGGTGTTCAGCGTGCAGGCGCTGCTCTTCGGCGTGTCTGCCATGCTGGCGTTGCGCAGTGCCTCGAGCGAGCGAGCGAACGCCGTCTTCCGCGCCAAGGGCGATCTCTTGCCCGCAGTTCTGCAGTCATGATGCACGTTACCCGGATCGCTTCGGAGATTGTCGGATGAGTGAAACGCCGCAGGGTATTCCGTTGTATGACGTCGTTGTTGTTGGAGGCGGCCCCGCTGGAGCCACGGCCGCGCATGAGTTGGCGCTCGCTGGCCGGTCGGTGCTGCTGCTCGATCGTGCCGGGCGCACGAAACCGTGCGGAGGCGCGGTGCCACCGCAGCTCCTCAAGGACTTCCACGTGCCAGAGTCCATGCTGGTGGCGCACATCGACACCGCGCGCATCATCTCGCCGAAGTTTCGCCGCGTCGACATCCCTGTCGGCGATGGCTTTGTTGGCATGGTGGACCGTGACGTCTTCGACGAATGGCTCCGGGTGCGCGCGGAACAGGCTGGGGCCGAACGGCGCACTGGTACGTTTACACAGTTTTCCCGTGACGACGACGGCGTGGCAGTGTTGAGCTACTCCGAAGGAAAGTCACGTTCCGGTGCGACCCGGCAGGTTCGCGCCCGCATGGTCGTGGGAGCGGACGGCGCCCTGTCGCCCATCGCGCGGCAGTGTGTGCCCGGCGCCCACAAGGCGCGTCACGTCTTTGCGTACCATGAGATTGTAAAATCGCCCGTGGACGGTAAGGCCGACTTCGGTGCGGCCCGCTGCGACGTCTACTATCAGGCGCCACTCTCGCCCGACTTCTATGCCTGGGTCTTTCCGCACGGGGAGACAACCAGCATCGGGACCGGGACGCTGCAGAAGGGGTTCGACATGAAGGAAGCGGTGGCCAAGCTTCGGCAGGACACTGGGCTGGACAAGGTGGAGACCATCCGAAAGGAAGGCGCGCCCATCCCGATCAAACCGCTCCCGAAGTGGGACAACGATCGGGACGTCGTACTGGCCGGAGATGCGGCCGGTGTGGTTGCGCCCGCCAGCGGCGAAGGCATCTTTTATGCGATGACCGGCGGGCGCTTTGCGGCTCAGGCGGTCGAGCAAGCGCTGTTGACAGGGAACGGCAAGGCACTACGCACGGCACGGCGCAAGTTCATGCGCATGCACGGAGCGGTGTTCACCGTGCTCGACATCATGCAGAATTTCTGGTACAGCAACGACGATCGACGAGAACGTTTCGTCGCGATTTGCCGCGACAAAGATGTACAGGAGCTGACGTTCGACGGGTACATGAACAAACAGCTGGTGAAGGCGAAGCCGCTCGCGCACCTGCGGATCTTCTTCAAGAATCTGGCGCACCTCACCGGTCTCGCCACCGCGTGATCCTTCGGCCCCTGTCTTCCTGCCCATGCTGATCTCGATTGCCATCGATTTCCGGCTCGCCGATGTTGCGACTCGTGAACGCTTCCATCTGTCGGAGGAGCGGCTCGCGCAGTTGTATCGCACGGCGCGCAGTGAAGTCGTCACCGAAGCCGCGCTGATCGCGACGTGCAATCGCACGGAGCTGTACGCGTGGGTGGACAGTGAAGACATGAAGGTGGTGGAACGCGCCGTCCAAACACTGGCGCGCCGCTGGATGCGGACGCGAGCAGAGGGCGACCAGTTGCTGCACACGGCAACCCGTCGCTATGGCGAGCAGGCAGCCCGTCATGTGGTGCGCATCGCGTCCGGTTTGGAATCACAGGTGTTGGGCGACGGGCAGATTCTTGGACAGTTGCGTACGGCGTACCGTCAGGCGTCACACGGTCATGCGGCCGGCCCAGTCCTGCATCGGCTCTTCGAAACGGCCCTCCGGGCGGGCAAGCGTGTCCAAACCGAAACGTCGTTGTCGTCGGGTCGGAATTCCGTGGGCGCGGAGGCCGCGCTGACCGCGGCGCAGCGGTTTGGCAACCTGCAGAACGCGCGGTGTCTGGTGGTCGGTTCAGGCAAGACCGGAACGCGCGCGGCGAAACAGCTGCACAAACTCGGTGCCCGCGATCTCGTACTGATGAATCGCACATTCGAGCGGGCGCAGGAGCTGGCGAAGTTCGTCGGCGGCCGCGCCGCACCGATGGAAGCGTTGCATATCGAAGCCGCGATGGCGGACGTGGTGATCATCGCCACCGGTAGCGAGACGCCGATCCTCACGCACGCGGAACTGCGGCGCGCGCGCGAAGCGTGTGCCGCCACCGGGTACGCGCTTTTGCTCATGGACCTCAGTCTGCCGCGCAACATCGATACGCGGGTGACTGAGCAGGTCGGCATAACGCTGGTGGACATCGACACGTTGCACCAACCGATTCTTGACGCAGAAGGGATGCGCCGCGACGCGGTGCCAGTCGCGTCCCGCATCTGCGAAGATGAGATCGCGCAGTTCAACGAGTGGCTTGCGACCATGCCGGCGCGTGACGCGATACGACCGCTGCGTGAGGCGCTGGAGGGGGTCGCGCGCCGCGAGGTTGCGTTCGCGGCCGGAGATGGTGAGGTCGCCGACCGAACAGCGGGCCGAATTGTGGCCAAGTTGTTGGCTGGCCCGATGGCTGCACTTCGGCGCGCGGTCCAGCGCGGTGAGCCACTCGACGCGCAGGCGATGATGTTGCTGGAGATGTTCTCACCGTCCGCCGTGCCGATGGCTCGCGGACCTCGCGGCGGCCGCGCGCGTCGGGAAGTCGCCGTCGACATTCCGCGCGAGGCGCGGACTATTGATGCTCCAGCCGATATCCGTCCCCCGAAGTCACGCACGACACTTTCGCCGGAGCAGCTCGCGTAATGCCGTCCGCATCACCAGTGCCTCCCGTGAACGATCTGCTGCTCCGTGCGTTGCGTTCCGAACCCGTGGAACGCCCGCCGGTTTGGATGATGCGACAGGCAGGACGCTATCTCCCGGAATACCGGGCCGTTCGCGCCAAGTCTGATTTTCTGACCATGTGCCGCACGCCGGAACTCGCGGTCGAGGTGACGCTGCAACCGCTCGAGCTCGTGGGCGTGGACGCGGCCATCATCTTCAGCGACATTCTGGTGGTGCCTGAAGCGATGGGCATGATGCTGACGCTCGACGAAGGCATCGGCCCGCAGTTCCCGTCGCCCATTCGGAACGCCAGCGACCTGTCGCGGCTCCATGCCGTCGATCCGCACGATGGGCTCGGATATGTGCTCGATGCGTTGCGGCTCGCGCGTCGCGAAATCGACAACAAGGTCCCCCTGATCGGCTTCGCCGGTGCGCCATGGACCTTGGCTGCCTACATGGTGGAAGGCAAAGGGACCAAGCAGTTCGCCGTTGCCAAGCGCATGCTGTTCGAACAGCCGGCACTGGCACATGCCTTGTTGGATCAACTGGCAACAGCGGTCGCCGACTACATGGTGGCGCAGGTCGAGGCGGGTGCACAGGCGCTGCAGCTGTTCGAATCCTGGGCGAGCGCGTTAGCCCCTGCCGAGTTTCGCGAGTTCTGTATTCCGTATCTGGCACGAATCGCCGCGCGCGTGCGCGAAACGGGAGTACCGCTCATCGTCTTCGCGCCGGGAGCCGGGTGGGCGCTCGGCGAAATCGCCGAGGCCACCGGTGCGGACGCGATCGGCGTGGATTGGCACACCTCGCCGCAGGACGCACGGCAGCTCTGCGCGCCCTATGGTGTCGCGCTGCAGGGAAATCTTGATCCCTGCGCGTTGTATGCGCCCCCCTCCGAGATTCGCCGCCGCACCCACGCCATGATTCAGGCGTTCGGTCCCGTCGGTCACGTGGCCAACCTCGGCCACGGCATTCTGCCGGACGTGCCACCGGCCCATGCGCGCGCCTTCGTTGACGCAGTCAAGGAGTGGCGTTGGACAGACGAGGCCATCGCCACTGCGGCCAGTCACAGTCAACTGGCGGGTGTCCCGTGAGCGTCGCCGTCTACCCGACGCTAGGGATCCTGAGCGAACAGGCGTCGGTCACGCAGCGCGCCGAAGCCAAGCGCTGGATCGCCGGACTGCATGACGAACTCACATCGTTTTTCGGTCGGCTGGACAAAGGGGGCACGTTCATAGAGGACCGCTGGGAACGCCCGGGCGGTGGCGGCGGCGTGGCGCGAGTCATGACGGACGGGGTGACGTTCGAGAAGGCCGGCATCAACCGGTCGGCAGTGATGGGTGAGCTGCCGGAACTGGCGGCCAGGCGACTCGGCGGACACGGTGCCGTGGCGGGAGCGACCCACTTCTTCGCGACCGGCGTCAGCCTTGTCGTGCACCCGCGCAGCCCACTGGTTCCCACGATTCACCTGAACGTTCGCTATTTCGAGCTCACCGACGAGCAAGGGCAGATCACCGACAGCTGGTTCGGCGGCGGCACCGATTTGACGCCGTTCTACCCGCATCTCGACGACGCACGGCTGTTTCATCGTGGCCTGCGCACCATGTGCGATCGGCATCACGCCGGCTTCTATCCGGATTTCAAGCACCGCTGTGACGAGTACTTCGTCAACGTGCATCGGAACAACGAAGCGCGTGGGATCGGCGGCATATTCTTCGATCATCTGCGAGCCGACGATCCGTCGCACGGCCTGTCGCTCGAACAGGTCACGGCGTTCGTGAGTGATGTCGCACGAGTGCTTCGACACACGTACGAGCCCATCGTGGAGCGACACCGCGATGAACCCTTCACGCCGGCGCACCGTGAATTCCAGCTGGTGCGGCGCGGGCGGTACGTGGAGTTCAATTTGGTCCACGATCGCGGGACGATCTTCGGCCTCCAGACGCAAGCGCGCATCGAGAGCGTCCTGATGAGCCTTCCGCCGCTGGCGATGTGGCAGTACGCTCCGCGCTACCTCCCGGATTCCTTCGAAGCGCAGCTCATCCAAATGCTTGAGCCGCGAGACTGGGCGGCAGACGCCATCGAGGCGTGACGCATGCAGGCTCTCGCTGACGGGGCCAACCAAGTGACAGAGACCGGTGCGGATCGAGGCAGTCAACGTTCGGTGGCTGTCGTGGGAGCCGGCATTACCGGTCTCGTGGCCGCGTACGAGCTGCGGCGGAAGGGTGTCACGGTCACCCTGTACGAGTCGGCAGCGCAGACCGGCGGGTCGATACGAACCAGTCACGATGATGGCTTTCTTGCGGAGCACGGCCCGAACTCGTTCGTGAGTTCGTCGCAAGTGGAGGAGCTGCTCCGCAAGCTGGACTTGCAGGGAGATGTCGTCGAGGCCAACCCCGAGGCGAACCGTCGATTCGTTGTGCGGAACGGAGCACTCCTGCCCTTCCCGCTCACGCCGCCGGCCATGCTCGGGACGAGGTTGTTCTCCATCCGCGCGAAGCTGCGCGTGTTGCTCGAGCCGCTCGTCTCACGCGGTGACGCCGGTGTCGACGAATCCATCGCCTCGTTCGTGCGACGCCGCCTGGGCCGAGAGGTTCTCGACTATGCCGTCGATCCATTCATCTCGGGCATTTTCGCGGGAGATCCGGAACAGCTGTCCATGGCCCACGCCTTCCCCAGAGTGTACGAGCTGGAGCGGCTGCATGGATCGCTATCCAAGGGGCTAATGGCACAGCGTCGCAGCTCGGCACGTGCCCGCGCCGCTGCCGAGTCGACGCCGGAAACGTCTCAGGCCACGTGTTCGACTGCGTCGACGCCCGCCGCCGCACGATTGATCTCCTTCGTGGACGGCATGCAGTCCCTGACCGATGCGCTCGCGGCCTCGCTCACCGGTACGCTCCGACTCAACTGCCCAGTGCGCCTGTTGCACCGCGCCGAAACCCACTGGGAAATTGAAGCTGGGGTCGACGGCAGCGCGCGCTCGCATGCCGTTGGTGCCGTCGTGATGGCCACGCCCGCGCACGTCTTGGCAGCGATGGAACTACCCGCATCGCTTCGTCGCGACGCCAGCCCGGTCGAACAAGTGGAGTACCCACCGGTGAGCACCCTGACGCTCGGCTTCCGCCGGAGTGACGTGCAACACGCGCTGGATGGCTTCGGCATGCTTATTCCCGCCGTGGAGCGCCGCCAACTGCTGGGTGCCCTGTTCACGTCGTCACTCTTCCCCGCGAGAGCGCCGGATGGCCACGTGACTATCACCTGCTTCGTTGGCGGCGCTCGGCATCCCCAGGCCGCGCGCGAAAGCACGGCGATGATTCTGGACCGCGTCCTGCCCGACCTTCGGGAACTGCTGGGCGTTCGAGGAGATCCGGTGTACTGCAAGCACGTGTTCTGGCCCCGCGCCATTCCGCAGTATGCGCTGGGCTATCAGACCGTCAAGGATGCGGCGGATGCCACCGAGGCGCTGAACCCCGGACTATATCTGGCGGGGAACTACCGCAATGGGGTCTCGGTGGGCGACTGCATTGCCAGCGGCCTGCAACTGGCGGAGCGGGTTGCCGCGTACCTCGCGCGCGCGGGCTAGGCGCGAGAGTCACCGGAATCGGACGCGGCGTACCAGCGCGTTGGGCTGCGCCTGACGCCAGATGACCGCGCGTGCGGTATTTTCCGCCGCATGGCTGACCTCGACCTATTGGCAATCGCCGCCCATCGCGACGACGCGGAACTGACCTGTGGTGGCACCCTGATCAAGGCCGCGGCCGCCGGCCGGCGTGTGGGAGTGCTGGACCTGACGCAGGGGGAGATGGGCACGCGAGGCTCCGCGGCGCTTCGTGCGGCCGAAGCGGAAGCCGCCGCCGCGGTGATGGGACTGATGGTGCGGGAGAACCTCGCCCTGCCCGACGCCGGTATCGAGAACACCGACGCTACGCGTGCTCAGCTCGTTCAGGTCATTCGCACGTTGCGACCGCGTGTGGTCATCGCCCCCGCGCCGCGCGGCCGGCATCCGGATCATCGGCGGGCCACGGAGCTCATTCGCGATGCCTGCTTTCTGGCGGGGCTGGCGAAGTACACGCCCGGAAATGCGCCGGTCTTTCGTCCGTTCAAACTTGTGCACGCCGTTGCCTACCGGGAGGACGCCGGCAAGCCGACCTTCGTGGTAGATGTGACGGCCGAGTTCGACCGGAAAATGGCCGCGATCCGCTGTTACGCCTCTCAATTCGATGGCGCGACTCAGGCAGGCGAAGTTTTCCCGAATGGCGAACCGCTGTACGACATGGTTACTCATCAGGCGGCCCACTACGGTTCGCTGATTCGCGCGCGGTACGGCGAGCCGTTCTTCACCGAGGAGACGATGCAGGTGGACGACGTCACCACCCTTGGTGTCGCCACGTTCTGAGGTCGCACTCGGCTCCACTTGTACACTCGGATCATGACAGAATCAGGCAAGACGATCGACTACAGCAGCTATCTGCGAGTCGACGAGCTGCTCTCGCTGCAGACGTTGCAGTCCACGCCCGAGCATCCGGACGAACTGCTCTTCATAGTGGTGCACCAGGCGAGTGAGTTATGGTTCAAGGTCCTGCTGCACGAAATGGACGTGCTGATTGCTGCGTTGTCCACGTTCGACACCATGCGCGCGCTGCTGTCGGTGCAGCGCATCAACGTGCTCACTGAGATCGTTGCGCAGCAGTTGTCGGCGCTTGACACCCTGCCCCCGCAGCGCTTCGCACAGTTCCGCGGATATCTCGGGCAATCCAGCGGTTCACAGAGCTCGCAGTTCCGTGCCGTTGAGGCCACAGCCGGTCTGCGGGATGCGCACTTTCTAGCCGCGATTGCCGAACATGGTGAGCCACCTGCCGCAGTAGCGGCCGCGCTGGCACGTCCGACCCTGCAGTCACTCGTGCTGGCGTTGCTCGAGCACGAGAACATGTCGCTGGCGTCGTTGTATATGGGCCCCGGACCAACGCCGCTGTTCCTGCTGGTTGAAGGACTCCTCGAGTTCGAGCAACGGTTCGCGCGCTGGCGTTTCCTGCATGTGCAACTGGTCGAACGCATCATCGGCCCGGGCACAGGCGGCACCGGTGGCACCCTCGGCGCCAAGTACCTCTCGCGCACCGTTTCCACCAAGTTCTTTCCGGCGCTGTGGGCAGTACGCAGCGAGTTCTACGGACGGAGCAGCTGAGCCGCGTACTGATCGATATTTCGACACCTTACTCGGCCACGATTCCCGTGTGGCCGGGCGATGTGGCGTTCTCCTGCGGATGGACCGCACGACGCGAGCAGGGTTCGAGTGTGAATCTCGCGACGCTGACGTCGAGCGCACACGCGGGAACTCACGCCGACGCGCCGCTGCATGTCGAGTCAGACTGGGCGGCGAGCGAGTCGTTGCCGGCGCGCGTGTTCGTTGGTGGCGTGCGCGTCATTGCGCTGCCAACAGGAATGGCAGCAGATGCGGTCATTACGCGCGCATTGCTGGAGGAGCTCCTGGACCCGCCGATTCATCTCCATCGCTACGTGCGCGAGCCGAGCGATGTCGTTCCCACGAGCGACACGCCCATCAGCATCGTTCCGAGCCGACTGCTGTGCCGAACCGGGCAATCCGTTTCGCGGGGGGTATTCCCAGACGCCTGGCCTGTGCTCAGCGATGATGCAGCGCGCTGGCTCGTGCAATCGGGGCTGTTGCTTTGGGGTACGGACGCTCCCAGTGTTGATGCGCGTACCAGCACATCTCTCCCCGTTCACCACATCTTGTTCAACGGCGGCGCGTACGTATTGGAGAATCTCGCCCTCGATGGCGTTGCGCCGGGTCGCTATGAGCTGCTGGCACAGCCGATTGCCGTAGTGGGAGCGGACGCCGCACCGGTCCGCGCGATGCTACGCACCTGGTAGTCGTCGATCAGGAGCGTCCGCGATCACACCGCTGATGGCCGTTGACTATGCGTCGTGAGACGCTTGGCGGTCGTGGTCCTTCAGCGACGCGATGCGGCGCGTGACAGCGTCCGGCGTCAGCAACTCGTCGGCGATAGCAGCGATACCCTCCGCTGATTGCCATGCCAGGCGCAGTTCCGCAAGTTCACCTTCCATTGCGCGACGTTCGCTGTCTTCGTTGAGTGCCATCTCAAACGCCAATCTCGCCGGCGCAGGAATGGCGGTGAGATCGCCGGTATCGCCAAAGGTCGAGCGCGCAGCCCACTCGCGCCGCTTGCGCACCGCCCACAGCGCGAACCGGTCCGGACCTCCGGCAACGTCGATCATGTCGACACCGTCTTGAATGACAGTGCGGCGCGCACCACCGCGATTGATGCGCGGCAGCGTTCGGCGTAGCAACGGCAACGCGTCTTGCCCACTCAACTGCAGCCGACCCAACTCGTTCTTCCCCTCCTGCTTCATCGCCCTCTCCCACCAGGATCCGTCGGCGCGCGCGGCAGCCTCCGCCGTCCATCGCATCGCGTAGCCCACATCAATGCCCCACCCGTATGGCGATGCGTGCTCGATCAGGCGCGGAGTGCCGTACGGTTCAAACTTGCCGCCGTCTGGGTGTGCGATCGCGCCGTCGGCCTTCCCGAGTGCTGAAGCCATGCCCAGCACGGAAAGGAGATTCGCGAAGGGCGCGACTGCGGTAAGCCCGGCACCGAGCACCGAGGCGCCGAGTGCCGCGGCGCCAGCAATCGCGAGGCCTCCACCGGCCACTGCGGCGGTCCCGACGATCAGCATTCGCGTGCGCCGCCGTCCGAACTGGTCTCCGTAGCGCCACGCGGAGAACTCGGGCCGGAGGGGCGCACCGATTCGGACCAGCTCCGTGCCGTCGCGCATGCGCGCCATGCCGATGTTATCGGTACTGGCGCGAACACGCGTGCCTCGAAACGCGCGCTCGCTCTGTTCAATGGCTTCCCAGCGCTCGTCGAATGGCGTGAGATTCCAGCGCTCGCAGGATCGGCACACCACCCACAGGCGTCCCTGTGCCGAATCGAACGCGAGGCGTCGGCCGATGGGCAACGCTTCGATCGATTCGTTCGTACCCAACGAACGCTGACAGTGTATGCAGGTGGAGTACAGCGGCTACTCGTCGTGCGTGCGCAGCGAGGCCGCACGCTGCTCGATGGAATCGGGCACGAACATATCGTCGGCGATCTTCGCAATCGTCTCCGCGTCGCGCCACGCCTGCTCAAGGTCGGCGAGCTCGCCTTCCATGGCCTTGCGTTCGCTCTCTTCGTGCAACGCCATTTCGAGCGCGAGACGGTACTCGGGCGGCATTGCGTGCAACGTACCAGCCAGTTTTCGAACATCGGTGTTCGTCCACGGCGACTTCTTGCGCGACCACCGTTGACCCGATCGCATGCCATGCTGCTGCTGCACAGTGCTGAGCAGGCGCAACGGATCTCCCGCCCACTCAAGCAAGCCCACCGCATCCCGCACCTCGAGCGGCTTGCCGCCAAAGCGATTGACGGTGGGCATGAGGCGTGCCGTAGCGCGCATGGCGGCCTCGCCTGTGAGCACATGCGTGCCCTGCACCGACTCCAATCGGAGCTGCAGGGGTGCGCCCTCGGGACCATGCTCCAGTGCGCTCATCCGCGCGTGCCGCCGCTGCACGTTTACACGTCGACCGTCGTCGAGGCTGACGAGTCCGATGGACTTGCTCTGCCGACCGTGAATCAGCGCGTCCCAGATCGCGCCATTTCCCCACACGCCGACGAAACTGCCTACACCGGCTCCGATCCAGAGCACGCCGCCAACGATGGCCGCGGCACTCCCGACCACGGCCCCGGTCGCGAGCATCTGACGCTTTCGCCGACGGCCGAACTGGTCTCCGTATCGCCAGGCTGCCATCTCGGGACGTTGCGGGTCGCCAATGCGAATCAGGTCGACCCCTTCACGGAGTCGCGCCAGGCCGATGTGGTCGGTACTCACCCGCAGGCGGCTGTCCCGGAACCTGCGTTCCGCAGCTTCGACGGTCTCCCAGCGTTCTTCGAGCGGGGAGAGGTTCCACCTGTCACACGCCCGGCACACAACCCACAGCCGACCACGCGCCGCATCGAAGGCGAGACGCGTTCCCACCGGGAACGTCTCAAACGCTTCGTTGCGTCCCAAGTGGGCCGTGCAATGGAGGCAAGTCGTGAACATCTCATTCGAGACGAAGGGGTAGCCTAGAGGTGCGACGACTCTGGGTTCTTGGTAACTTACCAGCATGACTACGCCCGTCTACCTGGATCACGCCGCCACCACGCCGGTGCGCGACGAGGTCATGGCCGCCATGGTTCCATTTTTCGGCGCACGCTTCGGCAATCCGTCCAGCGTGCATCGCTGGGGCCGCGACGCACGCGTGGCGCTCGACGAGGCGCGCGAACGACTCTCCGTCTGCCTCGGTGCGCACGCCGACGAAGTGTGTTTCACGTCTGGTGGCACAGAGGGCGACAATTTCGCGATTCTGGGCGTCTCACGCACGCTTCGCTCCCATGGCAGGACCGTCGCCGTCACCACACCGATGGAACACAAAGCGGTGCTGGCGGCCGTGCATCAGGTTGCCGCCGAGGGTGGCTCCGAACGCTTGGTGGAGGTCTCGGCCAACGGCGTGGTGACATCGGACGCATTGGCCCGATGTCTCGACGCATCGGTCGCGGTCACCAGCATCATGTGGGTGAACAACGAGATCGGCGTGATTCAAGACGTGCCTGCGCTCGCAGCGCAGAGCAAAGCCGCTGGCTCGGTGTTCCATACGGACGCGGTGCAGGCCTTCGGCAAGGTGCCCATCAATGCACACGCCACACCGTTCGACCTGCTCACCATCTCAGGTCACAAGCTGGGTGCGCCCAAGGGAATCGGTGCGCTGTACATCCGCCGTGGAACTCCGCTCGAGCCGATGTTCCACGGTGGATCCCAGGACCGCGGTCGGCGTCCGGGAACCGAGAATGTCGCGTTCGCCGTGGGGCTGGCCACTGCGGCGGAGCTGGTCATGGCCGAGCACGACGCCGAGGAGCGTCGGCTTCTGGCGCTTCGTGATCGTCTTGAGCGGCGGTTACGCGCCCAGGTTCCCGATCTCGTCATTCACGGGGAGCGCGCTCAGCGAGCGCCACACATTTCGAATGTGTCCATTCCAGGAACGGACAGTGAGTCACTGCTCATGGCGCTGGACCTCCGGGGCATCGCGTGCAGCGCCGGATCGGCGTGCCAGAGCGGAAGCGTCTCGGCGTCACACGTGCTCTCGGCCATGGGTGTGTCGGTTCCGCTGGCCAACGCCGCGCTCCGACTCTCGTTCGGCATCATGAGCAACGACGCCTGCGTGGATCGTGCGGTTGACGTGCTCAGTGCCCTCGCTGCAAAGGCGAGGGCCGGCGGCGCATCACCGACCGCCGACACGTTCGCTGTTGTCGACTTCTAAATCGAATTCCCAATGTCGACGCTGTCTTCGCATCGCGTGGTAGCGGAATCAACCACACCCGCCGCGGGAGCCCGTGTCCTGGTGGCAATGTCGGGGGGCGTGGACTCATCGGTCGCCGCGGCTATGCTGGTGGAAGCAGGCTGCGACGTGGTAGGCGTGACGATGAAGCTCCACGAGGACGGGCACGACGTGCCCGATCGGCCGTGTTGTTCCCTCGACTCCACCAGCGACGCGCGTCGTGTGTGCGAGACCCTTGGTGTTCCGCACTACGTCGTGAACCTGGTCGATCGCTTCGGGCAGGATGTGCTCGACGACTTTGTGCGCGAGTACGCGCGAGGGCGCACGCCCATTCCGTGCGTGCGTTGCAACACGTTCACGAAGTTCCGCGATCTGTTGCAGAAGGCCGATGCCATCGATGCTCCGTGGCTCGCCACGGGACACTACGCGCGGATGGGAGACGCGCTCGGCACGCGTGCGCTTCTTCGGGGCCTGGATCCGGCGAAAGACCAGAGCTACTTCCTCTGGGGCATTGAACGCGCGGTCCTCGATCGGCTGGTGCTGCCTATAGGCGGACAGACCAAGGCAGAGACCCGCGACATCGCGCGTCGCTTCGGGCTTCGCACCGCTGAGAAAGCCGAGAGTCAGGATATCTGTTTCGTACCCGACGGCGATCATGTCCGCATTCTCGAGCAGCATCTGGGAGCAGACGCTCCATCGCTCTCACCAGGACCACTGCGTCTGCACACGGGTGAAGTCATCGGTGAACATCAGGGGTTTGCCCGCTTCACGATCGGTCAACGCAAGGGCCTGCCCGGCGGTTTTGCCGAGGCAATGTTCGTGGTCGACATTGTCGCCAGCGAACGTGCGGTCGTCATCGGACCACGCGAGGCGCTGATGGGCCGAGGGCTTGAGGCGCGCGAGTTGAATTGGCTCGCCAATCCGCCGGCTCTTGGTGCGCGTGTGCACGTGCAGGTGCGGAATCGTGCAAAGGCCGTGGCGGCAACGGTGGTGCGGCGCGACCGCGATGCCATCGAATTGGCACTGGAAGAGGCCGTGGCCGCGATTTCACCAGGACAGTCGCTGGTCATGTTCGACGGCATGCATGTGCTGGGCGGCGGCGTGATTGAGCGCGGAGTCCGCGGCGTCGGCCCAGCACCCACCGTTACGCGTTCGGCCCTACCGGTACTCGCGGCGACGTCATAACGGCAACGACCATGTCGGCGGTCACGTTCAGCAAGGTCTTGAACATGTCCGGTAGCGTGTCCAACGCGATCATGATGCCGATGCCTTCCACCGGCAGCCCGATCGCCGTGTACAGCGGCACTTGCAGCAGCATTCCGCCGCTCGGTATGCCCGGCGTGCTGAAGCTCAGCACCACGCTTGACGCGGCGACCAGCGCAACGGACGCGGTCGGCAGCACGATGCCGTAGAGCTTCGCGATGAACAGTGCGCCCACCACCCAATAGATGGCACTCGTGAGCTTGAACACGGACGCGCCCAGTGGCAATACGAACCCGGTGGCGGTTGGTGGCAACCGCAACACGTCGGTGGCTCCCTTGACCATCGCCGGCAGTGAGGCGAGCGAGCTGCGCGTACCGAACCCGACCACCTGCGCTGGCAATGTCGCACGCGCGAAGCTGACCAACGGTACGCGCCGACTGACGCCGATAACCACATAGAGCCCGAATACGGCAAGCAGGTGCAAGACAATCAACACGCCGATGTAGAACCCGATCGCCTGCAACGCGGACGTGCCGAGCTTCTCGCCCAGCACAACAGCCAGCGCGAAGATACCCAACCAGCCGATCGCCAATATCCAACGGACAACCACGAGCATGGTATCGGCCATCCCGCGAAAGAACGCGATCTGTGACTCGCGATGCGCAGAGTCAATGCGCCCGAGCGCGAACGCGTACAGCAGCGTGAACAACACCGTTGGCAGCAACGCGCCATCGGCAGCCGACCGGATGGGATTCAACGGGATCAACCCCAACAACCACGTGCGCAGTGACAGCGCATCTGCCGATGGAACATCGATCTTCGCGGTGGCGCGCAAGCGAGCCGTCGCGTCGGGATCAAGCGTCAGTGTGTCAAACCATGCGGGCGATACCAGGGCGGAAAACAGCGCGCAACTCACCAGCAGCAACAGGAACCAGCCAAACGCTTTGGCGCCGACGGTGCCCGTGTGACGGGTGTCGTTGGATCCGGCGACGCCAACAATGAGCAGAGAGACGACGAGTGGTATCACGGTCATGCGCACCGCATTGATCCACGCCGTCCCGATCACGTCGAGCGCGCTTACCAGCTGCGTCGCGCGCGCCGAGGGTGCGGTGTTCTGCGCGAGCAGCATGCCGAGCGCGAGACCAAGCACGAGGCCGAGCGAGACGTGTATCGCCGGTGATCGCAGGATCTGTGGTTTGTTGCTCCCGTCGGCTGAGGATCGATTCGGCATGCCCGAAGATGCTGCTGAAGTCGCAGCTGCCGGAAGGGTCTCAGGAGGTCAGTATCGCCGGCTCCGGTCGATGTCTCCCGACGTGCCACTCATTCAGAAGCCGAACCCGGCGGACCAGGTAAACACGCGGCGAGCCGGTGCGCCGTTGGCATCGGTGCCGAGCCGCACGTAGTAACCCAACTCCCCACCCAGCACCAACGCCGGCATGAGCAACACCGATGCGCCAGCATAGTTTCGCCAGCGCTGTGCGTGGAGGGGTGAGCCAAAGGTGCGCAGCACGCCAACGCTCACACCGGCGGCACCACCGAGTGCGTTGATGGTGCGCGTGGAACCCAGAGACATTCTCGCACCGCCCACACCGAGACGAGCGGAAACGTAGTTGCACGCGTCGTTGCCGCCCTCCTGTGACTCGGTCACACGCCCATAGGCGGCGCTCACGGCAAGCTTGAGCGGCGCGCCGTAATTCAATCCAACGACACAGCGACGCCAGGACACCGGCTGCGCGGCAAGCATGGTCGGCGCCAGCGAGGCGATCGAGACCGCTACCAGTAGCATCCCCGCGCGCACGCCGCGCATCAGAATTTCATGCCGCTGAGTTCGGCGAACTCCCGCATCGCCTTTTCCTGCAGCTCGGACAATGTCTCCGGCACGGCAATGGTCACCTCAACAAGCAGGTCACCTTTCTTTCCGTCTTTCTCGATACCCTGTGCGGCAATTCGAAATCGCTTGCCTGCCGAAGTCCCCGGCGGAATGCGAAGGGCAACCTTCTTGTCGTCGAGCGTCTTGACGTTGATCCGCGACCCCAGCGTGGCCTGCGCGATGTTGATGGGAACCGTCGCGATCAGATCGAGGCCTTCCCGCTTGTAGAAGCGATCGGGAATCACCTCGAAGGTGATGACCAGATGGCCCGCAGGCCCACCGGCGGCGCCTTTGCCACCTTGCCCCTTGAGCCGCACCTTGGCGCCGCTCTCCGCGCCCGGGGGCACCGTCACCAACACGCGCTGCTTCGAACGCGTTTCACCGCTGCCTTTGCACGTTGGGCACGGCGTCGTCGGAATCTGTCCACGTCCCATGCACACCGGGCATGGACGATTGACGGCAAAGCTTCCCTGCCCAAACGAGATCACTCCACGACCGCTGCACTCACTGCATAATTTGAGGACAGTACCCGGCGCTCCCCCCGATCCGCGGCAGGTACCGCATTCCTCGTTCGCCTCGATATCGATCGGTACCTTTCCGCCGGTCGCGGCAACGCGGAACGGCACTTCCACGCTCTTCTCAATGGTCTGTCCACGTTCCGGCGAGCGTCCGCGATTCGAGGTGCTCCGAGCCCCACCCTGCCCGAACATCGACGAGAACAGATCGCCCAATCCGCCGATACCGCCGACATCGAAGTCGTTGAAGGACGCCCCGCCCGGTTGCCCTGCGCCCGCAGCACCCGGGCCCGATCGCGATCTCGTGCCGCCCGGCGACGATCGCGCACCGCCAAATCCCCCGAACGCGCCGAGCCGACGCATGTCGTCGTATTCCTTTCTCTTTTCAGGGTCGCCCAGCACGGTGTACGCCTCGGAGATCTCCTTGAAGCGTTCTGATGATTTGGGGTCGTTCTGATTGGAGTCCGGGTGGTGCTGCTTCGCGAGGCGACGATACTGTTTCTTGAGTTCGTCAGCCGTTGCGGTCGACGCGACCCCCAGCACCGCGTAGAAGTCCTTCCCGGTGGCCATGATCAGTGCGCAGCGCTATC
>JANNEV010000117.1:0-3342 GCA_031379145.1 Gemmatimonadaceae bacterium
CATAGCGCACGCCGACGCGATCGAGGATGAAGATCGGGTGATCGATCGTGGTGAGTGCGGTCGCGAGCAGGTGCTCCCGTTCGCGAGACAGACGTTCCTCCTCATCGAGGAGCAGTGCATCGAGGGCCAGTGCGAGCGAAGTCGAGAGACGTTCGAGCGTGACACGATCCCGTCGGCTCAGCGGCGCGCGTCTCGGCGCGGACACCACCAGGATGCCCAGCACACGGTCGCGCGCGGTCAGCGGGACCACAAAACCCCACTCATCGGGCACTGTCGCGGCGAGTGCAGCTGGAGCGACCTCGCGGAGCGAGCCAAGCTCCCGGGGCAGTCCGTCGGGAGCGATGGCCGCCACGCCGCGGTCCCCACCTGGCCGATGTCCTCGCAAAACGTCGAGCGTGCCGCTGGCCGCGACATATTCGATGACGCCGTCGCGACCGCGCGCCACACCGACCGCCTTGCCGATTGACGGTACGAACTTATCGAGCACGCGCAACAGCTCGGTGGCGCCCTCGGCGAGTGCGTGTGCCTGCAAGGCCACGCGGGCCAGTTCGGCGGCGCCCTCGGCCCGTTGGCGCTGAAAGTCCGACACCGTGAAGAGTCGAGACGTTTCGACCGCCGTACCCGCCTGACGGGCGAGAATCGTGAGCAGGTCGAGATCCTGCAGGTCGAAGGCGTCGGCGTCTGGTGAAAGCAGGCGGAGGACCCCGGTGCTGCGCGTACCGAACCGCACCACGGCACACAACTCGGATGTGCCTGCGCTCCAGTAGCGGTTGGCGTCGGTGTGCACGACCAGACGCGACACGCCGGACGCGAGCGTGAGGTTGGCCACCTCGAGTTCCAACGCGGTGACGGGGCTGTGCGGTGCAGGTACGCCGTCTCGTGTGGTCAGTACGCGAGTGAGTCCGGTGGCGGCGGCAGCGAGCACGTCGCAGATCGCGCTGGGAATCACGCCTCTGACGGCGTCAGCGATGGTTTGTGGAAGTGCTTCCTCGCTGATGACATGCGTGAGCTGTTGCTGCGCGCGCGCAAGCGCGGCGAGTCGTTGTGCGCGCCGTTCGAGTTCGGCCAGGTTGACGGCATTGCGAAACGCCAGCGCGACCTGTGTGGCGATATCCCGCAGCAGGGTGCGTTGGTCGTCCGAGAACCGATGGTCACCGCCGAATCGAACCGCGAGCAATCCCTGGGCGCGTTCTTCCAGCATCAGCGGCAGCAGTGCCAGCGCATGCCGCCCATCGTCGTCCGAGAGACCCTCGATGTAGTCGGGCAGGCCGCGATCCAGCGTGCGTCCGAACGGCGATGCCCAGAATGTCGGAACGAGTGACTGCGCGTTCGCCGGTCCGCCTCCCCAATGGAACTCCAGACGCGCCGTTCGCACCTGCGTGTTGGCATCGTACACCGACACGCCGTCGGCACGCAGCGCCTCCCGGAGAATCCGTGCCACACCACCGTACACGCCCTGCCGGGTCATCGCGTCCGCCAGCAGTCGCGCCGTGCGGGCAAGTACCGCGTTGCGATGCGCGGCCTGTGCCGCATCCTCGGCGCGGTGCCGTGCATCGATCGCCGCCAGCTCCGCGCGCTGTACCAGTCGCTGACTCTGCAGCACCAGCGCGCTGTGATCCGCGAGATGTCCCAACAACTCCAAGTCGCTCCCGGAGAAGCCTCCTCGCAAAGCATTGATGCACACCAGCAGGCCCGACACCGCCCCCTCGACGATGATCGGAACCACCGCCATTTGCCGGGCGTCGAGAGCGAGGCGTATCCCGTCGTCAGACTTCGGCTCAGGCACGAGCTCGTTGGTCCAGGCAGGCCGTCGCGAAATCAGCGCGTCCCGAAAGAGCGATGGATGCTCGCGAATGCGGAATTCCCGACCATCGAAGGGGCGCGTGCACCCACTGGGAGCGACGACCGTGAACACATCGGCCCGCAGTTCGAGAACGCAGCTACCTTCGGCTTGCGCCAGATCCGCGGCGGTGGTGGTCAGCCGCTCAAGCAGCGCCCGGACCGTCAGGGTACTGCTGGCCAGATCCCGAACGAACTGTGTCAGAACAGCGGGCGCACCCGTCGGGCGCTCGCTGTCCGGTCCGGCGTCGGCACGGGGTGCGTCAGATGTCGTCATGGCGACGTGCACCCCCTACGCGGATGTTCCCGCGAAATCGACCTCGAATGGTCGCGTGAAAACTGCGTCCGGAACATCGCGTCACGTGGCCCGAGTTCCGGCGTGAATCGGACGCGGTGGAAGACATCACTTCATGGACTTGGCTTCGGATACTGCCCGGTCGATCTCGGCTCGATGGAGGTCGTAGTCGCCATTCCTGGTTGCCAGCTCCCTGTCTACGACTTTGAGCAAGAGGAGGTTGTACGTGCGCTCCGCTGGAGTGTCCTTCAGCATACGTGAGGCGCGCGCCGCCAACAGTAAACCAAGCAGATTTCCCTGTCGTTCCGCGAGCATCGTATCAGCCTGTGCCTTGGCAACGGCCAGCTGACCCGTCACTTCAGCGATGCGGCCAAAATGATAGCGCTCGTCGGCGGTGGGCGCGGTAAGCATTTCGTGTGCCGCCAGCGCCATCGGGGCGAAGAAGCTCACCGAATCCTGCTTTCCGCCTTCAGAATACTCCATAATGCGGTTGTAGAGGCGTACAGCGCGCTCGCTCGGCGACATGTTCGCGATGTTGGGCATGCTGCCGCTGGCCGCCGGTACGCCGTCAGGCAACGCCGAAGGTGCGGCGGACGCACTGCCGCCGTTGGCTTCGTCGATGGCGCTGGTGGGCAACGAGTTCGAGGACCCGTCGATCGCGGAGCCCTTGGCACTCCCGAAGTTCTTGCCTGCGAAGTTGGCGACGAGCGCCAGCAAGGCGACGAAGGCGACGCCCCACGGCAGGATAGAGGCGGCTGTGCTGCCAGTCGCCGGGGCGACGACTGGGTGCGCCAGCGGTGCGACCTCTCCGACCGGAGTGCCGCAGCGATGACAAAACCGTGCGTCAGCGGACAGGCCAGCACCGCACGATGCGCAGAAGCCGGCGGCGGGGAGGGAGGCGCTGGCGAGCTCTGCGCGGGGGCCGGAGTTGGACGGAGTGGTCATGGCGGGAGTAAGGTACCGGTTCGTGACCCGCAGCGTCCACGGTACAATTCATGGAGTCGATCTCTTCCTTTTCCCAGCGCCGTGCCTCGTCCCAGCCGTTCCACTGTTCCCGCCGACCTGACCGGCGTCACCGCAGCCGACATTCTCGAGCTGGCGGAAGCGCAGCAGGTGCGTTTTCTGCGCCTGCAGTTCACTGACATCCTCGGCGTCATCAAGAACGTCGAGGTGCCCGACCGCCAGTTCTCGGACGCCCTCGACGGCAA
>JANNEV010000140.1:0-11176 GCA_031379145.1 Gemmatimonadaceae bacterium
GCGCACCCGCCGGCCCATGAAGCGCACCAACAACGTGGACATCATCAGCGGCGTGATGTTGGGCGGGGTGCCCGTCGACATCGCGGTGACGACGGAGCGCGGCGCGATGGCGCTGCGCATCTTCCGGCTCCCCGACATGACACCCATCGACGGCGGCGGCATCCGCGTTTTCGATGGCGACTCGTCGCGCGGGCCCATGGGTGTCGCACTCTACAAGCGGCCGTCCGACGGCGCCGTGTTCGCGATTGTGGGCGGCAAGAGTGGGCCAGCCGAGGGCTACCTGTGGCAGTATCGACTCGTTGACGCGGGCAACGGCGCGCTACGCGGCGAGAAGGTGCGCGCGTTCGGTACCTACAGCGGCAAGAAGGAAATTGAGTCCATCGCGGTGGATCAGCAGCTGGGCTACGTGTACTACTCCGACGAAACCTCGGGCATCCGGAAGTACTGGGCCGACCCCGATCACCCCGATGCCGCCAAGGAACTCGCGCTCTTCGCGACCACCGGATACGTGCAGGATCACGAAGGACTGGCGATCTACCCCACCAGCGATTCCACCGGGTTTCTGCTCTCCTCCGACCAGCAGGGGCGTCGTCTGCAGGTGTTCCGCCGCGAGGGCGATGGCGGAAAGCCGCATGCACACGCGTCGATCGCCACCATTCCCGTTTCCGCCGAGGAAACCGATGGGCTCGACGTGACAGCGCACGCGCTCGGCCCCAAGTTCCCCGAGGGCATTCTCGTCATGATGTCCACGGACAAGACGTTTCACATTTTTGACTGGCGTGATGTGGCCAAACGCATCGCCGCCGGGAAATAGCCTGCACCATGCTTCGTCTGCGGATCGGGACTCGTTACACACCGTGTTGCGCACCGTGTAAACACGCCCTCGTCGCGCTGCTGTGCGCCGCCGCACCATCGCCGCTGCTGGCGCAGCTGCCCGACAGCACCGTTAAACTCGCCGTCACGCTCGACCGCCCCGACTGGCTGTATCGCCTTGGCGATTCGGCCACCTTTCGCGTCGCATTGCAGCGCGCGGGTCGCGACATCCCCAATGCGCAGGTGTTTGTAGCGTTGGGCCCGGAGCGCATGCCGCCCACGCGCACCGATACGGTGCGGGGCAGCGGTGCCGGGGTGACGCTGCGCGGATCGTTGGGCGTGCCGGGATTCCTGCGGGCCACGGCCACCGTTCGGCTCGATGGTGTGACGTACACCGAGATGGCCACCGCGGGTTTCGACGTCGACGCCATCGATGCCAGCACCACCGCACCCGCCGATTTTCTGGCCTTCTGGAACAAAGCCATCGCCGACGCGCGTCGCACGCCGCTGGCACCTGTGATGACGCGCCGCGCCGACTGGAGCACGCCCGAGGTCGATGCGTATCACGTGTCCTTCCAGAATCAGAAGGCGTCCAGCCGCATCTACGGGGTGTTATCCGTTCCCACCAAACCGGGCAAGTACCCGGCCATTCTGCAGGTGCCGGGCGCCGGAGTTCGGCCGTACTTCCCCAGTGTGGGTACGGCTAGAAAAGGTGTGATTCACCTGGCCATCGGCATTCATGGTATTCCCGTGGACCGCGACTCCGCGCTCTACAATGAGCTGCGTGCCACCGCGCTCGAGGGGTACTCCGGCTTTGGCGTGGAGGACCGGGACAGGTACTACTACAAGCGCGTGTTTGTCGGCGTCATTCGCGCGGGCGATTTCCTGTTCTCGTTGCCGCAGTTTGACGGCACCAACTACGCCGTGACCGGCGGCAGTCAGGGCGGCGCACTCACCATCATGGCGGGCGTGCTCGATCCGCGCGTGAAGGCAATTGCGGCCAGCTATCCGGCCATGTCCGATCAGCTGGGCTACCTGCGCGGTCGCGCCGGAGGGTGGCCACATCTCTTTGCCGATACGAGCCGGATGCGCGCGGTTGCGGAGAAGATGGAAACGCTGCGCTACTATGACACCGACAACTTCGCGCGCCTGCTCAAGGTGCCCGGCATTTACGCGTGGGGATACAACGACACCACGGTACCGCCCACCAGTTCGTACGCTGCGTATAATCTCATTGCGGCGCCCAAGGAAAAGGTAATCGTCGTGGAGACGGGGCATTTTCGTACGCCGGAACAGGTCCGCATCATGGATGCCTGGTTGCTCGACAAGCTCGGTGTGAAGCCGAGCAGCGGTGCGAGTAGCAGACCGGGCGAGAATCACAAGTAGTCTCACCAATCAGGAGCGCGCGCACTATGTCGTATGTGAACGTGGATGCCGAACCGGCAACGGAGCTGTTTTACGTGGACATCGGCGAAGGACAGCCGGTGGTGTTGATTCACGGCTGGCCGCTGAGCCATCGCATGTGGGAGCGGCAGATCGACGCGCTGGTGGACGCGGGCTTTCGCTGCATTGCGTACGATCGGCGCGGCTTCGGAGACAGCGGCAAGCCGGCGGGCGGCTACGACTACGATAGCTTCGCCTCTGATCTCAACGATCTCATGCTCGCGCTGGACCTCTACGACGCGGTGCTGGTGGGCTTTTCCATGGGCGGCGGCGAAGTGGCGCGCTACCTGAGCACCTATGGCAGCGAGCGGGTGGCCAAGGCGGTGCTGTTGGGCAGTGTGGTGCCTGGTATGCTGCAATCGGAGAGCAATCCGAATGGCGCACCACAGGCGGTCTTCGACGGGCTCATCGCGGCGATCAAGCACGATCGGATTGCCCTGCTCGACGGTTTCCTCCCCGATTTCTTTGCGGTGGACCAGAAGTGGCCGGACGTGAGCGCCGACCTCATTCCGTACTACAAGTCGCTGGCCTGGCCGGCGCTGCCGCAAGCCACCGCGCAATGTGTGACGGCGTTCGGCACCACCGATTTCACTGACGACATTGCGGGCTTTGATGTGCCTACACTCATCGTGCATGGCGATGGCGATCGATCGGTGCCCATCGGCATCACGTCCGCGCGGGCGGCGGAGATGATTGAAGGCAGCCGATACGAAGTGTTTGCCGGCGCACCGCACGGGTTTCCGGCCACACATGCGGCGCAGTTGAACGCGTTGTTGCTGGAGTTTCTGCAGAGCTAGTCAGTTCGGCCGGCTGCATGACCTCGTGTGGCCCGTGCCTGTGATGCGTTCACCGGTTCGTCAACTCTCGCTGTCTCCGAGGCACTCATGCCCGATTCCAACGTCCGCACGTTTCTCGCGGCCTCCGCACTCGCCACCGCCGCCGCGTTGCTGTTCCTCCCGCGCGCGGTGCTCTCGCAAGCCGCGCCCGACGCCGCCATCACCGCTCTGCGTGAGCAGTGGCAAGGGGCGATCGGCAACATCACCAAGGCCGCCGAGGAGCTCACCGATGCGGAGTACGGCTACCGCCCAATTGCCGGTGTGCGTTCGTTCGGCGAGTTGGTGGGGCATGTGGCCGGCACGCAAAACCTGATTTGCGCAGCCGTGCTCGGCGACAAGCAGCCCGCCGAGGACGCCATCGAAAAGTCGGCCAAGACCAAGGCCGCGCTGGTGGCTGCGCTCAAGGCGTCCACGACGTACTGCGGCAAGGCCTACTCCATCACCGCCGCGCAGGGCACGGCCATGGTCGAAATGTTCGGCGACAAGAGCACCAAGGTGGGCGCGCTCGCACTCAACGCCGTCCACGACGGTGAGCACTACGGCAACATCGTCACGTACATGCGGATGCAGGGGAAGGTGCCGCCGAGCAGCAAGCGGTAGGGGCGATTCTCGCCGGACAAGGTCGCCCGTCAGGGGTGGACGCAAAATGCCGCGCCCGGAATATGGCCACCGCGCACAATCGCGTGTTGGCCACCTCGAACGGTGTGCGGCGGGAAGCGACGCTTCGCGAAGCACATTGACTTCAAGGTGGAGGAGAAGGCTCCGCCATCGCGTTGATCAGAGGCATCGCCACGTTCGCCAAGGGCCGCTGCTCGCTCATGTCGGGCGCCACTCCGTGTAGGCACGCGTCGATACTTCCGCGCGAATATCGCGATCGCCCCCCAAGAAGCACCATGCTTTGCAGAGTTTTACTGGCGGCAGTCTGCGGCTTGCACCGCCCGCACTATGGTGGCACACTATGGTGGCACACTATGGTGCCGTAGATTGATTGGTGTCTGCTCTGATCCGCGACTGTTTGATCGATCGCGGTACCGACCTCAGATCAGTGCAATGGTCGGCTCAAGTCTATTGAGCGGGGAACCCCCGTCCCGTTTCGCATGACATGACATCAGAGACACCGCCGCGAGCGCGCTCTCGCTATCCCGCCCATAACTTCGCGCCAAATGGAAGCCGCCCCAGTCCACATCATTCAGTATTTCGACGGGTCCAAGCAGGGGATCATCCCGCTCTTTCAGCGCCCCTACTCCTGGGAACCGAAAGACTGGAACACGATGTGGGACGATCTGATGGGCCAGTACGATGAGGACGAACGCGCCTCTAACTTCATGGGCGCGATCGTCACGGTACCCGTGCGCTCCGTACCGGTCGGCGTGGGGAAGCACCTCGTCATTGACGGACAGCAGCGCCTGACAACGATTTCCATCCTGCTGGCGGCCATTCGCGACTGCGCCACTGCTGCAGACGACCCGGCCACCGCAGGCATCATCGGCGACCTTTTGGTCAACCGGCACTATAAGGCACCGGACGATCTCAAGCTGGTCCCCACCCAGACGGACCGCGCGTCGTACAACGCGCTCGTCTACTCCCGCGATATCGCGCCGTACGAAGAGTCGAAGGTCATTCAGGCCTATCGGCATTTCCGGAAGAAGCTCGAGGGCCCCGACCTGAACGACCAGCCAATGGTGCCGGCACGAACGCTGCAAGCCATTCAGCAATCGCTGCAGGTGGTGATGATCAACCTCGGCGAGTCGGACGACCCCTACCTCATTTTCGAGAGCCTCAACCACAAAGGCAGGCCGCTCAGTCAGGGGGATCTGGTTCGCAACTATGTGCTGATGCGCTTTCAACACTCCACGTCTGTCGGCGGCGAACAGGAGTCGGTCTACGAAGACCTGTGGAGGCCCATGGAGTCCAGCCTCAACGCGTCCATGACCGAGTTCCTGCGCCATTACGGGATGCGGCACGGTCGCAACGTGCGCAAGGGCGACATCTACTCGGCGTCCAAGCTGGAATTCGAGAAGCTCAAGGACGTCGCTGCGGTTCGCGCGTCGCTGGTCGCCATGAAACAGGCCTCCGTCGCGTATCAGGGGTTTATCGCGCCGGATACTGCCACGAATCCGAAAATCGCTGTGCGCCTGCAGGGTATGCTCGATCTCGATTCGACCGTATTCTATCCGCTGCTGATTCGCCTCTTTCGCTTGGCCAGTCTCGAAGCAATCACCGGCGATACACTGCTGCACTGCCTCGACGTCCTTGAGTCATTCTACGTTCGCCGACTGGTGTGCAACGTCCCCACCAACGCGCTCAACAAGATCACCCTTGAGCTCTGCGCTAACCTCTCGGAAGACAATCCGCACACGTGGCTTCGCGAGAACCTCGCCAAAGGCTCCAGTGGTCGCCGCTGGCCCTCCGATCAGGAGTTCACCGACGCACTGGTCACGGGTCGCCTCTATCCCCGCCGGAAACTCGCCCGCTTCATGCTCGAAGCACTCGAAGACGCCTTCGACCACAAGGAGCCGGTCAGCACGAGCACGGCCACGATGGAGCACATCATGCCACAAACGCTCTCTGACGCGTGGCGCGACAGCCTCGGGCCGGACGTCGAATCGATTCACGACCGGTGGCTGGACACGCTCGGCAACCTGACCCTCACCGGTTACAATCCCGAACTGGGGAACCTGCCGTTCGAGGCGAAGAAGGCGAAGCTGGCCAACACCCATTTTGAACTGAGCCGCAGCCTGCTCTCCCAAGCCAACTGGGGTCCCACGGAGCTCGAAGCGCGGGGGCATGAGCTGGCCGCGAAGGCCGTGAGCCGCTGGGCGCGCGAGTAGGTGACGGTGACCAACGGGGCCACGGTGACGGCGACCGCATGACGCTCACGCCGTACCACGCGAAATACTTTGCGCACGACCTCACCCGTCGTGCCACGAATGGCATGGACCGTCTGTCCATGTCGCTCTTCGATGCGGCCGTAGACCTCAATCCGCACCAGATCGAGGCCGCGCTCTTCGCCCTGCAATCGCCGCTCTCCAAGGGCGTCATCCTCGCCGACGAAGTGGGACTCGGCAAGACGATCGAGGCCGGCATCGTGCTCTGCCAGTTCTGGGCGGAACGCAAACGACGGCTGATCGTGATCTGCCCGGCGTCGCTGCGCCGGCAATGGGCGCAGGAGCTCACCGAAAAGTTCAATCTCCCCACGCGCGTGCTCGATGCCAAAGCGTGGCGAGACGCGCAACGCGAAGGGCGCGCACCGCTCGCCGAGAAGGCGGTGCTCATCATGTCGGTGAACTACGCCAACGTCATGCGCGACGAACTCAAGGCGGTGGCGTGGGATCTCGTCGTCATCGATGAAGCGCACAAGCTCCGCAACGCCTACCGGCCGAGCAACAAGGTGGGACAGGGAGTGCGTTGGGCCACGGAAGACTGTCGCAAGCTGCTGCTCACGGCCACGCCGCTCCAGAACTCGCTGCTGGAGCTGTATGGACTATCCACGCTCATCGACGAGCACCTATTCGGGGACCTGAACTCGTTTCGTGCGCAGTTCGCCAGCGCGGGCAGCAGCCTCGCCGAGTTGCGTCAGCGCCTCTCGGGCTTCTGCCGTCGCACGCTGCGCAAGCAGGTCACCGAGTACATCCGCTACACCGAGCGGCGCCCCATCACCCGCCCGTTCACGCCCACCGACGCGGAGCACGCGCTATACGAGGCGGTATCGGCGTTTCTGCAGCGGGAGGACAGTTACGCGCTCCCTGAGCGGCAGCGACACCTCACCGCGCTGGTCATGCGGAAACTGCTGGCGTCCTCGTCGCAGGCGGTGGCCGCTACGCTCGACGTGCTGCGTGTGCGCCTGGAGACCCTGCGCGACGAGAAGCTGCAGAACGATCCGGAGTTTGCATCGGCGCTGCTGGAGGCCGAGGAGTTTGATGACGATCTGTTGGACGAGATTCTTGGCGACGATGTCGAGGAAACGCCGGTGGCTGCCCAAGCGCGAACCATCGACCGGCAGAAGCTCCGCGCAGAAATCGAGGAGTTGCAACGGCTTGGTGATTGGGCGCGACATATTGGCACGGACACCAAGTCCGAGACCTTGCTCTCGGCGCTCGATATCGGCTTTGAGCAAATGGCCATTACCGGCGCCGCGCGGAAGGCGCTGATCTTTACCGAGTCCCGCCGCACGCAGGAGTATCTTAAGACGTTTCTCGAGTCGCGCGGCTACTCTGGGCAAGTGGTCCTCTTCAACGGATCGAACGGCGGAGCTGACACGACGGCCATCTACGAAAAGTGGCTGGCCAAGAACCGCGAGGCCGGGCGCGACTCCGGCTCACGCGCGGTCGATGTACGAACCGCCCTCATCGAGCACTTTCGCGACGAAGGCTGCATCCTCATCGCCACCGAAGCCGCCGCCGAAGGCATCAACCTCCAGTTCTGCTCGCTGGTCATCAACTACGACCTTCCCTGGAACCCACAGCGCATCGAGCAACGCATCGGGCGCTGCCATCGCTACGGCCAGCAGCATGACGTAGTCGTGATCAACTTCCTCAACGAGCGCAACGAAGCCGATCGCCGCGTGCTCGAACTGCTCGGCCAGAAGTTCAGCCTCTTCAACGGAGTCTTCGGCGCATCCGACGACGTGCTCGGCACCATCGAATCGGGCGTCGATTTTGAACAGCGCATTCTCGCCATCTACCAAACGTGCCGGACCGGCGCCGAGATCGATACCGCATTCCGCGCGCTGCAAGCCGAGATGGACGAAAGCATCCGCGCCCGTATGGACGACACGCGGCGCATGCTGCTGGAGCACTTCGACGACGACGTCCATCAGCGACTTCGCCTGCAGCTCGACGACGCCAAGGCGCAACTCGATCGGGTGGGGCAGCGGTTCTGGTCGCTGAGCAAGTACATGCTCAACGCACGGGCGTCATTCGACGACGCCTCGCTCGCATTCGACCTCGTCACCCCGCCCAACCCGGACATCGAAGCCGGTCGCTACCACCTTATCTCCAAGGCACATCCCAACGCGTCGCAGGGCCCTGGCGATAGCGACGGGGAGGGGCGCAGCCAGTTCCTCTATCGCCTCTCGCACCCACTCGGCGAGCACGTGCTCGACTCGGCCAAGGCACTGGAGACGCCTAGCGCTCGCATCGTTTTTGACGTGACGGGGCACGCCACCCGCATCAGTGCGGTGGAACGCCTGCGCGGCACCAGCGGCGTACTCACGCTCACGCGGCTGGCGGTCGAGTCATTCGAGCGTGAGGAGTACCTGCTGCTGTCGGGGTTTGACGACGCGGGTACCGGCCTCGATCAGGAGACCATGGAGAAGCTGTTCGCCTGCGATGGCCATGCCGACGGCGACGCCAACGTGCCCTCAGCTGCGCTGACGCGGCTCGCTGCCGAGTCTGACAGGCACGCCAAGGCGACCATCAGCCGCTCGCTGGAGCAGAACAGCGTGCACTTCAACGCCGCACGCGAAAAGCTGGAGAGGTGGGCCGACGACATGGTGCTCTCCGCTGAGAAAGCGCTGACCGACACCAAGGAGCAGATCAAGTCCCTGCGACGCCAGGCGCGCCTGGCCGTTTCGCTGGAGGAGCAGCATGACATCCAGCAGCAGCTACAGCGACTGGAAAAGCAGCAGCGCCGCCAGCGGCAGGACATCTTCAAGGCAGAAGACGAGATCATGGAAAAGCGCGACACCCTCGTCGAGTCGCTGGAGCGCCGTCTGTCACAGCATACGGCGACCGACACGCTGTTCACGATCCGTTGGGTCGTGGCATAGCGCCGGACGCCTCGCACTACGAACACTCGATACCGGACCCGATGAGCCAGAAATACGAGAAGCTGAAGACCCTGCTGAAGGAGCTGTTCCAGCTCGATCAGCCCGACCTGGACTTCGGCCTCTATCGCATCATGCACGCCAAGAGCGCCGAGGTGACGGAGTTCCTCGAAAAGGACCTGCTGCCGCAGGTGCAGGCGTCGTTTGCACAGTACAAGACGGCGGATAAGGCGGAAATCGAGACGGCGCTGGCCAAGGCCATCGAACAGGCGCACAACCTTGGCGCCGACCCGGAGACGTTGCCCAAGGTCAAGGAGCTTCGCGCACGCCTGGCCAGCGAGGCGGTGGATGTTGGCGCGCTGGAAAGTGAGGTGTACGATCACTTGTACAGCTTCTTTCGCCGCTACTACGCCGAAGGCGATTTCGTCGCCAAGCGCGTGTACAAGCCCGGCGTGTACGCCATTCCGTACGAGGGCGAAGAGGTCACGCTGCACTGGGCCAACAAGGACCAGTACTACATCAAGACCAGCGAGTATCTGCGCGACTACGCGTTTCGGTTACGGCCCGATGATGAAAAGAACCCGATGCGTGTGCACTTCCGCCTCGTGGACGCGGCGGAGGGTGAGCACGGGAATGTGAAGGCGGCCGAAGGGAAAGAGCGGCGGTTCAAGATCGCGATGGAGAATCCGCTGTCGGTCGAGGCCGACGAGTTGGTGATTCGATTCACGTACCAGCCTGATGCCGCGAGCCAGAAGGAACTCAACGCGCAATCGGAGGCGGCGATTCTCGCCAGTTCGCTCGCTGAAGTGGCCGCATGGATCGCGGAACTGGGCAAGCCGTTCGTTCGCGCCGACGAAACCTCGCCTGGCAGTCGCCTGCGCCTGCATCTCAACCGGTACTCGGCGCGCAACACGTTCGACTACTTCATCCACAAGGATTTGGGGGGCTTCCTCCGGCGGGAGCTCGACTTCTACATCAAGAATGAAGTGATGCAGCTGGACGACGTTGAGAGTGAGACCGCGCCGCGGGTTGAGCAGTATCTGTCGAAGCTGAAGGTCATTCGACGGATTGCGGGAAAGGTCATCGCGTTTCTTGCGCAGCTGGAGGATTTTCAGCTTAGCCTCTGGTCGAAGCGAAAGACCATTCTCGACACACGCTACCTGGTTGCCCTCTGTGTCGTTCCTCGTTCCCTGTACGCGGAAATTGCAGGTAACGCGGAACAGTGTGAGGAGTGGCGAAATATCTGTCGAATCGATGAGGTGCGCGGTGACCTCGCGACGCCTGCGTATTCGGTGCCACCCACTGAAGAATTTCTCGCGTCGCAGCCTTCGCTATTGATAGATACGAGGCACTTCGATTCGAATTTCGTCTATCGTCTCGTAGATGCATTGGGCGATCTGTCGGAGCTCTCGGATGGCCTCTTGGTTCATGGAGAGAACTTTCAATCGCTCCGGCTCATGGGTCGAAGTCTGAGAGAACGGGTTCAATGCATTTCGATCGATCCGCCGTACAACACCGGTGAGGATGGATTCCCCTACAAGGATCAGTACAAGGACTCATCTTGGATCTCAATGATGGTCGATCGGCTGTCAGAGTGCGTCCCGCTCTTGAGGCCTGAAGGAGCAGCGTTCGTTCACATTGATGACACAGAGTACCGATTCCTCTGGCACGCGCTTGTCCATTCGTTTGGCCGCGACGCCTTTCTCGGTACTCTCGTCTGGAAGCGGCGCAGCGCCTCTGCAATGAGCGACCGGACTCTTTCGCTGGACCATGAGTACATCATTGGTTTCGGAAGAGATGCCTCCAAGACCGTCTTGCACGGCCTTGAGCGATCGCAGGACGACTATCCGTTGATCGATTTGAAGACTGGTCGCAGATATGCAAGCGACAATCTTACTATCGGGATGACCCGGGAGCAGCGACCAAACCAGTACTACTCGCTAACGAATCCCAGAACCGGCAATGTATTCCCCGCGAATCCGAGTAGGGTTTGGCGTTTCTTCCCTGAGACAATGGCGAAGGTGATCG
Organism: Gemmatimonadaceae bacterium; assembly: GCA_031379145.1. Classification (GTDB taxonomy): domain Bacteria; phylum Gemmatimonadota; class Gemmatimonadetes; order Gemmatimonadales; family Gemmatimonadaceae; genus Gemmatimonas. The sequence continues at coordinate 10,888 of JANNEV010000140.1, forward strand.
CTGATGATCGTATCATCTGGCCGGATGAGTACGAAGGGAACCTAGAACGCCCACGATACAAGACGTTCTTTGATCCTGAAAATATGAAACCGAAGGCTCTGTCGAGCTGGATAGAGAGTGTTGGAACGAATGACCGCGATTCCGAGGACGAGAGCGATTTCGACCGCGAGGTTCTGGCGTGTGGTATGAATGCCGAGGGAAGTCGTGTCATCGACCGGCTCTTCGGACACAAGTCCTTCGCATATCCTAAGCCCGTCTCGCTGATTCGTTCGATCGTAAGAGCAACGAC
>JANNEV010000161.1:0-17567 GCA_031379145.1 Gemmatimonadaceae bacterium
GATGTGTTCGATCTGGAGGCGTTTCGCGGGGGGTCGAACGTGTACTTCGCCGCGAGCGACCTCAGTCAGTGGGCCAACGCCAACGCCGCGGGCACCGCATTGCCGGCTGCGGCGATGGCTGCCGGGTCAGGGCGAACAGTCATTGGCGGTCAACAGAGTGCGTTGACGGGCTTGAACTGGTACTGCAATGCCAGCGCCACGCAGTGCTACTACACTGGCGACTTGAACGCGTTTTTCAGCCTGGTGTATTGGGATCGGGAGCGCAATACATCGGTGGTGTTTGTCAGCAACAGCAGTCTGCCGGTTTGGCGTCGGGCTTACGTCGCCCGTGACCTGATCGCGGCGCTCACGGAGGCGACCCCCGAAGGTCGGCCAGACGCCGCGGCCACGCCCGACTTGATTCGCCCGAAGCCAGGGTCCTTTGCCCGCCTTGCCGGTACGTATGCGATCGAGAACGGGGACTCCGTCACCGTTCGCCTGGGCCCGCGCGGACTTCGGTTTCGGCTCGGCGCTGCGCTGGACTATGACGTGTTTGCCGTGTCGCCGAGTGCGTTTTACGTGCCCGGACTCGATCTGGTCTTCGGGTTTACGGGATCGCCGCAGCCAACCACGATATATCTCCAATCGATTTTTCTGGTGGCCGTGGCGCGGCGTACGACGCGCTGACGGTTCGAATGAGGTGGGACTACTCGATGGCCTTCGAGGCTCCTACTTCCCCGCTCCCCAGCGTGCCTTGAGGCGCGCATAGGCCGCCAACCGCTCGCGGGCTGCTTTCACGAGCGCCACCGTCGCTGGTGCATCGCTGTCCTGCAACGCGCTGATGACGGTCTGGTGCGCACCGGCGACCGCACTGAATCCCTGCGGTCCGGCAAACTCCGCGCGCCCCGCCGCTCGTGCAGCGGTCGCCAACGTTGCCGCCTCCAGCATCGCGTCGTATAGCGCCACGGACAAATCATGCTGCTGGCGAAGCGCCGCCAGCGGTGTCTTGACGCGCGGGTCCATCCGCACGGTGAAACGTTGCGTTTGGACGGCTCCATCGACGGTCAATCGCGCGGTATAGGTCCCCGGCATCACCCATGGGCCTTCCGGCTCGCACTTGGTGTTGAACGGTGTCGCTGAAATCGGCAGCGAGCATTGGTCCGTGGGTCGCGTATAGTGCAGGTCCCAGGTGAATCGCTGCAGGCCGGCCTTGGTGGACGGCGCAACGGCGGGACGAAACCAGTAGTACGGCCAGTTGCCCGCGTCGGCTGGAGCGGGTGTCGGGTCGGCGCTGGAGAAGGTTCGAAGCACGCGACCAGTACCGGACAAAATCTCCAGCGTGACGCGCGATGCATCGCGGGACAGATAGTAGTCAATCATCGCGCCGTCAGGTGGATTCTCGGCGCGTGGTTCATCCGGCGGCACCGGCGTGTCGGTGTACATCGAGTAGGTGACGCGCGTAGCAACGGCCGGCTGAAACAGCGTGGCGGGCGCGGACTCGGTGTTCGCGCTCCACTGTCGCAGCGCCGTGATGTTGTCCAAAATCCAGAAGCCTCGACCGTGCGTGCCTACGGCGATATCGTCGTCCTTGATGATCAAGTCGCGGATGGAAATCGCCGGCATGTTGCCGCGAAGCGCGTGCCAGTGGTCACCGTCGTCCAGCGAAAACCACACCTGCAGTTCGCTGCCCGCGAACAGCAGTCCGGGGCGCTTGGGATCCTCGCGCACCACGTTGATCGGCGCGTCGGCCGCGATGCCGTTCACGATCTCGGTCCATGTCTTGCCGCCGTCACGGGTGCGATAGATGTGCGGGCGCAAGTCGTCGAGACGCAGCGTGTTGACGGCGGCGTAGGCCGTATTTGCATTGCTGTGCGAGGCGTCCATGATGGACACTTTCCACCACGGACCGATCTGTGGCGGAGTAACATTAGCCCACGACCGTCCGCCGTTGCGGGTGACGTGAATGAGCCCATCGTCGGTGCCCGCCCACACGGTGTTGGAGTCCACGTAGCTCGGTGCGATGGTGTACACCACGCCGCGCCGAGTCGGACGCGCGGCCGGTGTGCTGGCATACTTGCCGACACTGGCTGGTACCTGCCAGGTCTCGCGCGACAAGTCGTCGCTGAGGCGCGTCCAGGATGTGCCGCCATTCACCGTCTGCCACACGACGTTGGTGCCGTAATACAGCTTGCGCGGATTGATTGGCGAAAACAGGATGGGCATGGTGCGAATGCCGCGGAAATAGTCCGGGCCCCCACCGCCACCACCGCGTCCGCTCCCGACGTTCGGACTCACGTTCTGCGTCTGCCCGGTGCGACGATCAAATCGCGTGACGGTGCCGCCGTAGACGATGTCGGGGTTGAGCGGATCTGGCGCCACGTAGCTGTATTCGCTCGCGCCCACCGGTCGCCAATCGCGATACGTGATGCTGCCATCATCGCCTCGGCTGGCGACACACGCCGAGCCGGATTCCTGCTGTCCACCGCACACGCGGTACGGCCACGCGTTGTCCGCCGTCACGTGATAGAACTGCGCCGTACCCTGGTTGTACCATGAACTCCACGTCTCGCCGCCGTTGACCGTGACGACTGCGCCCTGATCGGCGACCAGCAGCATCACGTCGGGCTGCAGCGGATTGATCCACAGCCGCTGGTAGTCGTCGCCACCCGGGGCGCCGCGCAGCGATTTCCACGTCACGCCCGCGTCAGTGCTCTTCCACGCCACGACATTCATGCTGAACACGGTGTTTGGATCGCGCGGATCGACCGTGAGTGCCGCGAAGTCATCACCGCGACCGAAGATGCGATTGTCGGCGGTGGTGCGGCTCCACGTGGCACCGGCGTCGTCGCTGCGATAGACGCCGCTCTTGGCGCCGGCAGTGGCAGTGACGTAGATGCGCCGTGGATTGCTCGGGCTGATGCCGATGCCGAGTCGACCGAGACCGTCGGCGGTGGTGGGGAGTCCGCCGGCCAGCTGCGTCCACGTGGCACCACCATCCGTGCTCTTGAAGAGTCCGGAGTTGGGTCCGCTCCACGCAGCGTTCTCCCAAGGGCCTTGGCGCGCTTCCCAAAGCACGGCGTACACGGTATTCGGATCGTCCGGAGACAGGACGACATCGGCACCGCCGGTGTTCTCATCCTTGAACAACACCTGTTCGAACGTGCGGCCACCGTTGGTTGAGCGATAAATGCCGCGTTCGCGGTTCGGGCCGTACGGGTGTCCCAACACCGCCACGAAGAGTCGTTCCGGATCACGCGGGTCGATGGCAATGCGCGGAATCTGCTGACCATCGCGGAGTCCCAGCCGGGTCCACGTGCGGCCCGCGTCGTTGGAGCGGTACATGCCGTCGCCGGTGGACAGATCGGGGCGCTGAAGGCCTTCACCGCTGCCCACGTACAGCACGTTCGGATTGGAAGGCGCCACCTCGACCGCACCGATCGATCCGGTGGACTGCGCGTCGAAAATCGGATTCCACGTGCGACCGGCGTCATTGGTGTTCCACACGCCGCCATTGGTGGCGGCCATGTAGAACACGTTGGGCTGTGACGGTACACCCACCGCGCTCTTGGTGCGGCCCGCTCGAAACGGCCCGATGTGGCGCCAGCGCGGGCCCTGGATCGCGCCCGACGGGAACGTGGCCTGCGCGTGGGCCGCAGCCGGGAGCGTGGCGATGAGCAGCGCGGCCGCGGTCGGAGCGGCGACAACCGCCCACGCGAGCACGGTGTGCGGTCGGACGGCACGCAGTGCGAATGAGCGAAGACGAAGGCGAACGCTTGAGCGAGGCACGATTGGCTCGGTCGGAGTTGGACGAGCGAAAGAGGGGGAGACAGACAAGCCAGAATGTACGCGCCGGAGCATCGCAGGCGAGAGTTGCTGCCCCGGTTGTCTGCGGTGTGGCACCCGTCGCACGCGCCGCAGATCGCGCTAAGTTCTGCTCCATCGGCAGTCGTCGGCCACACTTTGCCCTTCTTCCTCTCCTGTCATGCGCGCACTGCGGCTCTCGCTCCTGTGCCTTTCGCTTCTCGTCGGCGCCTCGGCTTCCACCGCCGCGCAATCGCCGAGGCCGATTCGCTCGGCCGACCTCTACCGATTTCGTGATGTTGGAGCCGGTCGTCTCTCGCCGGATGGAGCGTGGATTGCCTATACCGTCACGACGGTCGATTCCGCAAAGGACAAGAGCGATAGCGACGTCTGGATGGTGAGTTACGACGGATCACGGACGCTGCGCCTGACCAGTTCGCCGGAAGGCGAGGGCAATCCACGCTGGAGCCCGGACAATCGCTATCTGAGCTTCGTGTCAGGGCGATACGAGTCGAAAGGTGGACAGCTGTGGTTGCTGGATCGCGCAGGCGGCGAAGCCGTGCGGCTCACCGACCTCAAGGGCGGCGTTGGCGAGTACGAATGGTCGCCCGATGGAACTCGGCTGGCCGTGGTGTCGCACGACCCCGATCCGGAGGAGTCGAAACCAGACTCGCTCAAGTCGCGCAGCCCCAAGCCGCTGGTGATGGATCGATACAGCTTCAAACGCGACAACACGGGCTACCTCGACCGGCTTCGCGATCATGTCTACATCGTGGACTTGGCCACGAAGAAGGCGGTGCAAGTGACCAGTGGTGATTTTGACGATCGGTCGGTGCGTTGGTCGCCGGATGGCAAACGCCTGGCGTTCGTCAGCGAGCGGGCAAGCACAGATCCAGATCGTTCCAACAACGCGGACATCTATGTGGTCGATGCCGCCGTCGGCGCGACGCCGCTCAAGCTGACCACCTGGCTGGGACCCGACGCGAGTCCGGTGTGGAGCCCGGACGGTGAGTGGATTGCGTACCTGCAGGGCAGCGAGCCAGTGCTGTCGGCGTACACCCAGAACACGATTGCTGTCGTGCCGAGCCGAGGCGGCGCGGCCCGATTGGTCGCGCCCACACTCGATCGCGATGTCAACGCGCTCACCTGGAGCGCGGACGGCGCCACGCTGCGTTTTCTGCTCGGCGATGATCGGGCGGTGCATCTGGCAGCGGTGCCGGCGGCCGGCGGTGCGGTGACGCGCCTGCTCGACGGACGACGTGCGGTGACGGCGTATGACGTTGCCGCCAACGGTCGGATGGTGCTCAACACGGGCGATGCCACACACACGCCTGAAGTATTTGCCTTGGAAAAGGGCGCACTCCGCGCGCTGACCCATGTCAACGACTCCACCCTCGCGTCGCTCGCGCTCGGCCGCACCGAGGACGTGTCGTTCAAGAACAAGGACGGGCTCACAGTTGGTGCACTGCTGGTCAAGCCGGCCGGCTTCTCGGCGGGCACGAAGTATCCCTTGGTCCTGCGCATTCACGGCGGCCCGAACGGTCAGGATCAGCACAGCTTCGCGTTCGAGCGCGAGCTGTTTGCGGCCAATGGTTATCTGGTGCTGGCGGTGAACTACCGCGGTAGCTCGGGGCGCGGGCAGGCGTGGAAGAAGGCCATCTTCGCCGACTGGGGAAACAAGGAGGTGCAAGACCTGTTGGCTGGCGTGGACCACGTGATCGGCATGGGCATTGTGGACACCACACGCATGGGAATCGGCGGTTGGAGTTATGGTGGAATCCTGACGGACTACACGATCGCCACCACCACGCGCTTCAAGGCCGGCACCAGCGGAGCGGGCAGCGCGCTGCAAACCAGCATGTATGGCACCGATCAGTACATCTACCAGTACGAGAACGAACTGGGTGCGCCGTGGAAGAATCCCAGGTTATGGGAGAAGCTGTCCTACCCGTTCTGGCACGCCGACCGCATCACCACGCCTACGCTGTTTCTCGGCGGTGAGAAGGATTTCAACGTGCCGATCGCGGGTGGTGAGCAGATGTACCAGGCGCTCAAGTCACTTGGCGTCCCGAGTCAACTGATTGTCTATCCGGGCCAGTTTCACGGCATCACTCGACCGAGTTTCGTGAAGGATCGCTATGACCGATATATCGGATGGTACGCCAAGTACCTGATGGGCGTGACGCAGTAGTGCGAGACACCGCACGCGCGCTCATCTGTCCGCCGTGGCACCGGTCGGGATGAGCCGCCGTCGCCCGTTTCGACGAGGCGCAGTGTGGCGTTGTGCCGTCGCGACATTGCTGATCGCAGCATGCGTTCGTCCGTCGCACCGCACTGCCGCGCCCGATGCGCGCGCGCTGCTGCTCGACCCCGGCAACGCGGAGTTCACTCGACCAGCGCCACTCCTGTCGCACTTGCGCTTCGAGACGACGCAAGGCGTCTTCGTGCTTGCACTCCACCGCGACTGGGGCCCTATTGGCGCCGATCGGCTCTACAATCTGGCACGAATGGGCTACTTCACGGATACACGGTTTCACCGGGTGCGCCCGGGATACATCGTGCAGTGGGGCCTGAACGGAGACTCGGCGGTCAATGCGGCGTGGAAAGGGCGCTATCTGCGCGACGATGCGCCGCGTTCGCGCAATGCACGGGGAACGTTTGCGTTTTCGTATGAGGGGCCCGGTCGCGAACATACACGCAACACGCAGCTGTATGTCAATCTCGCGGACAACGTGCGTAACGACGTCGAGCCGTTCACGATTCTCGGGACCGTCGTTCAAGGCATTGACGTGCTCGATCGATTGTATGGCGGGTACGGTGAGGAGTCGGGCAGCGGCGTGCGACAGGGCAAGCAGGGCCCGCTGGAACGTGGAGGCAATGCGTACATGGATCGCCTGTTTCCGAAGCTCGATCGCATTGTGTCCGTGACGGTGACCAAACAGTAGCGTGGTGTTGCTTCGTGACCCTGTCCGCGTTCCTTCAACGAGATCCTGTGACTCAGCGCGCGCTGTCGACACGTTCCGTCGTATCCGTCTGGCTCTCGGTCGCGCTCGTCCTGTCGACGGTGCTGCTCACCAGCCGCGCGCACGCGCAGCGCGACTCTGCGAACGCCGAAGTTCGGCAGATCGTGACGTTTCATTTCTCTCCCGGACGCACGGCCGAAGCGCTGGCCATTTACGAAAAGCAGCTCAAGCCTGTCTACGCTGACGTATCGGCGCTTCGACGCTTCCGGGCGTATCGCGAGGCCGAAAGTCCGGAGCCGCTCGACCTGATTGTGGTGAGCAGCTACGACGGTATGTCGGGAATGGACGTGGCGAATCAGGCGTTGCGGCGGCCGCACGCGTCCGGTGTATCAGCGTTCGCGCTGTATGGTACCCTGGCCGCCATGACGCAGTCGCATCACGATCAGTTCGTGGAGATAGTACCGACGTTGAGCGACGCCGTGGGCGATGCGACCCTGCTCACCGTCTTCGAGTACATCCGAGTTGTGCCGGGGAGACAGGGCGCGTTCGAGCGCGCCACACTGAACAGCGCGCGACCGTTTGAGAAATCCCGCGGCCTGTATCAGTGGTCGGAGACGGGTCGCCTGCTGGTGAGCGACGGCTGGGACATGCTTCGGATCTACGGCATACGCTCGCTCGGTGACTGGCAACGCGCGCAGCAGCAGTTGCGAACTGCGTCGTTTGCTGGCGAGGTTGGCGCGCTCATCGCGGCACGCAAGACGATCATTGTCCGGCCGGACGTCGGGCTGTTTGTGCGGTAGTCCGGCCACCGGCGGGACACCTGCTCGTTTCCGATCCGCGAGAAGAACTGCTGACCCGAGGTCACTCACAACATGCCGCACATGCACGTCGACATCGTTCGTTTTCCTCCCACCGCGGTGGCCGTCATTGCGCATCACGGATCGCCGTCCGGCGAGCATGACACCGCGCGGAAACTGGTCGCATGGAAGCTGGAACTCGGACTCACCGATCAGGCTGTCCATCGCACGTATGGTGTGCACTACACCGACCCCTCCGTAGCCGAAGAGGACCATCGCGTCGACTTCTGCCTCTCCGTGGATGGCGAGATCGCCCCGAACGCCTACGGCGTGGTGGGGAAGGTCATCCCCGGGCTCCGTTGCGCGAAGGTCACGCATCTCGGCTCCCGTCTGCACAATACGGCGGCCGCGTGGCTGGTCGGGGAGTGGCTTCCGACCAGCGGCGAGCGCGTCGGCGCGTTTCCCATGTTCTTCCACTACGTGAACGTGGGCCCGCGCGTGATGGAATCGGACATGATCACCGACGTGTACTTGCCCCTCGCATAGGGAGCAAGCACACGTCGAACCCCCGGTCCCATTACGTCATGCGGTCGTACGATGGCACGTACATGGCGTCGGCAATGGCCTCGGCCAGGTCCTCCGGCGCGTCGCATCGAGCCAGCCCGTAGGAGAACGCGAAGGCGGCCACCTGCATCGCGATCGCGTGAGAGACCTCGCGAATACGCTTGAGCTCCGGGAAGATCCGGCCGGCGGCGAGTTCCTCGTTGTTCGACGAGGACGAAGCCGCTGGCATGCTCACCTGGCCGCACTCGGGGTTCCACGTGCATACGGCCGTCTGGGAGGACCCCTTCGGGTCCCCGAGGACAATCGCGCGTTCGCGACGCGCCTCGCGCGCTACTGCGCCCGGAATCCCGTCGCGCTGGAGCGGCTGACGTACGACCGGACCGCGAAGGCGGTGACGTATCGCTCCGACAAGTCCGACGGACCCACGGCGGGCACCGAGACCGCCGACCCGCTCGAGTTCCTGGCCCGGGTGCTCGTGCACACTCCGGACAAGCGGCATGTTACGACACGATACGATGGCTGGTAAGCCAACCGCCCCCGTGGCACGCGGCGCAAGGCGGCGCCCGCCGCCGCGGACGGGCCACCGGCCATCGTCCCCGCGCCACGGCTGGCGCCCACCGAGGCCAGCCGCCGGTGGGCATAAGCCCTACGGCGGCGCTCCTCCAGCAGCTCTTTGAGGTGGACCCGCTGGCGTGCCCGTGCTGCCACGGCGCAATGCGCATCGTTGCCTGCATCACCCAGGCGGCGGTGATCGACCAGATCCTCACCCACCGCCGGACCCGCGCCGCCCGTGCGGCGCACGCCGGGCCACGGAGCCCCCCATCGACCCGGGTCCCACGCCCACCCGCCGACGCTCCGCCTGTCACCTGCGTACGGCCCCGACCCCCCGCCACCACGCGGGGACCTTTGGCGTGGGCGGTCGTCCCACCGGCGCGACGGATTGGACCCCGCCGGCACCGCTCCCCCCCCACGGTCACCGCCGTTCCCACGGCCCTCGAGGCGCACGAACGCGTCGGCGGGCCTGCCGCCGCCCGCCAGTCGGTGCGCGCGCGGTTGGTGATCGCGCCGAATGCTCGACCGACCCCAATCGAAATTCCTATCGTACGCGCGCACTGTTCCCGGTGTCGGGATACCGCACCGCGCGCAATCGCGCGCAGTACGACGTGTCGCCCGACGGCCAGCGGTTCGTGATGATCCGCGAGTCGTCGGCCACGTCGCTGGTGTACGTGGAGAACTGGTTCAGCGAGTTGTCGGCGAAGGCCAAGCGGTGAGGGCGGTGGCGGACCCATAGCCAGCTTCCGAAGTTGACCTATCTGAATGGTCAGAATACATTGACCACGTATGGCGACCATTCCGATCTCCGAAGCAAAGGCCAAGCTGGCCGCCCTCGTGCGTGAAGTCGCGGCGTCTGGCGAGGGCTACGTGATCAGCGTGAACGGCCACCCCATGGCCGAGCTTCGCCCCTTCGTGCCGGTGCCGATGCCCGGGCGCTTCAAGGACAGCATTCGTTTCAGCGACGACGCGTTCGCGCCGCTCACCGACGAGGACGCCGACGCCTCGGGGCTATGACCGATCTCGTGCAGCCACTGCTGCTCGACACGGTCGCGTTCATTTTCTGGCACGCCGATAGCCCGCGTTTGTCATCGTTGGCCCGTCGCGCCATGCTGGAGGCGCCGCAGCGCACGGTGTATGTGAGCGCCGCCAGCGCGTTCGAGATCGCGACCAAGGTGCGACTCGGGAAACTCACCGTCCCTCCGGCCATGCTCAACGACTTTGCATACGTCGTTGAGGCGGATGGCTTTCGATTGCTCGACGTCGATGTGGCGTCGGCGATCCGCGCGGGTCAACTCGAGAGCGCGCATCGCGATCCCTTCGATCGACTGATCGGCGCCCAGGCACTCGCTCTCAAGGGCGCCGTCGTGACCAACGACGCTGCCTTCGCCGACCTCGGCGTCGACGTGTTCTGGTAGCGTCGCGTCGACTCCGTGAACGCTTTGCACGGACGTCTTGAACGCAGCGGTGCACCAGCCGACACAGGTCGTGCATGAGTGTGCCATATTCCCCGCCATGCCCGCCGCCCGTCTCGTCGCGCCTGTGAGTGACACTCCATGAGCGACACACTCTCGCGTCTCACCGCCGCGGTCTCAGACCGCTACCGGGTTGACCGCGAAATCGGCGCCGGCGGCATGGCCACCGTGTACCTCGCGCACGATCTCAAGCACGAGCGCGACGTCGCGATCAAGGTGTTGCATCCCGATCTGGGTGCCGCGCTGGGCGCCGAGCGGTTTTTAAGCGAGATCAAGACCACCGCCAAGCTGCAGCATCCGCATATCCTCTCGCTGCTCGACTCGGGCGCCGCGGACGGATTGCTGTACTACGTCATGCCGTTCATCGCCGGCGAGACGCTGCGGGCGCGCCTCGACCGTGAGCGGCAGTTGCCGATCGAAGACGCGCTGCGCATCGCGCGCGAAGTGGCTGATGCCTTGGGCGCCGCGCACGCGCTCGGCATCGTGCACCGTGATGTGAAGCCCGAGAACATCCTGCTGCAGAACGGGCACGCCATCGTCGCCGACTTCGGCATCGCGCTCGCCGTGCAAGCCGCTGGCGGTCAGCGCATGACGCAAACGGGCCTGAGCCTCGGCACGCCGCAGTACATGAGCCCCGAGCAGGCGATGGGCGAACGCACCATCGACGCGCGCAGTGACATCTACGCGCTCGGTGCGGTCACTTACGAAATGCTCACCGGCGATGCGCCCTTCACCGGCTCGAGCGTGCAGGCCATCGTGGCGCGCGTGCTCACCGAAAAGCCGCAGTCGATCCGCACGGTGCGCGATACCGTGCCGTTCGGCGCGGAGCAGGCGGTGCTGCGCGCGCGGTGCAAGCTGCCGGCGGATCGCTTTGCCAGTACGACGGAGTTCGTCGCGGCGCTCACCGCGAACACGACCGACGTGGATCGGCACGCGGTGCACTCGCCTATGGCGCCGGCTTCCACGGAGCGCAGCCGGGGGCTACGGGTGGTCGCCGCCGCACTGGCCGTCACCACCGTGGTTTCGATTGCGGCAGCCGCATGGGCGCTCACGCGGGTACCCGCTCCGGCCTCGGCCGCGATCTTCGATGCGGCGCTGCCGGACAGCGCGCCAATGGCGCGCGTGGCGGGGACGGTCGCGACCGGATTCGGTTCGTCGAATCGCCAACTGTCGGTCTCGCCTCGCGGCGACTTCGTGGTGTACGCCGTGCAGCGCGGTGACTCCACCATGCTCTGGCGCCGCAGTCTCCTCGACGCATCGGCGGCGCCGATTGCCGGCACGTCGGGTGGCCGCAGTCCACGCATCTCTCCCGACGGGCAGCGCCTTGCGTTCGCGACGAGGACGCATCTCATGATCCTGCCCATCAGTGGCGGCGAGCCTCGTCAACTGATGGAGAGCGCGCCTCCGGCCACGCTGGAATGGATCTCCACGACGCGTCTCTTCGCGCTCGCGGGCGACGGCTACCGATTGACCTGGCTCGATCCCGAACTGGGCGTGGTCGAGGATCGCAAGATTTCGGGGACGCGCTGCCCGTGGGGCCAGTGGCTTGCCGCCGAACGTACGATGCTGTGCAGCTACAACGAGACGGCCACGCTGATCGATCCTGCGTCCGGCACGGTGCTGCCCATGACGACGACGCGTGAAGACGGCAAAGCGGGGCGAGCGGTGTCGGGGGCCGCATTCCAGCTCATCGACGGCGCCTACATGATCTACGTCGCGCTCGACGGCACGCTGCGCGGGGCCGCGTATGACGCGCGCACGCACCAACTGGGTCGGGCAGTGTCACTGGTGCGCGGCGTGAGCCGCGATGTGAATGGCATCGCGCAATTCGAGCTGTCGACGAACGGAGTACTTGGGTACGCACCCGCTGGTACGGAACGGCTGGCCGCCATGGTGGTGCGTCGCGAAAGCTCAGACGCCGTGCCGTTGCCCATGGAACGTGGTCCGTTTCTCCGCTTCGATCTCTCCCGCGACGGGAAACGTCTGGCCGCCGTGGTGGCCACGTCCGACGGCGATGAGTTGCGCATTTACGACTTACGCAGTGGACTCTCGCAGGTCTGGCTCCGGGCGCCGATCATCCGGATGCCGCTCTGGAACCCGCGAAGCGACCGGATCGTGGTGCGCGTGGAAGACGATGCCGGCGCGGCGCTGCTGATCGGTTCGCCCGATGCGTCTGGCGCGCCGGACACGCTCATGCGGCGCGTCGGCGACCAAGATGCCCTCGATGCCCTCGACTTCAGCGATGACTCGACGATCCTGGCCCGCGACAGTCGTATCCCGTCGGTCTTTCGTTTGCGGTTGTCCGGTCGTGCGGTGCGCATCGATACGGTGTCGACGGACGCGATCTTCATGACGCGCTCCCCCGATGCCACGCGGGTCGCCTGGCATACCTCGCAAACCAATCAGCTCTTCGTCGGACCGTATCCGCGCGGCACGCAGCAGAGCCAAGTGGCGGTCGGCGGCGTGGAACCGATCTGGCTCTCGCCCACGGAATTGCTCTACCGATCGGGCGTGACGTGGTACAGCGCGCGTTTTGATCGCGTGAGTGGCGCGCTCATCGGCGCCCCGCGCGTCTGGGCTCGCGATCCACTCTTTGTCGACACGCCCGGCTGGTCCAATCGTGCGTCCTGGGACGGTGGCATCATTTACGCGCAAAGCCCGGCGCAAACGGACTCGCGCTATCTCCGTTTCATTCCGGATTTCATTGCTCGCCTGAAAACCGCCGTGGATGGGGCGGCCAAGTGAGCGACGTCATGACGCGCCTCACCGCCGCGCTCGCCGACCGCTACCGCGTTCTCCGTGAACTCGGCGTCGGTGGCATGGCGACCGTGTATCTCGCGCACGATCTCAAGCACGACCGCGATGTCGCGATCAAGGTGCTGCATCCGGATCTTGGGGCCGCGCCGGGGGCAGACCGGTTTTTAAGCGAAATCAAGACCACGGCCAAGCTTCAACATCCACATATCCTGCCGTTGCTCGATTCTGGCGCCACCGACGGGTTGTTGTATTACGTCATGCCGTATGTGCGCGGCGAAACGCTGCGGGCGCGACTGGACCGTGAACAGCTGCTACCCATTGCCGATGCGGTACGCCTGGCCCGTGAGATCGCCAGTGCGCTCGACTATGCTCATCGCGAGGGGGTGATCCATCGCGATATCAAGCCGGAGAACATCCTGCTGCAAGACGGCGCTGCGATCGTCGCCGATTTCGGGATCGCCCTCGCTGTGCAGCAGGCGGGCGGTGCGCGCATGACGCAGACGGGCCTCTCGCTTGGCACGCAACCCGAGTCCGCCGGCGGCTACCCGTCATCCTCGACTTGACAAATGCAAGCTCATAGAAGGCTCAACGCCGGCTTCTGTTGCGAGCGGACCGCCCGATGCGTCACCCGATGCGTGGCGCTCCGCTGACGGTCGGTCCACTCGGCAACCGTAAGCATCGTTAGGCCCGTGCTACGCGGACGTTGCGTCGAAACGGCCCGGTGCGCAACGGAAACGTGACGGGCCGCGCCCGCGTCGGACGTAGGCTCGGCGCTCCTCGGTCCCGGAGCGCGCATGCCCGATGCGGCCTCGGCGGAGCGTGGCGTCTACAAGCCCCGACGCCCGCAGGCCTCGCCGCTCTTTCGGCTGGTGTCGGACCATCTGCACCGCCTGCAGACCGTCTACGACGAGCGCTTCGGGCGCGCGTATGGCCCGTGGCGCCCCGTGGTCGCGCAGGTGGCCGACAAGTTCCTCGCCTGCGGCGTGCTCGACCACGGGTTTGCGCGTATTCGCTGCGACGCATGACCCAATCGAATTTCATTCTGTGAAGCGCCGGCCCGCGTCAAGCCCCCACGTGCCGTTGCGGGGCTTGCCGTAGCAACTTTTCTTCGATTGTCCGAGCGATCCTCGAGGTGCTGTCGAGCCTTCTGTTCGCGCTCTCGTGTGGGACGCGATGGTCCTGGCGCATTCGGGTGGGTACGAAAGAGCGGACGGCGCCAACTATCCCACGACGTCGATGGTCCGTGGTGCGTCAAGGAAATTTACGCGCTCGCCGCTCCCGATTCAGTCCGCTCGATTCGCGCCCGGTGTGCTGCGCTACGCCGCGCGCGGTGGGGCCTCCTGCGTTCGTGGACGGAGTGGTTGCGCCTCGTATGGCACGTCGTCCCGCCACATCGCATACAGGATCCCCGCCAGGCGGCGCGCGAGCGCGACCACTGCGATCCGTTTGCCCCGCCGCTGCGCGATCTGCACGGTCCACGCGCGCAGCGCGGCGGTCTCCGGGGCGTTCGAGCGCAGGATCTGCCACGCCGCTTCGACCAGCAACCAGCGCATGCGCCCGTTGCCCGCTTTGGTCATGTGGCCGAGCTGGCGCTTTTCCCCGGAACTGCGCTCGCTCGGAATCAGGCCAAGGTAGGACTCGAGTTCGTGTGCCGAGCGAAACCGCGCGATGTCGTCAATCGTCGCCACGAACGCACTGGCCGTCACCGGCCCCACGCCCGGCGCGGTCGTGAGGCGGAGCGCGATCGACTCCTCCTTCACGAAGGCCGCGATGCGCGCGTCGGCCACGCCGATCTGCGCGTTGAGCGGCGCGAACACCGCGAACAGCGGCGCCAATTCCGTCGTCAACGTGGGCGACAGGTCGAGTTCCGCGATCCGGGTCGGCACCCACGCACTCGCGCTCGTCGGGACGCGCAGTCCATCGCGTCGCACCAGTGCCTTCGCCAGCGCGATGTATCGCGTCCGCGTGCGCACCAGCGCATCGCGCACCGCGAGTTCGGCCCGCACATGGCGCCGTGCCTCCGAGAGCCGATACGCCGGACGCCACGCGCCCGTTTCGCGCGCATCCATCAGCGTGCGCGCATCGCGCTTGTCGGTCTTGGTGCGGCGCGAGCGATTGGCGTACATCGGCGCATAGTTCGGGTCCGCCACAATCACCTCGTGTCCCAGCGACTCGAGGTGGCGGGCCACCCACTCGCTCTCGGTGCTCGCCTCAAGCAGGATGCGAGCCGGCGCCCGCCCGCCCAGCACGGCGGTGAATCGCTCCCGACTGGTGGCGATGCGGCGGTCGGTGATCGTGCCCTCGTCGCCTCTGATGGACAGCTGACTCTCGCGTTTGTGCAAATCCAGGCCCATGATCTCCATCGGCGGTTGGCCTCCCGGTATGCGCCCCGTCGCCAGACGATGAGCGCGTGGATAGTGGTGGAGCAGAGAGTATCTCCACGTTACCGTGGAGGACCAGCCGCCGCTTCATACCAACTATCGTATCGAACCTGCTCCCGCTTGCTAACGCCTCGGCACAAACGTCACTGGCAGGCGCACGCCAACATCCGGCAGCGCCGACACAATCACCCACGCGCGATAAAACGGGTCATCAAAAATCACACCGGCGTCGTCGCGTAGCAGGACTGCGCGCTCGGACATGGCGTCGATGGTCTTGGAGATCGCGCTGGCCTCGCCCAGCCCGAAACGCGTTCTCGTCTCGCGCTTGGTCAGCCCCGTGCCCTCGGCTGCGACGGCGCGCAGCACGTTCTGCTGCATTCTGGTGAGCGCTTTCCAATCGGCCTCGTAGCTGGACCGTCGCTGTCGAACAATCGCGTGCATGGCGGACTCGATCAGGGCCTCCGACACGACGGCAGATTCGCGCGACAACTCCGCCGTGGACTCGGCCAAGGTGCGCACGTCGCGCGTACGCGGACCGGCGACGTCGATGATGCGTGGTCCCATCCCCGCGCCGTCAATGCCCATCGCGCGAAACTGCTGCTGAATCCACTTTGCGAAATGCATGGCGTCAATGGGACCGATGTCGTACTTCCGTCCGAGGTTATGCAACGCGCCGCCATCTTCTGCGTGCAGCTGCTCAATCAGCCGACGGTCCGAGCCGGCGAATACGTACGTCACGTGTTTGTGATGCTGAATCGCGGCGCGCACCTGACGCATGGCACTGACCCGCTTCGGACCTTTGCCTTCGCTGCCGAGGCGCTCGATTTCCTGGAACTCGTCGATGATGACGCCGAGATGCGCCTTCTGCTTGGTGGCGAGGCGCTCGAGTAGATCGAGGGCGTCGACGAGGCGTTGGCGTTGCGTGGCCACGGGGGCGTCGCGGAACTCGAGTTTGGGGACCGGGATCATCATCCCCGTCGATGTTTCGGAGACCTCGAATCCGAGTTTGAGCGTTCGACCCAGCTGCATCACGGTGTCCTGCCATCGCCTCCCGAGCGTGGCGGCCGCGGCGGACGCGAGACGCGTGGTCATATCCTCGATCGTCGATGCGGTCCACAGATCTACGTAGAGGACCGGCTCACCGGCTTTCACCAATTCGTCGCGGACGGCCAAGAGGACGGAGGTCTTTCCCATGCGTCGGAGCCCCGCCACGACGAGGTGGCCGCGTGGCGCCCGCAGGCTCCGTGCGATCTCGGTGCGCTCGGTTTCGCGATCGGTGAAGTCTTCACCGAGCACCGCCACCCCGCCGCCGGCAAAGCGATTGTGAGCGGTGAGGGGATTGGCTTTGGCGGGCATGAGTCGGGGCGTCATTGGGAAGGTCTGGGTCGTACAGGAATTCTAGGGAGTAGCTACTACCTAAAAATAGGTACCAGATAGGAAGGTCGCAACTACGCCCTTCCTCCGAGACTCCGCCTCCGAGGGCTTCCGCTTTCCCACTCCTTCACGCACCCTCCACAAATGCGCGAAGCCCGTCGTCGAAGACGGTGCGCCACCCCGCGCTGAGTGATGCGCGGGATCCTTCGCCGACGTTGCCGATCACGGCATCGGTCAACGCAAGCACGGTGACGTGGCCGTGCTCGCGCAACACCAGTCGCAGGAATGACTGAACCGGGCCACCGTAGGCCGGCGAGAGTTGACCGACCAGGTCGATGGACGTGCCGGGAACGATGGCATAGACGGTGTACCACACCGCGCCGCCACCGTCGGTACCCTGTTCGAACAGACGCCCGCCAAGTCGTGCGTCAAACTGCATGCGATCCGCCGCGACCAAGAACGCGCGCGGCCACCAGAGCGACACTTGGGTCGTGAGCGCCTGCCACACTCGCGTCGGCGAGGCGGCAATCGGAATTTCCATCGACACGGTGAGCATGCCAGCCGAGGTTGGGACGGACGGGATGGCTGTGGGCGTCGTCATGTTGTGTCGCTGACGTTGAAGTGGTGAGGGCGCGGGCGGTGTCGATGTCGATATCACGGCGTCGCGCACACGCAGGAGCGAGGCCGCCCACAGACCTTCATAGGGTCGAACCCAACGCTCGTACATGTTTTGCAGCGGAACGGGATTGAGATGATTCCATCGTTCTCGCCCGGCGCGTTGCACAAGGACAAGTCCGGCCGCGACGAGCACGTCGAGATGCTTCATCACCGCAAACCGCGATTGCGGGAATGTCTCGGTCAGCTCACCGGTCGTGCAGGGCCTTTCGCGCAGCCGATCCAGCAGGGCGCGGCGCGTGGGATCGG